>NZ_JBFBCF010000058.1:0-35657 GCF_040683035.1 Streptosporangium sp. NPDC051022 | reverse complement strand
CCAGCATGACTCCCGCCGTACGGACGCGCACCTTGCGGACGCGGTGGCGGCGACGCCGGCCGAAACCGGGCGCACGCCTCCCGCCGGTCGGCTGACCGGTGCGCGTGGGCCCCGGGACGGACGCTCCCGGGGCCCACGCCGTCTCCGGCGGAGGAGACGGCCCCGCCACACGAGGATCGGCGGCGGCGGCCGGTGAGAGCGGTCCCGGAGGCGCCGGGGACACGCCCCGCGGCGGCGATCGAGGACGGCGCCCCCGCGGGCGTCAGGAAAGCGGGCTCTCGCCGCTGTGGGGCCGGAAGCGGACCGGAAGCTCCCGCAGCCCGCGGATCACCGAACCGCTCCGGACCCAGACGAGCTCACCGGGCGGGCAGGCCAGCTCGATGTCAGGCAGGCGCTCCAGCAGCGTCCCGAAGGCGATCCGGCCCTCCAGCCTGGCCAGGGGTGCCCCCAGGCAGAAGTGGATGCCGTGGCCGAAGGCCACGTGACGGTTGTCCTCGCGGGTGATGTCGAGGGTGTCGGGAGCGTCGAAGACCTCGGGGTCGCGGTCCGCCGAGCCGATGAGGATGTGGACCATGCTGCCCTTGGGGATGGGGACACCCGCGATCTCGAGGTCCTCGGCCGCGAAGCGGAAGGTGGCCCGCTCGACCGGCCCGTCGTAGCGGAGGAACTCCTCGATCGCCGAGGGCAGCAGCTCCGGCCGGTCGCGCAGCAGCCGGAGCTGGCCGGGATCGGTCAGCAGCGCCAGCATGCCGTTGCCGATCAGGTTGACCGTGGTCTCGTGCCCGGCGATGAGCAGCAGCATGAGGGTGGCCAGCAGTTCCTGGTCGTCGAGCAGTTCGTCGTCGTCGTGGGCGGCCACCAGCGCGCTGACCAGGTCGTCGCGCGGGGAGGCCCGGCGCTCGGCGATGATCTCGGCGAAGTAGGTCTCGACGGCGGAGTTCACCTCCCGGCGGCGCCGGGCCCGCTCCTCGTCGAAGGCCGGAGTGATCAGCGCGCCGGACCACTCGCGGAAGGTGTCGCGGTCCTCGGCCGGTACGCCGAGCAGCTCGCAGATCACGGTGATCGGCAGCGGGAAGGCGAAGTCGTCGATCAGGTCGGCCTCGCCCCTGGCAGCCATCGCGTCGACGAGATCGTCGGTGATCTCCTGGATCCGGGGACGCAGGCCCTCGATCCGCCGGGGGGTGAAGGCCTTGGAGACCAGCCGGCGTAACCGGGTGTGGTCCGGCGGATCGCTGCTGAGCATGTTGTAGGAGAGCAACGGGTTGCCGGCGGTGAAGCGGTCGCGGAACGGTTCGAGAGCCCGGGCCAGGTCCTTGGTGAGGCGGGGGTCGTTGAGCGCGGGACGGCCGTGCTCGTAGTCGACCACGAGGAAGGCGTTCACGCCGGGCGGGAAGTCGATCGGATGGACGGGTCCGCTCTTCCTGAGCGCGGCGTAGGCGGGATAGGGGTCCCTGCCCAGTTCCGGGTTCAGCAGGAAATCGAAAGGCAGCTTGTCCGGCATCGGCGTCCCTCGGTGAGATGGATCATGTGTCCTTCTCTCCAGTCTGTCTCCGGGCACCGCCGGGCGTCCCATTGTGAGCGGGATCACAGGCCCCCGTGACGCCACGGGGCAGGGCCGGGGAGCGCCCGCCGGGGGCGCCCCCCGCGAGGGGGCTCGTCAGGAGAGCCGCACGTCCTTGATGATCACGGGGATCTTGGGGGCGTTCGAGCCGCCGTCACCGGTGATGTCGTCGGGGTTGGTGATCCAGCCGCCCTTGTAGACCTGGTCGAGGATGTCCATGCCCTGGGAGACGGTGCCGAAGGGCGTGAAGTCCGCCGACAGCTGGCCGGTCTCGTCGGCCAGCGAGATCCAGAACTGACTGCCGTTCTGGTTCGACGCCTCCGACGCCTGGGCCAGCGCGACCGTGCCCTTGGTGTACGGCATGCCGCCGAGGTTCTCGTCGTTGAAGACGTATCCCGAGCTGCCCTGGCCGTCGGTGGGGTTCTTGCCGTCGGCCTTGGCCTGCGGGTCGCCGCACTGCAGCAGGCCGAGCCCGGAGTTCTCCAGAGTCGCCAGGCGGTGGCACCTGGTGTTGTCGAAGAAGTTCTTCCTGGCCAGGAACGCGAAGGAGTTCACCGAGCATGGGGCCTGGGCCGTCGCGAGGTCGATCACGATGTCACCATGGTTGGTGGTGATCGTCATGGTCTTCAGCTTCAGGTTGGGCTTGGCCGGCGGCATGCCCACGTACTTCGCCGGGCTGCCGCTGGTGTCCTTGCGGTAGGAGCAGGTCAGCTTGGCCAGGTTGACCGAGGCGGTGGGGGACGGCTTCGGGGAGGCGCTCTCCGACGGGTCCGCGGAGGAGCTCGGGTCCGCGGCGGGGGAGCTCGTGGGGGCGGTGGCGCCGCTCTCGCTGTTTCCTCCAAGAAGGGTGGTGGCGGCGAACAGGCCCCCGGCCACGACGACCACGGCGGCGCCCACTCCGATGAAGGTGTTCCGCTTAGCCTTGGTCGCCTGCTGGGCACGCTGGGCCTGGCGCTCTTTGTGCTCCCGAGCCAACTGGCTCTGGCGGTCCTCACCGCTCACCGCTACGTCCTCCAGGATTACCGTTCCATGACTATTAACTGGGCGAAAGCGTACCGGCCTCGGCGTGTGCTGGATGTAAGTGACAGAATCCGCCGGATGAGGCGGAAGAGGAACGCGCGGATGGCCCGATACGCTCCAGGCGCCGTTCGCGGTGGAATCCGTGTCCGCCGATGACGAGCCGCCTGCGACATGTATGACGCCGACGAACGCATGACACCGACGACCGGAGCCGCCGCATGTTCGACGAGATCCTGGGACTGCCCGCCCACCCCCTGATCATCCACGCCGCGGTGGTCCTGACGCCGCTGCTGGCGGTACTGGCCGCCGTCTACGCGCTGGCCGCGCGCACGCGTACCGCGCTCACCTGGGCGGTGACGGTGCTCGCGGTGATCGTCCCGGTGGCGGTCTTCGCGGCCAGGGAGAGCGGTGAGGAGCTGGAGAGGGACTTCTCCTCGGCGGGCGGAGAGCTCGGCCGGCGCATCGCCGAGCACGAGAGCTTCGCGACCCCGCTGCTGCTCGCCGCGCTCGCCCTGGGGGCGGTCTCCCTGGGGCTCGTCTACGTCTCCCGCGCCGGACGCTTCCCCCGCCCGGCCGGGACGGCGCTCTCGGCGCTCACCGTGGTCCTGGCCGCAGTGGCCTGCTACTACGTGCTGCGCGCCGGTCACAGCGGCGCGACCGCGGTCTGGGGAGACTGAGACCCGCTGCGGGCTCCGTCCGCGGCGCGGGCGTCACGGCCGCGCCGCGGCGCCGTGGATCCGCGCCCGGTGGCCTGACGGTACTGTCTGACCGTGGACAGCCTGTTCGACTCGGTCGCCGAGGAGGCCCATCGCGGCCACGAGCCTCTGGCGGTGCGGATGCGCCCGCGCGGCCTCGACGAGGTGATCGGGCAGCGTCATCTGCTGGGGCAGGGCACGCCGCTGCGCCGCCTCGTGGAGGCGGAGGCCCCCATGTCGCTGTTCCTGTGGGGGCCGCCGGGCACCGGCAAGACCACCCTCGCCTACGTGGTCGCGGGCGTCACCAAGCGCCGCTTCGTCGAGATCTCCGCGGTCTCGGCGGGGGTCAAGGAGGTGCGCGCGGCCATCGAGCAGGCCCGCCGCGAGCTGGGCATGTCCGGCCGCCAGACCGTGCTGTTCGTCGACGAGGTGCACCGCTTCAACAAGGCGCAGCAGGACGCCCTGCTGCCCGCGGTCGAGAACCGCTGGGTCACCTTCATCGGCGCCACCACCGAGAACCCGTTCTTCTCCGTCATCTCGCCGCTGCTGTCCCGCTCGCTGCTGCTGACCCTGGAGTCGCTGTCCGACGACGACATCCGCGGTGTGCTGGAGCGAGCCGTCGCCGACCCGCGCGGCCTGGACGGAAAGGCACGGCTGGCGCCCGAGGCGGCCGAGCACCTGGTACGGCTGGCCGGGGGAGACGCCCGCCGGTCCCTCACCTACCTGGAGGCCGCCGCGCTGATCGCCGAGGGCGAGATCACCGTCGAGGTGGTCGAGCGCGCGGTCGACAAGGCGGCCGTCCGCTACGACCGTCAGGGCGACCAGCACTACGACGTGATCAGCGGCTTCATCAAGAGCATGCGCGGTTCGGACGCCGACGCCGCGTTGCACTACCTGGCCCGGATGATCGAGGCCGGTGAGGATCCCCGGTTCATCGCGCGCAGGATCGTCGTCTTCGCCTCGGAGGACGTCGGCATGGCCGACCCCACGTGCCTTCAGGTCGCCGTCGCCGCGGCCCAGGCGGTCGAGTTCATCGGCCTGCCCGAGGGGCGGCTGAACCTGGCCCAGGCCGTCATCCACTGCGCGCTCGCCCCCAAGTCCAACGCGGTGATCACCGCCATCGGCGCGGCCGCCGAGGACGTACGGCGCGGCAACATCGGCCACGTCCCCGACCACCTGCGCGACGCGCACTACCCCGGCGCCAAGAAGCTCGGTCACGGCAGGGGGTACAAGTATCCCCACGACTTCGAGCACGGCCTGGTCCGCCAGGACTACGCCCCGGCCGAGTTGCGGGACCGCCGCTACTACCAGCCGACCCGGCACGGCGCGGAGGCCGCCTTCGCCGACCGCTGGTCCAGGATCCGCGCCTTCCTGCGCGGCCAGTAGCCCTCCGGCCCGCGCGGCCGGTGCTCCGCGGGCCCGCGATCGCCCGCGTACGGCGGGTCGCTGTACGCGGGCGATCACGGGCCCGCGGGGATAGGCCGCCGTGAGACGGTATGCCGGGGAAGCGGTGCCGGACGCGGTAAGGTCTTGCCTGTTCCAGCCGGGTCAACTAAGGAGATCGGCGCATGCTTACCGCAGGAGAGGTCGCCGGGCTGATCGTCGCGATGGCCTGGGCGATCCTTGTCTGCTTCCTGGCCGTGGCCCTGGTCAAGCTGGCCAGGCTGCTCACCGAGACCACCAAGATGGTCTCCGAGCTGGGCGAGCGCGTGGTGCCGCTGCTGGAGGACGTCACGGCGACCGTCGGCGAGACCAACCGGCAGCTGGTCGCGGTGGAGGCCATCGCCCGCGACGTCAAGCAGGTGAGCGGGCACGCCGCCAAGGTGAGCGCCGTGACCCAGTCCCTGGTCACCGGACCCCTGATCAAGCTCGCCGCGCTGGGCCACGGCGTCCGGCAGGCCCTGTCCGCCCGCAGGAACGGCAGATCCGTCCCCCGCGTGGTCGAGGGGCGGCGGCGATGATCCGCAGACTCTTCTACATCTCCCTGGGCGCGTTCGGCGCGGTGTGGACGATGCGTAAGCTGCAGTCACTGCATCCGAACCACGTGGCCCGCCGCGCCGTGCGGAGCGCCTCCGGGATCCTGGACCAGGTCCGCGGCTTCGCGGCCGACGCCTTGGAGGGCGCGGCCCACCGTGAAACCGAGTTGCGCTCCAGGTTCGGACTCGACAGTGTTGAAAACACCCATAACTACCACGTAAAGGATGGCCGCTGACATGGAGTCGGCAGAGATCGCCCGCCGCTTCCTGCGCTTCTTCGAGGAGCGTGGGCACACCGTCGTGCCCTCGGCCAGCCTCATCGCCGAGGACCCGACGCTGCTTCTGGTCCCCGCGGGCATGGTGCCGTTCAAGCCTTACTTCCTGGGGCAGCAGAAGCCGCCATACAACCGGGCCGCCAGCGCCCAGAAGTGCGTGCGCACCCCCGACATCGACGAGGTCGGCAAGACCACCAGGCACGCCACGTTCTTCCAGATGCTCGGCAACTTCTCCTTCGGCGACTACTTCAAGGAGCAGGCGATCCCGCTGGCCTGGGAGCTGCTGACCAAGCCCGAGTCCGAGGGCGGGTTCGGCTTCCCCGAGGAGCGGCTCTGGGTCACCGTCTACCACGACGACGACGAGTCCTACGACATCTGGCACGAGAAGGTCGGCGTCCCCGCCGACCGCATCCAGCGCCGAGGCATGGCCGACAACTACTGGTCGATGGGCGTGCCCGGGCCGTGCGGCCCCTGCACCGAGATCTACTACGACCGCGGGGCCGAGTACGGCCGCGACGGCGGGCCGATCGCCGACGAGAACCGCTACCTCGAGGTGTGGAACAACGTCTTCATGCAGTTCGAGCGCGGCGCGGGCGGTGCCAAGGAGGGCTACCCGATCCTCGGTGAGCTGCCCGCCAAGAACGTCGACACCGGCATGGGCCTGGAGCGCATGGCGGCGATCCTGCAGGGCGTCGACAACATCTACGAGATCGACACCACCTACAAGATCCTCGACCGGGCCGCCGAGCTCACCAAGACGCGCTACGGCCGCGACGAGCGCGCCGACGTCTCGCTGCGCGTCGTGGCCGACCACGTCCGCACCGGCGTGATGCTCGTCGCCGACGGCGTGCTGCCCTCGAACGAGGGCAGGGGCTACGTGCTGCGGCGCATCCTGCGCCGCGCCATCCGCAACCTGCGTCTGCTGGGCGCCGGTGAGCAGCGCTACATGCACGAGCTGACCGCGGTGACCATCGACGTCATGGGCGAGCAGTACCCCGAGCTCAAGGCCGACGCCCCGCAGATCCACGGCGTCATCGACGCCGAGGAGGCCTCCTTCCTGGGCACCCTCCGCACCGGAACCGCGATCTTCGACGCGGCCGTCGAGGAGACCAAGCGCAAGGGGCAGGGCACGCTCGCCGGAGACCAGGCCTTCCAGCTCCACGACACCTACGGCTTCCCGATCGACCTGACCCTGGAGATGGCCTCCGAGCAGGGGCTCCAGGTCGACGAGGAGGGCTTCCGCCGGTTGATGAAGGAGCAGCGCGAACGGGCCAAGGCCGACGCCGCCGCCAAGAAGACCGGCAACGCCGACATCTCGGTGTTCGGCCAGATCCTGGAGAAGGCCGGCAAGGTCGAGTTCCTCGGCTACGACCACGTGATCGCCGAGTCCGAGGTCATCGGCCTGCTCGTCGACGGGGTCTCGGTTCCCGCCGCGGGCGCCGGAACCTCCGTCGAGGTCGTGCTGAGCCGTACGCCGTTCTACGCCGAGGGCGGCGGCCAGCTCGCCGACCAGGGGATCATCCGCACCGACGGGGCCGAGGTCGAGATCGTCGACGTGCAGTCCCCGGTCTCGGGCGTCGTCGTGCACCGGGGCAAGGTCCGCGGCGGCGAGATCCGGGTCGGCGACCAGGCCCAGGCCGAGATCGACGTCGAGCGGCGCCGCGCCATCTCCCGCAGCCACACCGCGACCCACCTCGTGCACCGCGGCTTCCGCAACGCGCTGGGCGAGACGGCGGCGCAGGCGGGCTCGGAGAACTCGCCCGGCCGCTTCCGCTTCGACTTCACCGCCGCGGGCGCCGTGCCCGCCAGCGTGCTGCGCGACGTCGAGGACGAGGTCAACGCCATCCTGATCAACGACCTGAAGGTCAACGCCTTCCACACCTCCCAGGCCGAGGCCAGGGCGATGGGCGCGCTGGCGCTGTTCGGCGAGAAGTACGGCGAGACCGTCCGCATCGTCGAGGTCGGCGACTACTCCCGCGAGCTCTGCGGCGGCACCCACGTCGCGAGCTCCGGCCAGCTCGGCCTGGTCAAGGTGCTGGGCGAGGCCTCGATCGGCGCCGGTGTGCGCCGGGTCGAGGCCCTGGTCGGCCTGGACGCCTTCCGCTTCCTGGCCCGCGAGAGCGTGCTCGTCGCCCAGCTCTCCGAGCAGCTCAAGGCCCGCCGGGAGGAGCTGCCCGAGCGGATCGAGGGCATCGTCACCCGGCTGCGCACCGCGGAGAAGGAGCTGGACAGGCTCCGTTCCGCCCAGGTCCTCGCGCTGGCGGGGGAGATGGCGGCGGGAGCCCGTGACCTGCACGGAGTGTCCGTTGTGACACACCGCGCGCCTGATGGCACCTCCCCCGACGATCTGCGTAAGCTCGCCCTTGACGTGCGCGGCCGGTTCCCCGGTGACCGCGCCGCGGTCGTCGTCGTCGCCGGTGTGCCGGCCGACCGGCCCGTCGTCGTCGCGGTGGTCAACGAGGCGGGGCGCGAGCGCGGCCTGAAGGCCGGCAGGCTCGTCGGTGTGGCGGCCAAGGCGCTCGGCGGCGGCGGAGGAGGCAAGGACGACGTCGCCCAGGGAGGCGGTGTCCGCCCTGAGGCGATCGGCGACGCGCTGGGCGCCGTCGAGCAGGCGATCGCGCAGGCGCTCGTCTGACGATCGGCGACGCCTGTGAGCCGGGCGCGGCTCGGGGGCGGAGGCAATGATGATGAGAAGCGGCATTCGACTTGGCGTCGACGTCGGCTCGGTCCGCATCGGCGTGGCCCGCAGCGACCCCTCGGGGTTGCTGGCCACGCCGGTGGAGACCGTACGGCGAGGCAGGGGCGACCTGGACCGGCTGGCGGAGATCGCGGCCGAATACGAGGCCGTGGAGATCGTGGTCGGCCTGCCCACCTCGCTCTCGGGGCGTGAGGGGCAGGCGGCGGAGGCCGCCAGGGAGTTCGCGGCCCGGATCTCCTCGCGCCTGGCGCCCATCCCGGTGCGGCTGTTCGACGAGCGGCTGACCACGGTCACCGCCCAGCAGGGCCTGCGGGCCAGCGGGGTGAAGGCCAGGAACCAGCGCGGTGTGGTCGACCAGGCGGCGGCCATCGTGCTGCTCCAGGCGGCGCTGGACAGTGAGCGCGCCACCGGCAGACCCCCGGGCAGAGCCGTCGAGCCGCCGGACGGGCAGCCCGGCGCGGGACCGGGCGGCGGGGCCGTCCGGTGAACCGTCTGTGATCCCCGTGATCCCCGTGATCCCCGTGCTTCCCCGCCGTGCGGGCGCCCGGCGGATCGCTAGAATGATCTACGGCCCGATCGGGGCAGGGGGCGGAGTCTCCGCCCGGCACCACGGTGCTGTGCGCCCGCGGGTGCGGGTGTCCCGGGGGATCGGAGGAGGCGTCACGGCGCGGTCCTCTCTCAGACCCGCTCCGGGCCCGGAACCGCTGGAAATCCCGGGAAGAGGGCGCCGAGAGCCGCCCTCCAGCCAGACCAAGGTGATTGGTTCTGGTTTGTCACTACGGGGCCGGAGCATAGAATCACGAAATTCACTGACAAAGAGAGTGAGTTTGTGGGATACCGGGAACAGCTGAACAGATACCTCGGGACGTATTGATGCCCGGCGGAACACCCCCCGTTCCGCCGAGTGCGGCGATCCATACCGGGAGCTCACGCGGAGGCATCCGGCGAGCCGGGGTGTCAGGTCCGGGGTCCCCCCTCGGTTTGGCAGAGCCGCTTGACGCCAGGCCGTCCCTACCGGGAGATTGGCCAGCGCATCTATGAACGGGCTCGATATGGACTTTCTGGTCGGCGCCGAGGACGACGACGAGTCACGGCGCGATTCCCGCGCGTCCTCGGGACGGCGTGGCCGCCGCAGACGACGGCGGCGCAACCGGGGGGGCTTCCTCGCCCCGATGCTCGCGATCATCGTCCTGCTGGGCGGCCTCGGCGCGGCCGGTTTCTACGGCTACACCTGGCTGCGCGGCGTGATGACGCCTGAGGACTACACCGGTGAGGGCAGCGGCGAGGTCGTCATCGAGATCAAGGACGGGCAGACCGCCTCCGACGTCGCCCAGACCCTGGAGGACAAGGACGTCGTCAAGAGCGCCCGGACGTTCACCGGGGCCGTCGCCGACGCGGGCAAGAGCGCCTCACTGCAGCCCGGCGAGTACCGCATGCGCAAGCAGATGTCCGCCGCCTCGGCCGTCAAGCTGCTCGAACCGACCATGCGGCTGCTGGAGCGGGTGACCCTCAAGGAGGGGCTGCGCCTGTCCGACACCCTGGTCAAGCTCGCCAAGGACACCGGAAAGCCGCTGAAGGACTTCCAGCAGGCGGCCAAGAACACCAAGGCGCTCGGCGTGCCCGGCTACGCCAAGGGCCGCCTTGAGGGCTACGCCTTCCCCGCGACCTACGAGATCACCCCCAAGATGAACGCGGCCGACATCCTGACCGCGATGGTCGACCGGTTCAACCAGACCGCGGAGAAGGACGGGCTGGCGTCGGCCGCGAAGAGCCTCGGCCACACGCCTCACGAGATCATGACGATCGCCAGCATCGTCCAGGCCGAGTCGGGCAGCGTCGAGGACATGCCCAAGATCGCCCGCGTCATCTACAACCGGCTCGACAGCCAGCGCAAGCTGGAGATGGACAGCACGGTGATGTACGGGCTGAACAAGTACGGCATCTCCGCCACCAACGCGGACCTGCAGAGCAAGTCGCCCTACAACACCTACATGCGGCCCGGCCTGCCGCCGGGTCCGATCGCCAACCCCGGCGACCACGCCATCCAGGCGGCGCTCAACCCGGCCAAGGGCAGCTGGATCTGGTTCGTGACCACGGATCCGAAGCGGGGCATCACCAAGTTCGCCTCGACCGAGGCCGAGTTCTTCCAGCTGAAGGCGGAGTTCGAGAAGAATCGCGGAGGCGGATGATGAAGGCGGCGGTGCTCGGATCACCCATCGCCCACTCGCTCTCCCCGCACCTGCACCGTGCCGCCTACGAGGGGCTCGGCCTGTACGACTGGCAGTACGAGGCGGTCGAGTGCGACGAGGCGGGACTGGCCGGCCTGATCGGCGATCTCGGCCCCGGCTGGGCGGGCCTGTCGCTGACCATGCCGCTCAAGCGCGCGGTGCTGCCGCTGCTCGACACGGTCTCCGAGACGGCCGTACAGGTCGGCGGGGCCAACACGGTGATCTTCTCCGAGGGCGGGCGCCACGGCGAGAACACCGACGTCTACGGCATCGTCCAGGCCCTCACCGAGGCCGGGGTCCGGCCGCCGGGGAGCGCGACGGTCCTCGGCGGGGGAGCGACGGCGGCCTCCGCGCTGGCGGCCCTGCGGGAGCTGGGCCTGTCGGAGGTCAACCTGGTGGTCCGAGACCCGGTCAGGGCCGGTGAGACCGCCGAGGTCGCCGAGCGGCTGGGCACCACCCTGTCGCTGCGGACCTTCGACAAGCTGGAGACGGTGCTGGACGTCGACCTGGTCGTCTCGACCCTGCCCGCAGGAGCCGCCGACGGCTTCGCGCACCTGGTGGCCGGGGTGCCCGCGCTCTTCGACGTGGTCTACGCCCCGTGGCCGACCCGGCTGGCCTCGGCCGTCGCGGCCGGCGGCGGCACCGTGATCGGCGGGTTCCCGATGCTGCTGCACCAGGCGGTCCGGCAGGTCGAGATGATGACCGGCCGGACCGACGTGCCCGTCGAGGCGATGCGCGCGGCGGCCAAGGCCGAGATCGTCAGGCGAGCCGCTCCGGGAAGCTGACGCTCCCCGAGCCGTACGGCTGGAAGCCCCGCCTGGCCACGACGAAGATGACGGCGGCGACCAGCACCCGGACGGTCGCCGGGAACCAGTCGGGGTCGTACGGGCCGCTCAGCAGCACGCCCTGGTAGATCAGCACGAACGGTGGAAGCAGGAGCACGAGGACCCGGCGCCCCGTCGGGGTCCGGCTGGCGACCCCGCAGGCCATGCAGATCAGCGCCGTCGAGGCCATCCCGTCGGGAACGATCTCGGGGGTCAGGAAGTACTGCAGGGTGCCGGTCACGTTCAGCAGCAGGACCGCCGCCACGGCCCAGCGCAGAAACCTGCGGTGGCCGATCAGCGCGGCCCCCTCCGCCGGGCGGGGCGCGAACGTCACCAGGAGCGCGACGACCAGGGCGGGCAGCACGTCGAACGCGGTGCCGAGGGAGACGAGCGGGAAGTCCAGGGGCAGGGAGACCGCGCTCTGCCCGGGGGCGGGGGGTGCCTGCGGGTGGAATCTCAGGCTCACCGCCGTGTTGGCGGCCACCGAGATCCACGCGCACGCCGCGGCGGTCCACCGCATGCCGCGCAGCGCCAGACCGAGCACCAGCAACTGCACGAGCGTGAGGGCGAGCGGCAGCAGTGTGAGGGTGAGCGGCAGCAGCGTGAAGTCGGGGGGCGTCGCGACCATGACCCAGAGCGCCATGCCCCACGTGCCGGCTTCGCCGACCAGGAGGTACAGCGGCGCGACGATCGCGGCGGCGTTCAGCGCGTCGCGCCAGTACACGCCGCTTCCCGGGCCGAAGGCGTGCCGGAGACGGATCCGCAGCCCGCCCCTGACGATGTCGAGCACGTCCCCCGGGGCCGGGCGGCGCCGTCCCTCCTCCGCCCCGGCCAGCATCACCCCGATCATCTCCTCCCCGTGACGCGCCCGGTGCTCGCCGGGGTAGAAGGCCAGCAGCCTGCGGTAGCGCTCCTCCAGTGTGCTCACGCCGTACCTCCCGCCGGGCCGAGGACCGTCAGGGCCCCGCTCGCGAGACGGGTGCGCAGCCGGGCCGACGCCGTGTCGGCGTTCCTGCGCAGCCGTTCGGCCTCCTCGGCCAGGCGCGTGCCGCCCTCCCGGGTCAGCCGGTAGTAGCGCCGTACGCGGCCGTCCACGATCTCCTCGCGGTCGGTGGCGATGAGGCCCTCCGACTGGAGACGGTCGAGGGCGGCGTACAGGGTGCCGGCCCGCAGGCGCACCCGGCCGCCGGAGATCTCCTGGACGTCGGTGATCACCCCGTAGCCGTGCTGGGGCCCCGCGGCCAGGGCCGTGAGGATCAGGAACGTGGGTTCCTGCATCGATCGTTCGCTCATATGGTCTTTATATATCGATCACCGGTATATGGAACAGGGGGTGCGGGAAATGTGGCCCCGGCGGGGGTGTTTCCGGGAAGATTCGGCGGGCGCCCGTGGTTGTGGTAACGTGAATACTCGATCGGTCCGGCATGCCTGCTGGACGCGCAAGCGGAGGTTCACCTCCCACCTGGTCGACCGCGAGGTCGGCAGGTCAAGGATCACGACCGGATGACTCCGGGGAACCTCGCGGTGTGAAAGCCGACGGGTTCGTGTGGCCCCGCATGCGCGACGTGCGGGGCATTTCGCGCTTCTCGACCTGGAAACGGCCTGTGTTCCGCGACCTCCCGGCACGATCGAGTATGTGCAAAGCCGCCTGCAAGGACGGCGGCGGATCGCAACCTAGGAGGCCCCATCAGCGCCGAGCCCCGCATCAACGACCGTATTCGCGTCCCCGAGGTCCGCCTCGTCGGCCCGAACGGCGAACAGGTTGGCATCGTCTCGATCGGCGATGCTCTGAAGCTGGCTCAGGAAGCCGACCTCGACCTCGTCGAGGTCGCGGCCACGGCTCGCCCGCCCGTGTGCAAGCTCATGGACTACGGCAAGTTCAAGTACGAGTCCGCGATGAAGGCACGCGAGGCGCGGCGCAACCAGGCGTACACGATCATCAAGGAGATCAAGCTCCGGCCGAAGATCGACCCGCACGACTACGAGACCAAGAAGGGTCACGTGGTGCGGTTCCTCAAGGCGGGAGACAAGGTCAAGGTCACGATCATGTTCCGCGGACGGGAGCAGTCCCGGCCCGAGCTGGGTTTCCGGCTCCTGCAGCGCCTGGCGGAGGACGTCACGGAGCTCGGCTTCGTGGAGTCCCAGCCCAAGCAGGACGGCCGTAACATGATCATGGTTATCGGGCCGCACAAGAAGAAGGCTGAGGCCAAAGCCGAGAAGGCGGCGGCCAAGGCGCGGCGTGACGAGGATCCCGCGGGGGACGGGGCCCAGGTCGAAGACCAGGTGGCCGCTCCGCAGGAGTGACTCGCATAGCCTGAACCGTCAGGTAGTCGCGAGATGAATCCGAGACCGGGTCCGGTCTCGCAGTCAGGCATGCCCTTGACTCGGGTTACCGGCCCGGGACATCGGCACGATCGAGGGAGAGACGGCTGAGATGCCGAAGATGAAGACGCACAGCGGTGCGAAGAAGCGGTTCCGGCTCACCGGCTCCGGCAAGATCAAGCGCCGCCGCGCCAACCGCGCGCACTACAACGAGTGGAAGTCGTCCAAGCTGACGCGTCGTCTCAAGCCCGAGGTCGTGCTCTCTGACGCCGACGCCAAGAAGATCAAGAAGCTGCTCGCTAAGTAAACGGCCCCCGGGGAGATAGATACAAATGGCACGCGTGAAGCGGGCGATCAACGCCAAGAAGAAGCGCAAGGTCGTTCTCGAGCGGGCGAAGGGCTACCGGGGGCAGCGCTCCAGGCTGTACCGCAAGGCCAAGGAGCAGATGCTCCACTCGATGACCTACGCCTACCGCGACCGCAAGGACCGCAAGGGCACCTTCCGCCGTCTGTGGATCCAGCGCATCAATGCCGCTGCCCGTCAGAACGGCATCACCTACAACCGCCTCATCCAGGGGCTGCGGCTGGCCTCCATCGAGGTCGACCGTAAGATCCTCGCTGACCTCGCGGTCAACGACGCCGCCACGTTCGCGACGCTGGTCGAGGCCGCCAAGAAGGCGCTGCCCGCCGACGTGAACGCGCCGGTCGCCGGCTGAGCCCGGTCAACGGACAACGCGGCCCACAGCCTCGCGCTGTGGGCCGCATTCGCATTCTCAGGGGAACAGGCATGGCGGGATCCGAGCTGACCAACATCAAGTCGCCGAGGGTCAAGGCGGCCCGTCGGCTGACCAAACGGGCCTTCAGGGACCGCGACCGGTCCTTCCTCGCCGAGGGGCCGCAGGCGGTCCGTGAGGCGCTGGCGCTGGGCGGCGTCGTGACCGAGCTGTTCGCCACCGCCGAGGCGGAGGCGCGGCACGCCGAGATCGTCGCGGCCGCCGCGGCGGCGGGGGTGCCGCTGCACCGGGCCAGCGGCGAGGTCATGGCCGAGCTGGCCCAGACCGTCACCCCGCAGGGGCTGCTGGCGGTGTGCCGGTTCGTGCACGTGCCCCTCGATGAGGCCGTCACCGCCGACGCCAGGCTCGTGGCCGTGCTCGCCCACGTCCGCGACCCGGGCAACGCCGGGACCGTGCTGCGCACCGCCGACGCCGCGGGCGCCGACGCGGTGGTCTTCACCGACGCCTCCGTCGACCCCTACAACGGCAAGTGCGTGCGGGCCAGCGCCGGAAGCCTGTTCCACCTGCCCGTCGTCACCGGGACCCCGGTGGCGCAGGCCGTGCGCAGGCTCAAGGACTCCGGGCTGCGGGTGCTCGCCGCCGACGGCGCGGGGGAGCGGACGCTGGACGACGTGGACCTGTCGGGGCCGACCGCCTGGATCTTCGGCAACGAGGCCTGGGGGCTGCCGGAGGAGATCCTCCGCCTGGCCGACGAGGCGGTCCGGGTGCCGATCTACGGAGGGGCCGAGAGCCTCAACCTCGCGACCGCCGCCGCGGTGTGTCTGTACGCATCTGCCCGGTCTCAGCGCGCCTGTCCCCAGGGCACCTGACGCCCCCGGCGCCGAGGCTGCCGGAGAACGCGGGAAACCCGCTATTGTCGGCGTTGTAGCGTCGAGGAGGCGGGGTCGTGCACGGCGAACACACCGACGAGCGGAGCGCTGATCCCGCCTGTGTGATCGATGTGGACGATCTCCCCGACGGCCTCGTGGTGACCGACCGGGACGGCCACGTGCTGACCGTCAACCGGGCCGCGACGCGCCTGACCGGGGTCACCCAGGCCCAGGCGGCCGGAAGGCACCTGCGGGACGTGTTCTCCTTCCGGGACCACGACGGGCGCGACTGGTGGAAGTGGCTCGACACCTACGGCGGGCTCTCCACCCGCGTCCGCCAGCCGGAGCTTCCGCTGCGGACCCCCGGCGGGCAGGAGATGCTCGTCGCCGCCCGCCTGGTGCGCAGGCCCGAACGGGGCGGCGAGATCGTCCGGGTGGTGATCACGATGCGCGACGCGGGCGCCAGGGCCCGCCTCGAGCGCAGCCGCGCCGACCTGGTCTCCACCGTCGCCCACGAACTCCGCTCCCCGCTGACCAGCGTCAAGGGGTTCACCGCGACCCTGCTCGCCAAGTGGACCCGCTTCACCGACGACCAGAAGCTCGTCATGCTGGAGACGGTCAACGCCGACGCCGACCGGGTGACCCGCCTGATCACCGAGCTGCTCGACGTCTCCCGCATCGAGTCGGGACGGCTGGAGATCCACCGGCAGGTGGTCGACATCCCGGCCAGGGCCCGCAGGATCATCGCCGGGCGGGTCGCGGCGGGAGAGTCCGAGAGCCGCTTCCACCTCGAAGTGCGGGGCGAGCTCCCCGAAACCTGGCTCGACCAAGACAAGATCGACCAGGTGCTGGCAAATCTGCTGGAAAACGCCGTGCGTCACGGACGCGGTACGGTGACAATAGTCGTCGAGCCGAACCAGTGGGGAGTGACCGTGTCCGTCCGTGACCAGGGAGAGGGCATCCCGCCCGAGCTGGCCACGCGCGTGTTCCGGCAGTTCTGGCGGGGCAACGCCCGTCGCCGCGGCGGCACAGGGCTCGGCCTGTTCATCGTCAAGGGCCTGATCGAGGCCCACGGCGGCACCATCTCCGTGCAGCGGGGGCCCGAAGGCGGGGCCGAGTTTCGATTTATGGTGCCCACCGGCACCCCTGACTTCGCCTGAGCGTGAATGCCAGCCCGGTGGGCCTCCCCGACTAGACTCATGGCCGCTCAAGCCCTGGATTCGGAGCTCTCTCTTGTCTAACTACGACCCGGTCGAGGTGACCCCGCTGCACGCCGACGAGATGGCGCGCATGCAGGCTGACGCGTTCGACGCCATCAAGGCGGCGCGCGACCTCGACGAACTCAAGCAGGTACGGCTCGCGCACGCCGGTGACCGCTCACCCATCGCCCTGGCCAACCGCGAGATCGGCGCGCTTCCCCCGGCGGCCCGAGCCGAGGCGGGCAAGCGCATCGGCGGTGCCCGCAAGGCCGTCGCCGAGGCCCTCGCCGAACGCCAGGCGCAGCTGGAGGCCGAGCGTGACGAGCGGGTCCTCGTCGAGGAGACCGTCGACGTCACGCTGCCCTGGGACCGCGCCGCGCGCGGCGCCAGGCACCCGCTGACCACCCTGCAGGAGCGCATCGCCGACGCGTTCGTCGGGATGGGCTACGAGGTGGCGGAGGGGCCCGAGCTGGAGGGAGAGTGGTTCAACTTCGACGCGCTGAACATCTCGCCCGACCACCCGGCGCGCTCCGAGCACGACACCTTCTTCGTCGAGTCCGTCGACTCGGGCAAGGTGCTGCGCACGCAGACCTCCCCGGTGCAGATCCGGGCCCTGCTGAGCCGTCCCCTGCCGGTCTACGTGATCTCACCGGGCAAGGTGTTCCGCACCGACGAGCTCGACGCGACCCACACCCCGGTCTTCCACCAGGTCGAGGGGCTGGCGATCGACGAGGGCCTGACCATGGCCCACCTCAAGGGCACGCTGGACAGGTTCGCCGAGGTGATGTTCGGCGAGGGCATCGACACCAGGTTCCGGCCGAACTACTTCCCGTTCACCGAGCCGTCGGCGGAGATGGACCTGCGCTGCTTCGTGTGCCGCGGCGCCTCCGCGGTCCCGGGCAGCCCGCACTGCCGTACGTGCAAGTCGGAGGGCTGGATCGAGTGGGGCGGCTGCGGCATGGTCAACCCGCGGGTGCTCATCGCCTGCGGCGTCGACCCGGCCCGCTACAGCGGGTTCGCCTTCGGTATGGGCATCGAGCGCACGCTGATGTTCCGCCACAACGTCGAGGACATGCGTGACATGGTCGAGGGAGACGTGCGCTTCACGCTCCCGTTCGGGATGGAGGTCTGATGAAGGTCCCGCTTTCATGGCTGCGGGAGTACGTCGATCTCCCCGCCGTCACCGCCCACGAGGTCGCCGACAAGCTCACCGCCGCCGGGCTCAAGCTGGAGGCCATCACCTCCTACGGCCACGACGTCAAGAACGTGGTGGTCGGCGAGGTGCTCGCCATCGAGGAGCTGCAGGGCTTCAAGAAGCCCATCCGGCACTGCCAGGTCGAGGTCGGGGAGGCCGCGCCGCGTGAGATCGTGTGCGGCGCGACCAACTTCGTCGTCGGCGACCGGGTGCCGGTCGTGCTGCCCGGCGGCGTGCTGCCCGGCGGTTTCGAGGTCGGCGCCCGCAAGACCTACGGGCGGATGTCCGAGGGCATGATCTGCTCCGAGCGCGAGCTCGGCCTGAGCGACGAGCACAACGGCATCATGGTGCTGCCGGAGGGCACGCCCATCGGCGCCGACGTGGTCGAGCTGCTCGGCCTGCGCGACGACGTGATCGAGATGGAGATCACCCCGGACATCGGCTACGCGCTGTCGGTGCGCGGCGTGGCCAGGGAGGCGGCCATCGCCTTCGACGCGGTGTTCCTCGACCCGGCCGACGTCTCCCCTCCGGCGGAGTCCGCCCCGTCCTACCCGGCCTCGATCGCCGACCCGACCGCGTGCGACCGCTTCGTGCTGCGCGAGATCCAGGGCTTCGACCCGGCGGCGCGGAGCCCGCTGTGGATGCGGACGCGCCTGTCGCGGGCGGGGATGCGGCCGGTCTCGCTGGCCGTGGACGTCACCAACTACGTGATGCTGGAGCTCGGCCAGCCCCTGCACGCCTTCGACGCCACCAGGCTGAACGGTGAGATCGTCGTACGCCGGGCCGAGCCGGGTGAGCGGCTGGAGACCCTCGACCACGTCGTGCGCGAGCTCCACCCCGAGGACATCCTCATCACCGACCGGTCCGGCGCCATCTCGATGGCCGGCACCATGGGCGGCCTGAACACCGAGATCTCCGACACCTCGACCGACATCGTGATCGAGGCCGCGCACTTCTCCGCGAGCGGCACCGCGCGGATGTCCCGCCGTCACAACCTGGTCAGCGAGGCCTCCAAGCGCTTCGAGCGGGGTGTGGATCGGGAGCTCCCGCTGTACGCCTCCTGGCGCGCGGCCCAGCTGCTGGCCGAGCTGGGCGGCGGCACGATCCAGCCGGGCGTGACCCACGCCTCGATCGAGATCGAGCCGGTCCGCGTCTCCATCCCCGCCGACTACCCCGGCAGGGTCGCCGGGACCGTCTACGACCGCGAGACGGTGGTCCGCCGCCTCGAGCAGGTCGGCTGCACCGTCGAGAACGGCTCGACCCCCCCCACCAACGAGATCGCCGTCATGCTCGCGGTGACCGGCGACGACATGCTGACCGCCACCCCGCCGTCGTGGCGGCCCGACCTGACCGACCCCAACGACCTCGCCGAGGAGGTCATCCGGCTGGAGGGCTACGAGAAGCTGCCCTCGATCCTGCCGGGCGCTCCCGCGGGCGCGGGCCTCACCGAGGGCCAGCGGCTGCGCCGCAGGGCGGGCAGGGCACTGGCCGCCTCCGGATACGTCGAGATCCTCGCCTACCCGTTCGTCGGGGAGCGCGACTTCGACAACCTTCAGTTGTCCGGGGACGACGCCCGCCGCCTGGCCGTACGGCTGGCCAACCCGCTCAGCGAGGACGAGCCGCTGCTGCGGACCACTCTGCTGCCCGGCATGCTCAAGACGCTGGTCCGCAACGTGGGCCGGGGCTTCGGCGACGTGGCGCTGTTCGAGACGGGCCTGGTCTACCGGCCCTCCGCGGACGCGCCCGCGGTCGCGCCGGTGCTGGGCGTCGACCGCAGGCCCGACGAGCGGGAGCTCGCCTCGATCGAGTCGGCGCTGCCCGACCAGCCGGTGCGGGTGGGCGTCGTGCTGGCCGGCGAGTTCGAGCGGTCCGGCTGGTGGGGCGCGGGCCGTCAGGCCGGCTGGGCGGACGCCATCGAGGCGGCCCGCGTGGTGGCCCGCGAGGCGGGCCTCACCCTCGAGGTCCGCGCCGACCGGCACGAGCCCTGGCACCCGGGCCGCTGCGCCGCGCTGTACGCCGGGGAGGTGCTCGTCGGCCACGCCGGTGAGCTGCACCCACGCGTCATCGAGGCCTACGGCCTGCCGCCGCGCACCAGCGCGATGGAGCTGGAGCTGACCCGGCTGGAGCGGCTGCTGCCCGGTCCGGCGCAGGCCCCCGTCATCTCCGCCTACCCGGTCGCCACCCAGGACGTCGCGCTCGTCGTCGACGGCTCGACGCCGGTGGCCTCCGTCGAGGCGGTGCTGTACGAGGGGGCGGGCGACCTGCTGGAGTCGATCCGGCTGTTCGACGTCTACGCCGGAGCCCAGATCGGCGAGGGCAACAAGTCCCTGGCCTACTCCCTGCGCTTCCGGGCGGCCGACCGGACGCTGACCGTCGAGGAGACCACCGCGGCACGTGACGCCGCGGTGGCGCTCGCGGGCGAGCGCACCGGAGCCCGGCTCCGCGGGGTCTGATCGACGGCGGCCGGACCGCGAGGCGGATCCGGCCCGGCCCCGGCGGTCACGGGTTTCCCGTGGCGGCCGGGGCCTTCGCTCAGGGAGGGGCGATGAGGCATCTGCTGGTGTTCGCCGAGCGCGAGGACGCGGAGGAGGTCGCCGACCTGGTGGCCGAGGAGTTTCCCGGGACGGGCACGCCCTCGGTGGTGCGGGAGACCCTGGCGGGGGAGGACGACGCCGAGGACGCCCAGTGGCTCGTGATCGTCGAGGACCCCGAGGAGGCCCTGCCCGCCGAGGCCCTGGCCCGCCTCGAGGACCTCGCCGAGGAGTACGAGGGCTGGCGCGAACCGGGCTGAGAGCCGGGCGCCGGCGGTCAGAGCGTGTCGATCTCCGTCAGATCGATGTCGATGTCGAACGGGGCCGACAGCTTGAGCCGGTCGTGGTGCATGCCGGTGAGCACGTAGGAGCGGGCGACCGGATCGAGCTCGTAGACGTAGACCGCGGGCCTGCCCGACTGGTTCTCCACCAGCCAGAAGTGGGGGATGCCCGCCTGGGCGTACAGCGTCGGCTTGCGGTTGCGATCGCGGTCCTCGGAGTCGGGGGAGACGACCTCCACCGCGAGCACGACGTCCTGCGCCTGGTAGGCGGTCTGCTGGGAGCTCTGCTCGGCGGAGGCGCGAATGACGCTGATGTCCGGCTCGGGCCGCTGTCGTCTGCCCAATACGACGCTCATCTCCCGGCGTACGCGAAGGTCGGATGAAGCGGTCCGCCGCAGGCCTGTCTCCAGGAGATACAGGACGAGAGTGTGAAAGGAAGCCTGAGGACTCACGAAGACCAGGCTTCCATCAATCAACTCTGTGTGTGCGGGCAATTGCGGAATGCGATCGAGATCGTCGGCGGTGAAGCCCTCCGGCGGGGGAAAGGCCCAGGCGGGCAGTGAGGATTCCGTCATCTCCGGGCTCCGTACGTCGACCGTCATGCTCCCACAGTAGCAACGAGGTTCCGCTCAGTGAGCGTAGTTGGCCGGGCCTCCTATGTCAGGTCCCGGCGAGGGACGCGCGGCGGGCGCGTTCCCGCAGGGCGTGTTCGTCGGTGCGGGCGTCGTAGTCGCGGAACTTCGGCAGCAGCACCGCCATCGCCGCCACCGCGCCGACGCACAGCAGGCCGCCGACGCCCAGGGAGAAGCGCGTGCCGCCGAGATGGCCCATCAGCCCGGCTCTGGCGTTGCCCAGCATCGGGCCGCTGGTGTAGGACAGCAGCTCGATCCCGGCCAGGCGGCCCCGCAGCTCGTCGGGGATGGTCTGGTTCCAGATGGTCGACCGGAAGATGCCGCTGATCATGTCGGCCGCCCCGGCCAGCGCCAGGCAGGCGAAGATGCCCCAGACGGTCGGCATGACGGCGGCCGCCGCGACCGCGACGCCCCAGACCAGTGCCGCGACGATGACGCCGAGGCCTTGCCGGTGGACGCGGTTCGTCCAGCCGGAGGTGACGGAGGCGATCAGCGAGCCGACGGCGGAGGCGGAGAAGAACAGGCCCACCGCCTGCGGGGCGCCGAGTTCTTTCGCCAGGAAGGGGTAGAGCGCGGTGGAGAACGCGAAGACCATCGCGGCGATGTCCACCAGGTAGGTGCCCATCAGGTCGGGGCGCCGTACGGCGTAGCGGACGCCCTCGGCCAGCGCCTTCATCGACGCCGGGGGAGCGTCCTCGGACTGCGGTGGCACCCTGACCAGCCAGAGCAGGATCAGGGAGACCAGGAAGGTGACCACGTCGAGGCCGTAGGCGAAGGCGACGCCGAACACGGCGGCGATCAGGCCGCTGAGCCCGGGGCCGACGATGGCGCCCAGGTTCCAGCGGAAGCCGGTCAGCGCGGCGGCGGCGCCGAGCTGGTCGTGCCGGACCACGCGGGGCATCAGCGCCTCCAGGCTGGGGCGCTGCAGGCCGGCGAGGCCGGCGCTGAGGGCGCCGGCCACGTAGAGCACCCAGACCTGCGGCTCGGGCAGCAGCGCGTTGACCGTCAGGAGCAGTGCGGCGGCGCAGAGCGCGATCTCCGTCAAGAGGATGATCTTGCGCCGGTCCAGCGCGTCCGCGATCGCCCCGCCCCAGAGCCCGCACACCACCATCGGCACGAACTCGGCGGCGCTGATCAGGCCGACCGCCAGCTGCGAGCCGGTGAGTTCCATCATCTGCAGCGGGAGCGCGACCATCGTGAGGAAGGTGCCGAACATTGTGATCATGCCCGAGGCGAACAGCAGCCGGAAGTCACGCGAGTCGCGGAGCGGGCTCAGGTCCATTCCGATCCTGCGCGGCGGCGTCCCCGGAGCCTCGGGAGACGGATCAGATGTTTCGGGCACGAACAGACAGTCTTGGCCTCAAGCCACGCCGAGGCAAACGGTTTTCCGGCGGCCGCCGCGGGCGGAGGTCAGGATCCCAGGACCTCCCGGCGGAGAAGCGTCTTGAGGATCTTGCCGCCGGGGTTGCGGGGGAGCTCGGTCTCGCGGATCCAGAACCGGGCGGGGATCTTGAAGGGGGCGAGCCGCCCGCCCAGGAACTCCCGCAGTTCCTCCGCCGTCGCCGGGGCGGCCAGCCGCACCACCGCGCCGACCTCCTCGCCCAGCTCGTCGTGGGGGACACCGATCACCGCGACGTCGTCGACCGCGGGGTGTTCGAACAGCGCGGCCTCGACCTCGGCGCAGTAGACGTTCTCGCCGCCGCGGATGACCATGTCCTTGGCCCTGTCCACGACGTACACGAAGCCCTCCTCGTCGACCCGCGCCAGGTCGCCGGTGTGCAGCCAGCCGCCGGCGAAGGTCTCGGCGGTCGCCTCGGGCTGGTTCCAGTAGCCGAGGATCACGTTCGGGCCGCGCAGGCAGAGCTCGCCGACCTCGCCGACCGGCAGCTCGGCGCCCGCGGGGCCGGCGATCCGCACGTCGACCACGGGCACCGGCAGGCCGATGCTGTCGGGCCTGGCCAGATAGTCCGCGCCGCTGTTGAAGACGGCCAGCGCGGTGGTCTCGGTCATGCCGTACCCGTTGGAGGGGGAGCGGCTCGGCAACCGCTCGGTGATGCGCTCCAGCAGCTTCGGCGGGGCGGGGGCGCCGCCGTACCCGAGCGAGGTGAGGCTGGAGACGTCGAACCCGGACAGGCCTGGGTGGGACAGCAGCTGCCAGACGTTGGTCGGCACGCCGCTGAAGGTGGTGATCCTCTCCCGCTCGATGAGCTCCAGTGCCCGTCCCGCGTCCCACCGGTACATCAGCACCAGGCCGCCGCCGCTGAACATGGTGGTGGTCATGACCGCGAAACAGCCGGTGACGTGGAACAGCGGCACGGTGAGGAGCGTGACGCGCCGCAGTCCCGCCGACTTCGCCGGGTCCTTGCCCGCCCTGACCACGCCGTGCAGCAGGCCGTAGGCCACGGTCATCGGGGACTGGCCGAGGTTGCGGTGGCTGCCGAGCGCGCCCTTCGGCCGGCCCGTCGTGCCCGAGGTGTAGAAGATCGTGGCGGGGTCCTCGGGGGAGAGGTCGACCGGCGGCGGCGTCACGCCGGCCTCGACCGTGCCCAGCACGTCCTCGAAGGTGCGGGCGCCCTCCGGCGCCCGGCCGCGGGCCACGATCAGGGACCGCGTCAGGCCCGCGAGAGCGGCGGCGCGCTCGCCGTCGGCGATCAGCACCCGGGCCCCGGAGTCGGAGAGTCCGAACTCCAGTTCCCGCGGCGTCCACCAGGCGTTGAGCGGTACGGCCACGCCCCCGGCGGCCAGCACGGCGGAGAAGGCGATCACCCATTCCGGATAGTTGCGCATGGCGATGGCCACCCGGTCGCCCTTGGCCACGCCGTACTCCTCGACCAGGCGCCGTGCCAGTGTGGCGGCGCGCAGGAAGTGCTCCTCGTAGGTGACGCGCTCGTCCTCGTAGACGAGGAAGACCTTGTCGCCGTGGAGGCGGCTCATCTCCAGGAGCGCCCGGAAGTGGGCGGGGGCGTGCTTCCAGGCCCTGACCGTGCCGCCCTGGCCGGGGACCTCCTCCATCTCGAAGAGCTGCCCGGAAGCGGTGAGCCGAGCCTGGACCTGGTCGTGGGTGACAGTCATGCGTTCCTACTCCCCGGCTGCGAAGGGGGCGGAAACGTCACGATATCGATGGGTAGGTGTGGATGCCGGGGACGGAGACGGGGGCCGGCATCGCTTGTATGATCATGCGAGTGAAATATAACTGTCTGAGAAGTTTGGTGCGGTTTAGAGGGTTTCACTGTGTGGAACCGCCGGGCTGATTGCTTGCATGGCGATCCTTGGAGATGCATAATCTCTCTAGTAAGTTCATGAGTTGAATTGCATGAATATGCAAGCTTGGGGGGATGGATGAGAGCGGCGATCGCCGGTGCCAGCGGTTATGCCGGAGGCGAGATCCTGCGCCTGCTGCTGTCCCACCCCGAGATCGAGATCGGCGCGCTGACCGCGGGGTCCAACGCCGGCACCCTCCTCGGCGCGCACCAGCCCCACCTGACCCCGCTGGCCGGCCGGACGTTGCTGGACACGAACGCCGAGACCCTCGGCGGCCACGACCTGGTCTTCCTCGCCCTCCCGCACGGCCAGTCCGCGGCCGTCGCCGAGCAGCTCGGCGACGAGACGCTGGTCGTCGACTGCGGCGCCGACTTCCGGCTCACCGACCCCGCCGTCTGGGACCACTTCTACGGCGGCGTCCATGCGGGCTCGTGGCCGTACGGCCTGCCCGAACTGCCCGGTCAGCGTGACCGGCTCCGCGCCACCAGGAGGATCGCCGTCCCCGGGTGCTACCCGACGGCCGTCACGCTGGCCATGTTCCCGGCCTTCGCCTCCGGCCTCGTCGAGCCCGACGTCGTCGTCGTCGCCGCGAGCGGCACCAGCGGGGCGGGCAAGTCCCTCAAACCCAACCTCCTGGGCAGCGAGGTGATGGGCTCGGTCGGCGCCTACGGCGTCGGCGGCGTTCACCGGCACACCCCCGAGATGGAGCAGAACCTCTCCCCGCTGGCGGGCACCCCGGTGAAGGTCTCCTTCACCCCCCTGCTGGCCCCGATGAGCCGCGGCATCCTCGCCACCTGCACCGCGCCCGCCAAGCCCGGCGTCACCGCCCGGAGCCTGCGCGAGGCCTACGAGGTCGCGACCAAGGACGAGCCGTTCCTGCGGCTGCTGCCGGAGGGACAGTGGCCGGCCACCTCGATGACCCTCGGCGCCAACACCGCCGCCCTCCAGGTCGTCCTGGACGAGCGCGTCGGACGCGTCGTGTCCGTCGTCGCCATCGACAACCTCACCAAGGGCACCGCGGGAGGCGCGATCCAGAGCGCCAACCTCGCGCTCGGCCTGTCAGAAGAGCTCGGCCTTCCTCTCAACGGAGTCGCCCCATGAGTGTGACCGCCCCCCTCGGCTTCCGGGCAGCGGGCATCGCCGCCGGCATCAAGTCCGGTGACGCCCGCGATCTGGCCCTGGTCGTCAACGACGGCCCGTCGCGCGCCGCGGCAGGTGTCTTCACGAGCAACCGCGTCAAGGCCGCCCCCGTCCTGTGGTCCCAGCAGGTGCTGGCCGGAGGCCGGGTCAGGGCCGTCGTGCTCAACTCCGGCGGTGCCAACGCCTGCACGGGGCCGCTCGGCTTCCAGGACACCCACGCGACCGCGGAGAAGGTCGCCGGGGCGCTCCAGGAGTCGGCGGGCGAGATCGCGGTCTGCTCGACCGGCCTGATCGGCGAGCGGCTGCCGATGGACGCCCTGCTCGCCGGGGTCGACGTCGCGGTCTCCCAGATCAGCAGGGACGGCGGCCTGGCCGCCGCCGACGCCATCCGCACCACCGACACCGTCTCCAAGATCTCCTTCAGGCGGGGCGAGGGCGGCTACATGGTCGGCGGCATGGCCAAGGGCGCGGGCATGCTCGCCCCCGGCCTGGCCACCATGCTCTGCGTGATCACCACCGACGCCGACGTGCCCGCCGAGCAGCTCGACAAGGCGCTCCGCGAGGCGACCAGGGTCACCTTCGACCGGCTCGACGCCGACGGCTGCATGTCGACCAACGACACCGTCCTGCTGCTGGCCAGCGGCGCCTCCGGCGTCACCCCCGACCTCGCCGAGTTCGGTCAGGTGGTCCGCGCCGTCTGCGCCGACCTCGCCCGCCAGCTCCTGGTGGACGCCGAGGGCGCCACCAAGGCCATCGCCATCGAGGTCATCGGTGCCGCCTCCGAGGAGGACGCCGTCGTCGTCGGGCGCACGGTCTCCCGCTCCAACCTGCTCAAGTGCGCCATCTACGGCGAGGACCCCAACTGGGGCCGGGTGCTGTCGGCCGTCGGCACCACCGACGCCGTCTTCGAGGCCGACCGGCTCAACGTGGCCATCAACGGCGTGTGGATCTGCCGTGGCGGCGCCGCCGGGGACGACCGCTCCAAGGTGGACCTGCGTCCCCGCGACGTGACGATCACCGTCGACCTGTCGGCGGGGCCGCACACGGCGACCATCCACACCACCGACCTCACCGCGGCCTACGTCCACGAGAACTCGGCGTACTCGTCATGAGCACCGAGACCAGTACCGGAACCGGCTCTGGAACCGACGCCGTGAACAAGGCCGAGACCAGGGTCGGCGAGGCGCTGGCCAAGGCCCACACGCTGATCGAGGCACTTCCCTGGCTCGCCCGCTTCCACGGCGCGACCGTCGTCATCAAGTACGGCGGGAACGCGATGACCGAGGAGCACCTGCGGGAGAAGTTCGCCGACGACGTCGTCTTCCTGCGTTACGCCGGGCTCAAGCCGGTGATCGTGCACGGCGGCGGCCCGCAGATCAACGCCCACCTCGACAGGCTCGGCATCGAGTCGACCTTCACCGCCGGGCTCAGGGTCACCACACCCGAGGCCATGCAGATCGTCAGGATGGTGCTGGTCGGTCAGGTCAACCGCGACGTCGTCGGCCTGATCAACCGGCACGGGCCGCTCGCGATCGGCATGTCGGGCGAGGACGCCCACCTGTTCACCGCCGTCCGCAAGCACGCCGTCGTCGACGGCGTCCAGGTCGACATCGGCCAGGTCGGCGACATCGTCGACGTCGAGGCGGGGGCCGTGCAGGCGCTGCTGGACGACGGGCGCATCCCGGTCGTCTCCTCGATCGCGCGCAGCGACGACGGCACCGTCTACAACGTCAACGCCGACACCGCCGCCGCGGCCCTCGCCGTGGCGCTCAAGGCGTCCAAGCTGATCGTCCTCACCGACGTCGAGGGCCTCTACCGCGACTGGCGCCCCGACGCCGCCGCGGGCGAGAACGAGGTCATCAGGCGGCTGTCCGCCACCGAGCTCGACCGGCTCCTGCCGGGCCTGTCCAGCGGCATGGTGCCCAAGATGGAGGCGTGCCTGACCGCGGTGCGGGGCGGCGTGCCCCAGGCGCACGTGCTCGACGGCAGGGTGCCCCACTCGGTGCTGCTGGAGATCTTCACCGACAAGGGCATCGGCACCATGGTGCTGCCGGACGCCGCCAAGGCGCCGGCCGTACCGGACCTGGTAAAACGGCGGCTGAGCGCCACCATCCAGCTGAACGGGAGCGACAAGTGAGCAAGCACGGGTCACACGCGTCCGAGGCCCTCAGCAGGCGCTTCGAGGCCGCCTTCATGGCCAACTACGGCGTGCCCCCGGTGGCGCTGGCGCGCGGCGAGGGGTCGAAGGTCTGGGACGTCGACGGCGCCGAGTACCTCGACCTGATCGGCGGCATCGCGGTCAGCTCCCTCGGCCACGCCCACCCGGCGCTGGTGGAGGCCGTCTCCCGGCAGGTCGCCACGCTCGCGCACACCAGCAACCTGTTCATGCACGAGCCCGAGGTGCTCCTCGCCGAACGGCTGATCGGCCTGCTCGGCGCCCCCGCCAAGGTGTTCTTCACCAACTCCGGCACCGAGGCGAACGAGGCGGCCCTCAAGATCGCCATCAAGTACGGCAGGACGAACGGCCGCACCTACTTCGTGGCCGCGGAGAACGCCTTCCACGGCCGGACCCTCGGCGCGCTCTCGCTGACCGGCAAGCCCTCGATCCGCGACCAGTTCGGCCCGTTCCCGGCGGACGTCCGCTTCGTCCCGTACGGCGACGCCGACGCGCTGAAGAACGCCGTCACCGAC
Organism: Streptosporangium sp. NPDC051022; assembly: GCF_040683035.1. Taxonomy (NCBI): domain Bacteria; kingdom Bacillati; phylum Actinomycetota; class Actinomycetes; order Streptosporangiales; family Streptosporangiaceae; genus Streptosporangium; species Streptosporangium sp. NPDC051022. The sequence goes on along the minus strand of NZ_JBFBCF010000058.1, from coordinate 7,525 downwards.
GAGTGCGCCGCGGTCTTCCTCGAACCCACCCAGGGCGAGGCCGGGGTCGTCCCCCCGCCGGACGGCTACTTCAAGGCCGCCAGGGAGATCTGCGACGCGACCGGCGCGCTGCTGGTCGCCGACGAGATCCAGTCCGCGATCGGCCGCACCGGGCACTGGTTCGCCCACCAGCACGACGGAGCCCTGCCCGACGTACTGACCCTGGCCAAGGGACTCGGCGGCGGCATGCCGATCGGCGCCTGCGTCGCCTTCGGCCCGGCGGGCACGATCTTCGCCAAGGGCGACCACGGCTCGACCTTCGGCGGCAACCCCGTCTCGGCCGCGGCCGCGCTCGCCGTACTCGACACCATCGACGGCGACGGCCTGCTGGAGCACGTGCGGACGGTCGGCGCCCAGCTGTCCGGCGGCATCGCCGCCGTCGACCACCCCCTGCTCGCCGGGGTCCGGGGGCGGGGCCTGTGGCTGGCCATCGTCCTGACCATCGACCGTTCGGCGCAGGTCCAGGACGCCGCGCAGCGGGCCGGCTTCCTGGTCAACGCCCTGCAGCCCGACGCGGTACGGCTGGCGCCCCCTCTCGTGATCACCTCCGAGCAGGTCGCGGCCTTCGTCTCGGCCCTCCCCTCCATCCTCGACGAGGCATCCGTTGACTGAGCACGACGCGCACTCCGCGCGGGTAAGGCACTTCCTCAAGGACGACGACCTGTCGCCCGCAGAACAGGCCGAGGTGCTCGACCTGGCCGAGGCCATGAAGAAGGACCGCTACGGCTACCGCCCCTTCGCGGGCCCGCGGACGGTCGCGGTGCTCTTCGACAAGCCGTCGACCCGCACCAGGATCTCCTTCGCGGTGGGCATCGGGGAGCTCGGCGGCCTGCCCCTGATCATCGACTCCGGGTCCTCGCAGATGAACCGGGGCGAATCCGTCGAGGACACCGCCCGGGTCCTGGAGCGTCAGGCCGGCGCCATCGTGTGGCGGACCACGGGACAGGAACGCGTCGAGGGCATGGCCGCGATCTCGTCGGTGCCCGTGGTCAACGCGCTGACCGACGAGTTCCACCCCTGCCAGATCCTCGCGGACCTGCAGACCGTCAGGGAGCACTTCGGCAGGACCGCCGGGCTCACGCTGACCTATCTCGGGGACGGCGCCAACAACATGGCCCACTCCTACCTGCTCGGCGGGGCCGTCGCAGGCATGCACGTACGGATCGCGGCCCCCGCCGGATACCGGCCGGACCCCGAGATCCTGCGGCACGCCGGCGAGATCGCCGCCGGCACCGGCGGATCGGTCGCCGTGCTGCCCGACGCGGGTGCGGCCGCCGAGGGCGCCGACGTGATCGCCACCGACACCTGGGTCTCGATGGGGCAGGACGGCAAGGACCAGCGCGTCGCCGACCTGATGCCCTTCCAGGTCGACGCCGGGCTGATGAGCCGGGCGGCCCCGGGCGCGATCGTCCTGCACTGCCTGCCCGCCTACCGGGGACTGGAGATCTCCGCAGACGTCCTCGACGGCCCGCAGAGCCGGGTGTGGGACCAGGCGGAGAACCGGCTGCACGCCCAGAAGGCGCTGCTGCACTGGCTGGTCTCGGCCTCCGGGCAGGCCGCGGAGCCGGGGGAGGGGACGACATGACGATCCCCATGACCAAGGCGGCCCGCCACGCCCGGATCGCCGAACTCCTGGCGCGGCAACCGGTCCGCTCCCAGCCGGAGCTGGCCAGACTCCTGCTGGAGAGCGGGGTCGAGGTCACCCAGGCGACCCTCTCCCGTGACTTGGACGAACTCGGCGCGCTCAAACTGCGCGCCGAGGACGGCTCCCTGGTCTACGCCCTGCCGGGCGAGGGCGGCGGACGGATCCCGCCGGCGCGTCTCGGCGGCGGTGAGTCCCCGGCCGCCCGGCTGAGCCGGATCGCCGAGGAACTGCTCGTCTCCGCCGACGCGTCGGCCAACCTGGTGATCCTGCGGACGCCTCCGGGCGCCGCCCAGTTCCTCGCCTCCGCCATCGACCACGCGGGCTGGAAGTCCATCCTCGGCACGGTGGCCGGAGACGACACGATCCTGGTCATCAGCCGTGACCCGATGGGCGGGGAGGCGGTCGCCGAGGCCCTGCTCCGGCACGCCGACCGACGTATGTAGCCCGCTCACGCGGGCCACCTCAAGCTCCACCCGAACCACCTGCACCACAAGACTTTGGAGATACTGATCATGACTGACCGGGTCGTACTCGCCTTCTCCGGCGGCCTCGACACTTCCGTTGCCATCCCGTTCCTCGCCGAGAAGACCGGCGCCGAGGTCATCGCCGTCGCGGTCGACGTCGGCCAGGGCGGCGAGGACATGGAGATCATCCGCAAGCGGGCCATCGACTGCGGCGCCATCGAGTCCGTCGTCGTCGACGCCCGCGAGGAGTTCGCCGCCGACTTCTGCGTGCCGGCCCTGCAGGCCAACGCCCTCTACATGGACCGCTACCCGCTGGTCTCCGCGCTGTCCCGGCCGCTGATCGTCAAGCACCTGGCCGCGGCGGCCAAGCAGTTCGGCGGCACCCACGTCTCCCACGGCTGCACCGGCAAGGGCAACGACCAGGTCCGCTTCGAGGCCGGTCTGGCCGCGCTCTTCCCCGAGCTCAAGGTCATCGCCCCGGCCCGCGACTACGCGTGGACCCGGGACAAGGCGATCGCCTACGCCGAGGAGAAGAACCTCCCCATCGAGACCACCAAGAAGAACCCCTACTCGATCGACCAGAACATCTGGGGCAGGGCCGTCGAGACCGGCTTCCTTGAGGACATCTGGAACGGCCCCATCGAGGACGTCTACTCCTACACCTCCGACCCGGCCGAGCCGCGCGAGGCCGACGAGGTCATCATCAGCTTCGTCAAGGGCGTCCCGGTGGCGCTCGACGGCCGGCACCTGACCCCGTTCCAGATCATCTCCGAGCTGAACCAGCGCGCGGGCGCCCAGGGCGTCGGCCGCCTCGACATGGTCGAGGACCGGCTCGTCGGCATCAAGTCCCGCGAGGTCTACGAGGCGCCCGGCGCCATCGCGCTGATCACCGCGCACATGGAGCTGGAGAACGTCACCGTCGAGCGCGACCTGGCCCGGTTCAAGCGCTCCGTCGACCAGCGCTGGGGCGAGCTCGTCTACGACGGCCTGTGGTTCTCGCCGCTCAAGAAGGCCCTGGACGTCTTCATCGCCGAGGCCCAGGAGCACGTCACCGGCGAGATCCGGATGACCCTGCACGGCGGCCGGGCCACGGTCACCGGCCGGCGCTCCGAGGCATCGCTGTACGACTTCAACCTCGCCACCTACGACACCGGCGACACCTTCGACCAGTCCCTCGCCAAGGGGTTCGTCGAACTGTGGAGCCTGCCCTCCAAGATCGCCTCCGCCCGGGACGCCCGACTGGCCTGATTGGGCTAAGGTCGCGGATTGAATGGGGAGGAGAACAACGGTGACTGATGGTGGTAAGCCGATGCGGCTGTGGGGCGGCCGGTTCGAAGGAGGCCCGGCCGACGCGCTGACCAGGCTCTCGGTGAGCGTGCACTTCGACTGGCGGCTCGTGCCGTACGACCTGCTGGCCTCGCGCGCGCACGCCCGGGTGCTGCACCGCGCGGGCCTGCTCGCCGAGGACGAGCTGGAGCGCATGATCAGTGCGCTGGACGACCTCGAACGGGCCTGCAAGGCGGGCGAGTTCCGGCCGACCGTGGCCGACGAGGACGTCCACACCGCGCTGGAGCGCGGCCTGCTGGAACGCCTGGGCACGCTCGGCGGCAAGCTCCGCGCCGGCCGCAGCCGCAACGACCAGATCGCCACCGATCTCCGGCTCTACCTCCGCGACCACGTCCGGCACATCGTGTCACGGCTGGTCGAGCTGGAGACCGCGCTGATGAGCCAGGCCGAGGAGCACGCCGAGACGGCCGCGCCCGGCATGACCCACCTGCAGCACGCCCAGCCGGTCTCCTTCGGCCACCAGCTCCTGGCCCACGTCCACGCCTTCGCCCGTGACATCGAACGGCTGCGCGACTGGGACAGGCGGGCGGCGGTCTCCCCGCTCGGCTCGGGAGCGCTGGCCGGTTCGTCCCTGCCGCTGGACCCGCAGGCCGTGGCCAGGGAACTCGGCTTCGACTCCGCCGCGCCCAACTCGATGGACGCCGTCGCCGACCGCGACTTCGCCGCCGAGTTCCTGTTCGACGCGGCCATGATCGGCATGCACCTGTCGAGGCTCGGCGAGGAGATCGTCCTGTGGGCCTCGCAGGAGTTCCGCTGGATCGAGATGGACGACGCCTACTCCACCGGCTCGTCGATCATGCCGCAGAAGAAGAACCCGGACGTGGCCGAGCTGGCCAGGGGCAAGAGCGGCCGTCTCATCGGCAACCTCATGTCGCTGCTGACGACCCTCAAGGGCCTGCCGCTGACCTACAACCGCGACCTGCAGGAGGACAAGGAGCCGGTGTTCGACTCCGTCGACACCCTGCTGCTCGTCCTGCCCGCCATGGCCGGACTGGTCGCGACCATGCGCGTCAACACCGCCAAGCTGGAATCCTCGGCTCCCGACGGGTTCGCCCTGGCCACCGACCTGGCCGAGCTGCTGGTCCGCAGAGGAGTGCCCTTCAGGGAGGCGCACGAGGCGGTCGGTCACCTGGTCGTCTGGTGCCAGGTCAACGACAAGGACTTCGACCAGCTCACCGACGAGGAACTGGCCAAGGTGTCGCCGCACTTCACGCCCGACTCCCGGGAGGTGCTCTCGGTGCCCGGCGCGCTGGCGGCGCGCAAGGCGCACGGCGGCACCGCTCCCGACCGCGTCCGCGACCAGATCGTCGCGCTGCGGGAGACCGTCGACGGCCAGGCAGCGTGGGCGAGCGGCAGCTGACCTCCGGCGAGCGGGCCGGTGACGGATCCGGCGGCGGACCCGGTGAGCGCGTGCTCGCCGGGTCCGTTCCCCTGACCCGTGACTTCTTCGACCGGCCAGGACACGAGGTCGCCCCCGACCTGCTGGGGCGTGTGATCACGTACGGGCAGGTCGCGGTCCGTCTCACCGAGGTCGAGGCGTACGGCGTACCCGGGCAGGACCCCGCCTCGCACACGTTCCGCGGCCGGACACCGCGCAACGCCGTGATGTTCGGCCCGCCGGGGCACCTGTACGTCTACTTCACCTACGGCATGCACTTCTGCGCCAACCTGGTCTGCCTTCCGGAGGGAGTCGGCTCCGGCGTGCTGCTGCGGGCCGGAGAGGTGGTCTCGGGGGCCGAGACCGCCGAGGCCAGGAGAACGGCGGGCGCGGGCCGTACCGTCACCCGGCGTGATCTGGCCCGCGGGCCCGCCCGCCTGGCGGTCTCGCTCGGCTTCACCCGGGAGCACAACGGGCTCGACGCCTGCCCGCCCGGTCCGATCAGGGTGCTGGAGGGCGACCCGGCCACGCCGGGCTCCATCCACTCGGGGCCGCGCACCGGGGTCTCCGCGGGGCAGGAGACGCCCTGGCGTTTCTGGATAGACGGGGACCGCACGGTCTCCCCTTATCGGCCGCACGTTCCGCGCCGCCGGTAGGAGATCTGTAGGACACTGTTCCCGTTGATCGGTGGCAGAGGGTTCGCGCTGATCGCCGATATCGGTGCAGGGGGCACCGGTGCGGCTTTCAAGTGGCGAAACGGTGCCGAGATCAGGCAGGCTGTAAGCGAAGCCGTATACGACCCTTCGAGCATTGGAAAGCAAAGATCGTGACCGACATTCTGGATGACCTCGCCTGGCGCGGCCTGATCGCGCAGTCCACCGACATCGACGCCCTGCGCGCGGCGATGGCCGAGGCTCCGATCACGGTCTATTGCGGCTTCGACCCGACCGCGCCCTCCCTCCACGTCGGCAACCTGGTCCCGCTGCTGACCCTCACCCGCATCCAGCGGGCGGGCCACCGGATCGTCGGTCTTGTCGGCGGGGCCACGGGCCTCATCGGAGACCCCAGCGGCCGGAGCACCGAGCGTTCGCTCAACTCCTCCGAGGTCGTCGCCGAGTGGGTCGCGCGGATCCGGGTCCAGCTGGAGAAGTTCCTCGACTTCTCCGAGGAGAGCGGGGGAGTCCTCGCCAGCAACCTCGACTGGACCGAGGGCGTGTCCGCGATCGACTTCCTGCGCGACGTCGGCAAGCACTTCCCGATCAACCGCATGCTCGCGCGCGAGTCGGTCTCCGCGCGCCTCGGCGGCGACGGGCTCAGCTACACCGAGTTCAGCTACCAGATCCTGCAGGCCAACGACTACCTGGAGCTGAACAGGCGCTACGACTGCACGCTGCAGATCGGCGGCAGCGACCAGTGGGGCAACATCACCGCGGGAACCGACCTGATCCGCCGGGTGACGGGCAAGCACGTGCACGCGCTGACCGTGCCCCTGATCACCAAGGCCGACGGGACCAAGTTCGGCAAGACGGCCGGCGGAGCGGTGTGGCTCAACCCGGAGATGACCTCGCCGTACGCGTTCTACCAGTTCTGGCTGAACGCCGACGACCGCGACGTGGTGAAGTTCCTCAAGATCTACAGCTTCAAGTCGCGTGAGGAGATCGAGGAGCTGGAGAAGGCGGCCGCCGAACGGCCCGCCGCACGTGAGGCCCAGCGCGCGCTCGCGACCGAGTTCACCACGCTGCTGCACGGCGCCGACGAGTGCGCCGCGGTGATCGCGGCCTCGGCCGCGCTGTTCGGCCAGGGGTCGCTGGAGGAGCTGCCGGCGCGCACGCTGGGGGAGGCCCTCGCGGAGGTACCGCGTGCCGAGGTCTCGGAGCTTGGAAGTCCGTTCGTCGATCTTCTCGCCGAGAGCGGGCTGGTGGAGTCGAAGTCCGCCGCCCGTCGGGCGGTGAAGGAGGGCGGCGCCTACCTCAACAACGTGAAGGTCACCGACGAGGCCTACGTGCCCTCGGCCGAGGACCTGCTGCACGGACGCTTCCTGGTGCTTCGCCGTGGCAAGCGCTCCGTCGGCGGCGTCGAGCTCGTCACCGCCTGACACCTTTCATCGGTTTCACTGATGAACGCCCCGGCCGATGGCCGGGGCGTTCGGTGTTTAAGTCTGTAACGGTTGGGTAGCGAAGACCCGGGGTTTCCTGGCAGTGCCTGGGTGACCTGCGGCTTCTCCTGATGCGGCTGATTTGACGGGGTTCCGGGGGCGGCCTAGAGTTTTCATTGCCCGGGAGCGAGCCGGACGCCTGAACGGCGGACGGGCCCCGAAGGCGACTCTCACGAAGCGAATCTTGTCGTTCGGACTACGTGTTGATCACCGGAAAACCGGTTGATTTGACATGTCTCGAATGTCACGGTAAGTTCGTGGGATTGCTCCGGAGACGGAGTGGGCTAGACTCCTGGTGGGTCCGGCGGGTTTGGTCAAGTTGAAGCGAAAGCGACAGTTTGACACGAACCAGGCGGATCTGATAGGATAGCAACACGGAAGTGTGCGCCCCGGAAGCTCCGACCGGTTGGTCGGGTGGATGGTGAACGCGTCCGTTTCTTGAGAACTCAACAGTGTGTTAAAAGCCAGTGCATGAAGCACAACCCCGTCCCAGCCAC
>NZ_JBFBCF010000057.1:0-38141 GCF_040683035.1 Streptosporangium sp. NPDC051022 | reverse complement strand
CCCGTGGCCGTCGAGGGAGCGACTGCCACGGGACGGCTCCGTCGCCGGCCCACTCGAGGTGAGGGCCCGGCGGCGGAGCCAAGGACGCTACCAGCAGTCGGGCACGTCTCCCGCGCAGTTCGTGGGCGTGTTCCGGATCACCTTGCTCCTCTTGAGCGTGACCTTGGCGCCGATCCAGTTGTTGATGCCGCCGCCGATCCCGGCGGCGTGGTTCTCCGAGACCGTCGTGTATTCGAGGGTCAGCTGAGTCTGATCGGCCGCCGGGTCCTGCTCGTTGTTGATGCCGCCGCCGTCACGGCCCGCCTGGTTCTCCTCGATCTCGCTGTCCTTGAGGGTCGCGGTGCCCTCGTTGTTGATGCCGCCGCCGTCACGGCCCGCCCTGTTGGACTCGAAGGCCGTGTCGTAGACGTTCAGCGTCCCGTTTTCGCCGTTGTTGACGCCGCCACCCTCGATGCCGGCCCAGTTGTTTTTGATCTCGCTGTCTTTGATGGTCGCGTTGCCGAGGTTGTTGACGGCGCCACCGTCGCCGTCGCGGGCCTCGTTGTACTCGATCTCGCTCTTTTCGACGACGAGCGTGCCCTGGTTCTGGATGCCACCGCCGTCCTCGTCCGCCGTGTTGCCCTTGACCTTGGTCTTCTTGAGCGTGAGGGTGCCGGTCGCGTCGTTGCTGAGACCGCCGCCGTCCCTGGCCACGTTGGTCAGGATGTGGCTTTCGACGAGGGTGACGGTGCCGCCGTCGTTGGAGATGCCTCCGCCGTCCACGTCGGCCCGGTTGCCGGCGACGGCGCCGTACTCCAGCCACAGCTTGCCCTTGTTGGCGATACCGCCGCCGTCTCCCGGCGTGTCGCCGCCGGTCACGGTGACGCCCTTCAGCGTGAGCTCGCCGCCCTCGTTGACCGCGAGGATGCGGAACCGGTTCGCTCCGTGGTACGACGAGCGGATCAGGGTCGAGTAGTCGCCGATGATGGTGACCTTCCCGGTGATGGCCGGCAGGGCGTTACCCGAGTTCTCGAAGTCGTCCTCGAAGCGGTAGGCGCACTCCTCGGCCAGCCTGATCGTGCCGCGCGCGGGATTCGTGTTCGCCTGAGTGACGGCGGTGATGAGCCCGGCGACGTCACCGCACTTCACGCTCACGTTCACCGGTGCCGGAGCGGCCAGGGCGGGCGTGACGCCGCACAGGCCGAGGCTCGACACCACAGCGGATCCAGCGAGCACGAGACGCATTTCCATACGTTTCCTTTCCCGTTCGGTTCCAGGGGGCCCGACAGGCTTATCACGCATTCCGGGAACGTTTCTCGGTTCCTCCGTGCGGTATTTGTGAGTCCATACCAATTACTGTCGGCATTTGGTTTGTTCGGCCGGGGTAGGTGAACACACGCTTACACTCTTCGCACATGGGATCTCATATATGTATTTGGGCATGTAAGGGGTTGTCGGGCCTCGAATCCCGGCGCCCCGCCAGGTGCCGCCCAATGCCGTCGGGCGGTACGTCTGACTGCTCATGGGTGGGCTCGTCAACGGTGCGGCGGTGCCTGTCAGGTAAGGCAAAAGCCGTTAACCCGGGCGTAGGTGACGCCGGAGCGTGGACGGCCGTGCCGGACGCTCTTTCCTCCGGAAAACGAGTCCGCCATTTCCGGCATGTCAAACGGAATGGCGTTTGGTCGCCACCCGGATGCTTTGCGGAGAAGTGCGGGTAACGGTACAAAAGTCACCGGGTGCTCGTTCCGGCAGCTCCCGGAAGGCGGGCCGGGGCGCTCTCCGCTGATCGGGTTCTCTGCCGGGGTGACCCTTGCCGTAACCGTGGCGAACGAGCTCGTGGTCGACATTCCCGGCGACGTTTTCCCGGGTGTCCGGCGGTGCGGAGGAGAAAGTCACGACACTGCGGCCGGTTCCGGTTCCGGTTCCGGTCCCGCTCGCGTTCCCGGTCCTGCTCCCGGTTCCGCTCCCGGTCCTGGGGGGCGGTCCCGGTCCCGGTCCCGGAGTCGGGCCTGCGGTGGGGCGGGACGTCGATCGCGGGCCGCTCCGCCCGCGCTCCCCGGGCAAAGACTTCCGGTCATCCCTGGTCAAGTCGATGTCGGCTGTGTAATGTGACCCGCACATCACTGACATTTCAGAGGAATCTCAGTGGCGTAGGGGGCTCAGCGCGGACCGTTTCGGGGCCGCGGCAGCCAACCAGAAGAAGGTGAACGTGAAGAAGTCACTCAAGATCAGCAGTGCCGTCGCCCTGGCCGCGGGACTCGTCGCGCTCAGCGGTTGCGGTGGGCAGGAGACCTCCGAGGCCGCGCAGAGCGGGCCGTCCTTCGGGGAGTGCGAGATCACCAAGAGCCCGACCGTCCACAAGCTGGACACCAAGGCCGAGGGCGTGCTGACCGTCGCCGCCTCGCTGCCGTACCCGGCGGGCTACCGGGGCAACACCCTGGAGAGCGTGGACGGCGGTTACATGTACTGCCTCGACGCCGAGATCGCCAACAGGGCGGGGCTGACGAAGATCAAGCTGGTCAACGCGCCGTTCGAGGCCCTCGTCACCGCCAAGGCGTCCAACTTCGACTTCGCGGTCTGGGACATCTACGACACCCCCGAGCGCCGCAAGGCCGTTGACTTCTCCACCCCGTACAACACCTACGCGACCGGTGTGCTGGTCAAGACCGGATCGGCCCTCACCGCGGCGTCGATCAAGGACTCCACGGTCGGCGTGCTCGCCGGCTCGGTGCAGCTGAAGTACGTCCAGGAGACCCTGAAGCCCAAGCAGGTCCGGGTGTTCAGCTCCAACGACGACCTGTTCAACGCCGTCCTCGCGGGCCAGATCGACGCCGCCCTCAACGACACGGCCACCGTGATGCCCCGGGCCGCCAGCTCCGACGGCAAGCTCTCGGTGATCGGCTCCTACCCGGTCGGCGGCGACGTCGCCGCGCTCTTCCCCAAGGGATCGCCGAACGTCCAGGTCGTCGACCAGATCCTCGCCGACATGAAGCAGGACGGCACCCTGGAGAAGATCATGTCCAAGTGGCTCAACCCGATCCTCGGCGGTGACCCCGGCAAGCTTCCCGACTGGGCGGCCTGAGCATGAACGTCCAGGCATCCGGAAGGAGCGCGACGGCGGGGATCGCACCCGGCGCCGAGGGCTCCGAACCGGCCCGTCCCCTGAGCACGCGCGGCTACCTCGGCGCCGCCGCGGTCCTGGCGCTGCTCACCGTCGTGCTGTGCCACCAGTTCGCCGGCGCCGTCTTGCAGGGCGGGCAGCCGCTGCGCCTCGTCCTCGGGGTCGCGCTGCCCGTGGTGGTCGTGGGCGGCCCGCTGCTGGTCGCCTACCGGCGCGGCAGCCTCTCCGAGGAGGAGTGGCGGGCGGGCCGGTACGTCTCCGCCCGGGTGGCCGCCGCGCGGTCACGGAACGCCTCGATCGCCTCGCTGGGACTGACCGGCTTCATCGCGATCGTCTCGCTGGTCGGCCTGCTCATCTTCACCAACGACGGCGCCGTGCAGAAGACGTTCTTCAACGTCGGGTTCATGACGAAGAGCGCCGCCGACATCGGCCGGGCGCTGCTGATCAACGTGGAGATCGCCCTCGGCGCGCAGATCCTCGCGATGATCTTCGGGCTCCTGCTCGCCCTCGGCAGGCTGCTCCCGGGACGGGGCTTCTGGCCGGTCCGGGCGCTGTCCATCGCCTACATCGACGTCTTCCGCGGCATCCCGTCCGTGGTGCTGATCTACCTCGTGTGCTTCGGGCTTCCGCTCACCGAGGTGCCGATCCTCAGCGAGGGCGACCCGATCCTCTACGCGATCGTGGCGCTGGCGCTGACCTACAGCGCCTACAACGCCGAGCTCTACCGCGCGGGCATCGAGTCGATCAACAAGGGCCAGACCTCCGCGGCGCTCTCCATGGGCCTGTCCCAGCCCGACGTGATGCGGTTTGTGATCCTGCCGCAGATGTCGCGCAACATCGCGGCGCCGATGCTGAGCACGTTCATCGGACTGCAGAAGGACACCGCGCTCGTGATCGTCGTCGGCATCATCGACGCGTTCAGCCAGGCGAAGATCTACTCGGCCAACGACTTCAACCTCTCCGCGGTGACCGCGGTCTGCTTCCTGTTCGTCCTGGCCACGATCCCGCAGACCCGTTTCGTCGACTACCTGCTCGCCCGCTCGGGCACGAGGAAGAGGGGGGCCTGAGCCGATGTCGACCGCGTACGTCCAGCTCGACCAGGTCACGAAGAAGTACGGCGACACCACGGTCCTCGACCGGGTCGACCTCGCCGTCGACCGGCACGAGGTCGTGACCCTCATCGGCGCCTCGGGGTCGGGCAAGTCCACCCTCCTGCGCTGCGTCAACGGGCTGGAGACGATCCAGGGCGGGCAGATCTCGCTCAACGGCGACGTCGTCTCCGGAGAGGGGGTCGACCTCGTCGCTCTCCGCCGCCGGGTCGGGATCGTCTTCCAGAGCTTCAACCTGTTCCCGCACATGACGGTGCTGCGGAACTGCACGCTCACGCCGGTGCGCGCGAAGGTGGCGACCCGGGAGCAGGCCGAGGCCGACGCCCGCGTCATGCTCGAACGGGTCGGGCTGAAGGACAAGGTCGGCGCCTACCCCGACCAGCTGTCGGGCGGCCAGCAGCAGCGGGTGGCCATCGCCCGCGCCATGCTGATGCGCCCGCAGGTGCTGCTGCTGGACGAGATCACCTCCGCCCTCGACCCCGAGCTGGTGATCGAGGTGCTCAACCTGGTCCGCGAGCTGGCGAACGACGGCGTCACGATGATGATGACGACCCACGAGATGCCCTTCGCCCGCGAGATCTCCTCCAAGATCTGTTTCCTGCACAAGGGCACGATCCTCGAACAGGGACGCCCCGAGGAGATCTTCGACGCGCCCCGCGCACCGGAGCTGAAGACGTTCCTCCGGAAGATCCACGAGGCGGGCCGGGACTGACCGTCCCGGCGGGCCGCCGTACCGAACCACGACCACGGGAAACCAACCATGAAGCAGAACTACGACGTCAAGAGCTTCTTCTCCTACCTCGGCTATCCGAGCGGGGACCGGCCGTACTGGTGCGAGAACCTGCGGAGCCTGTCGGTGTACTGCCGGGGCGACGTCGCCAACCTGGAGGCGCTGCTCGAACCGACCCCGTTCGAGCTGGCCGACGACCGGTTCGTCGTGCAGATCGCCGACTTCGGCAACGCGACCCCCGGCGCCTTCTACGACTCCGGCGTGGTGATCCCGGTCCGGTACCGGGACCACGTGGGGGTCAACTACTACTTCGAGTACGAGGACCAGCCGTGGAGCGTCGCCTTCGGCCGCGAGGTCTGGGGCTACCCCAAGCACTACGGGGAGATCGAGCTCGTCGAGGGGGAGAACGGCGTCGAGGGCACGGTGACCAGAGCCGGTAAGCTGATCTTCGGAATCTCCGTGGTTCCCGAGGACGGTTACTCGAACGAGGCCTGGGCGGACATGACGATGTACCCCCACCTGCAGGTCCACGCCCTTCCCCAGGCCAACGGGCCCGGTTTCGAGACCTTCGAGATCGTCTCCCGCGACACCTCCAAGGACTTCACGCTGAAGAGCAAGTGCTTCGGGCCCGCCCAGGTCGAGCTGGGCCCGGCGCTGTCGGTCAACGGGGTCGACCTCAAGCTGGTGGAGGTCCTGGGCGGCGAGTACTCCGTCGGCGACTACGCCTGCACCGTCGAGAACGGCATCTCCACCGTCATCGACGACCTGCTGGCGGGCGGCGGCCGCGTCTCCGATGATGTTCCCGGCGAGGTCCGCTCGCTCTGACCCCTTCCCCCTGCTGAGAGTTGTGCGTGTGGTGGCGTCCGCGGCCCTGACCGGCCGGGCCACGTGCAGAGAGGTCGTGCAAAGTGTGTTCTGCCTACGTCGCCGACGGCGCGAGAACGGGCGGCGGCGAACCATCGGCTCCGCACCTGCTGAGTGAGTCCGCCTGCGCGGCGCTGCGGTCACGTCTGGTGCGGGTCGAGATCATGCCCGGTGAACGGCTCAGCGAGCCGGAGCTCCGGGCGAGTCTCGGCGTCGGCACGTCCCCGGTGCGCGAGGCGATCCGGCGGCTCGAGTTCGAGAAGCTGATCTCGATCTACCCGCGCAGCGGTACGTTCGCCACCGACATCGCCCTGAAGGACTCGCGCTCCGTCATGGAGCTGAGGCTGGAGGTCGAGGGGCTCGCCGCCGCCCTGGCGTGCGCCAGGGGCTCCAAGGCGGAGAAGGAGCAGCTGGCCGAGATCGCGCAGCGGCAGTTCGAGACCGACGACCTGCAGCTGTGCATCGACCTCGACGCGGCCTTCCACCGCGGCATGTACCGGATGACCCGCAACGACTACCTCACGAGCACGGCCGAGATCCACTTCAACCTCGCCCTGCGGCAGTGGTACTTCTGCTCGAAGGTGGTGCGGACCCCCGACTGGACCGGTGTCGACCACCGTCCGCTGGCCGAGGCGATCGCCGGGGACGACGCGGAGTCGGCGGCCAGGCACATCCGCGAGCACGTGCTGCACGACTCACAGCAGATCGTCGACATCCTCACCAACTACGGACTGTAGGCGCCCGAGCGGGTCACAGGCGATCGCGCCTCTCCGCCCCGGCGTCCCGAAGGAGAATCCGCGAAATGCCGGCCACCCCATCCACCCTGAACGACCTCTTCTCGCTGAGGGGACTGACGGCCCTGGTCACCGGTGCCGCCGGTGGCCTCGGCCGCGCGCAGTGCCTGGCGCTGGGCGCGGCCGGCGCGAAGGTCGTCGTCTCCGACCTCAGCGCCGAGGCCGCCGGGAGCGCCTGCGACGACCTCCGGAAGGAGGGCGTCGAGTGCCTGCCCCTGGTGCTCGACGCCTGCTCGCTGGAGAGCGTCGACAGCGCCTTCGAGGCGCTCGACGCCGCCGGCGAGGCCGTGGACATCGTGATCAACAACGCCGGCGTCTCCCTGCGCAACAGTGCGCTGGAGGCCACGCCGGAGGAGTTCGACACCACCCTCTCGGTCAACCTGCGCGGCACGTACTTCGTCGCCCAGCGCGCGGCCCGGAGGATGCGCGGGCGCGGTGACGGCCGGATCGTCAACGTCTCCTCCATCGGTGGTCTCGTCGTGGACGGCGAGCGGTCCTCGGTGTACGACGCGTCGAAGGCCGCCGTCGTCCAGGTGACCAAGAACATGGCCTACGAGTGGGGCAGGTACGGCATCCGCGTCAACTCCATCGCGCCCGGCTACATGCGCACCGCGATGACCTCGGACCTGCTGCCCACCAGGGAGGTCGAGGAGCGGCTCGTCGGCACGCACATCCCGCTCGGCCGTGTCGGGGAGCCGGGGGACCTGTGCGGGGCCGTGGTCTTCCTGGCCTCGGACGCCTCGGCCTACGTCACCGGCCACACGCTGACCGTCGACGGCGGCTGGGTGGTCGCGATGTAGGCCGCCCGGCGGGCGGTACGGCGACACCCGTCCGGCGGGCGGTACGGAGACACCCGCCCGGCGGGCGGTACGGAGATCCAGGTTCGGTGCGGTGCGGAAACCCCGGTTCGGTGCGATACGGAGGTCCCGGTCCGGTGCGGTACGGAGGCCCCGGTGTGCGGTGCGGTGCGGGGGCGCGTCCGGCTCGGTGGGGGGAAGGGGGAAAGGGGCGGGAACCTCCCGGAGGCGGCGGGCTCACCTCCGGGGGGAAACGGTCTCGGACGGCTACGATGATCATCGCTGACCGTGGTCAGTCGAATGCGTGTAGTCACCAGACTGGAAAGGGGTGTCCTAGGTGTCACCTGAATCGATCGAGCCCGCCGTGGGCGACATGGGCTCCAGCCGGGGTACGACGCTGGGCAGGTTCCTGGCGGGTGCCGTCTTCGTCGTTCCGGCCGTCCTGTCCTGCGGAGGACTCGCCATGGCCTCGACCGCCGGGCCGGGGGGCCTCGCGGTTCCCGGCACCGGTTCCGCTCCGGCGCTCGTGGCGAGCGCGGCCGCCGTTACGACGGACCCCGCTCCCATCTCCACGCCCCCACCCTCTCCCGCCTCGGGAGCCGAACTGCCGAAGGCGGAACAGCAGGGGGCCAACAAGCCGGGAACCGATCAGCCCGGAGCCGACCAGCCCGGAGCCGACCAGCCCAAGGCCAACCAGCAGGGCAAGCAGTCCGGGGCCAAGCAGCCCGGCGGCAAGCAGACCAGGCCGAGGCAGCGGGACCACTGGAGGGACAGCGACGAGGCCACGACGAACGGCGGCAGGAGAGGCGACAAGGTAGGCGGCAGGGGCGGCGGCAAGCTCGGGGGAGGCAACGGCCCCGAGGGCGGCGACACCGAGGACGGCCCCGAGGCCAGGGACGACGGCAACGCGCCGGGAGGCAGCAACGCCGGCGTCGGTCCCGGCGCCGGGAACAAGGGCGGCAGGAGGCCCGGTGCCATGAGGGACTGGCGCAGGGAGTGATCCCCGGAGGTTCCCGCTAGACGCCGACCGGAGACGTTCGCGGGCCGGACGCCGTTCACCGGCGCCGGTCCGCTCCGTCCCACCCCTCGCCGCACCGGCGCCCACATGGTCACGATCGTGGTGGGGGTGGGCGGCCCGGGGGCGGCGGCGCAGGCGGGCCGGCGCGGGGCGGGTAGGGGATACGGTCGTATCCCTGGGTGGGTGGCGATATCCCTAGGTGGGTGGTCGTATTCCCGGGTGGGAGGCGGTACCTCCAGGTGGGCGGTCGTGTCTCCTGGCGGGAGGCGGCGCCCCTGGGCGGGTGGTCGTGTCTCCTGATGGGAGGCGGCGCCTCTGGGTGGGGGGTTGTGTCTCCTGGTGGGAGGCGGCGCCCCTGGGCGGTGGTCGTGTCTCCTGGTGGGAGGCGGCGCCGGGGGTGTGTGGCGCCGCCTCCGTAGGTGGGGTCTCCTCGCAGGCCGGGGCTGGCCGGTGGGGAAGGGGAACGGGTCTTCCCCCGTCAGGACTGGTTTCCCGTCAGGGCCGGTTCCCGGTCGGGCCGGTTTCCCGTCGGGGCTGGTTCTCCTGTTGGGGGCGGTTCTTCTGGGGGAGGGGTCAGGCCAGGGACTTCCTGAGGAAGTCGACCTGGAGTAGCAGCAGGTTCTCGGCCACGACCTCCTGCGGGGTCATGTGGGTGACGCCGGACAGCGGCAGGACGTTGTGCGGGCGGCCCGCCGCCAGCAGGGCGGACGACAGGCGCAGGGTGTGGGCGGCGACCACGTTGTCGTCGGCCAGGCCGTGGATCAGCAGCAGGGGGCGGTCCAGCTTCTCCGCGTCGGCGAACAGGGACGAGGAGTCGTAGTGGCCCTCGTCCGGGTGGCCGAGGTAGCGCTCGGTGTAGCAGGTGTCGTAGAGGCGCCAGTCGGTCACCGGAGCCCCGGCGACGGCCGCGTGGAAGACGTCGGGGCGGCGCAGGACGGCCAGGGCGGCCAGGTAGCCGCCGAAGGACCAGCCCCGGATGCCGACCCGGGACAGGTCCAGATCGTCGGGGAACCGCTCGGCCGCGCCGTGCAGGGCGTTCACCTGGTCCTCCAGGACGGGCGTCGCCAGGTCGTGCAGGACGGCCCGCTCGAACTCGGGGCCACGGCCCGGAGTGCCCCGGCCGTCGGTGATGACGACCGCGAAGCCCTGGTCGGCGAACCACTGGCTGGTCAGGTAGGCGCCGGAGGAGGCCAGGACGCGCTGGGCGTGCGGGCCGCCGTAGGGGTCCATGAGGACCGGCAGCCGCGCCGAGCCGGGTACGTGCCCGGACGGCAGGAGTACGGCGGTCGCCAGGTCGCGCTCGCCCGCGCGGATCAGGGAGACCCGCAGGTCCAGACCCGGGCGCTCGGCGTGGGAGGCGATGTTGCCGACGGGCCTGCCGTGGTGGGAGACGCGGACGGTCGTTCCCTCACCGTCGAGGGTCTGGCCGGTGACCACGAGGGTGCCGCCCGCGGTGTGGCCGTTGTAGACGCCGCTCTCGGACGGGCTGACCAGGGTGATCCGGCCGTCCTTGTAGGCCCACAGGGCGACCTCGGTCGGCTCGCCGCTGGCGCGGAACAGCACCGCGTCGCCGTCGACGTCGAGGATCTCGCGGACCTGGAGGGAGGATGGCGTGACGGGCCGGTCGCCGATGACCAGGCGGTGGCCGCCGTCGATGTTCGCGGCCCAGACCAGGGTGCCGTCCGACAGGTGGCCGGGGACGCCGGTGACGACGTCGATCCAGGCGGGGTCGGTCTCCTCGCGGACGAGGGCCGAGCCTCCCGTGGCCGGGTCGACCTCGAACAGGCGCATGTTCTTCTGGTCGCGTGACAGGGTGACGATCGACAGGCCGTGGGCGTCCCAGGAGGCGGTGACGAGATACTCGTCGTCGAAGGGGACCGGGACGCGGGCGCCGTCCAGGGTCAGCACGAACAGTTCGACCTGGGCGTTGGCCGTACCGGCGGCGGGGTAGCGCTGCTCGGTGACGGGCCGGGCGGGGTTGGCAGGGTCGGCGATGTGCCACCTGTCGACCGGCGACTCGTCGACCCGCGCGACGAGCAGGGCGTCTCCCGAGGGCGACCACCAGTAGCCCCGCATGCGGCTCAGTTCCTCGGCGGCGATGAACTCGGCCAGGCCGTACGTCACCTCGGGCGACTCGGGGTGGGCCAGCGCGTGGTCGACCTCGTCCTCGAGGTCCTGGATGTGGAAGGCGCCGCCGGTCACGTAGCCCACGTGGACGCCGCTCGGGGAGACCCGGGGGTCGATCACCGGGCCGGGCGTCTTCAGGTGGCGCACGCTCCTGGTCTTCAGGTCCACGACGTAGAGGCCGCCGGAGAGCGCGAACGCCGCCGTGGTCACCGCGGCGTCGGTGCTGTAGCCGACGATGCCCCCGGCCTGCTCCCTGCTGCGCTCGCGGCGCGCCCGTTCCTCCGGCGGGAGGTTCTCCTCGTCGGCGGCGATGACGCGCGGATCGGCGATCAGCCGTTCCGTGCCGTTCGCGACGTCGAACTCCCACAGACAGGTGACCGGATCACAGCCGCCCTTCGTCCGCAGGAAGACGATCCGCGCCCCGTCGGGCGCGATGGTGAAGGCACGCGGCACTCCGAGGGTGAATCGGCGGGTCCTTGCGTGCAGACGAGGAAAACTCTCACTCATACCAGTCATCTTGCCAGTCCGAGGCCGTTAAGGGATCTCCCCGGGGCGGTCCAAATGATCGCGATCTTGGGAGAAACTTGGGCGAGTGACGCTTACCGCGCGAATACTTCGCTCCCCCGCGACACCTGCCCTGTTGGCTTTCGTGTTCGTGCTCTGGAGGATCGACGTTCCGTCGTTCTGGCGTGACGAATCGGTCAGCGTCCTGGCGGCGACCATGTCGCTCGACGAGTTGTGGGAACTGCTCGGCCACATCGACACCGTCCACGCGCTGTACTACCTCATGCTGCGTCCCTTCGCCGCCTTCGGCGGGGAGTTCGCGGTCCGGCTGCCCTCGGCGCTCGCGGTGGCCGGGGCGACGTTCGGGGTCGCGGCCATCGGGCGGAAGCTGGCGACCCCGCGGACGGGGCGGTGGGCCGGGCCGCTGGCGGGACTGGTCTACGCGACGCTGCCCATGGTCAGCCGCTACGGCCAGGAGGCGCGGAGCTACGCCCTGGTCAGCGCGGTCGCGGTGGCGGCCACCTGGGTGCTGCTGGGCGAGCGCCGCTCACGGTACGTCGGGTACGGCCTGCTGGTCACCCTCCTCGGCCTGTTCCACCTCTACGCGCTGCTCCTGCTGCCCGCGCACGCCGTCACCGTCGTCCGCAGACGCGGGGAGATCCTTCCGTGGCTGGCCTCGGTCGCCGGCGCCGGGGTGCTGCTGACGCCCCTGGTGCTCGTCGCCTCCGGGCAGCGGGACGAGCAGCTGTTCTGGCTGAAGGTGCCCGGCCTCCCGCAGCTGGGGGAGTTCGGCGTCGAGATCTCCGGCGGCCCGGTGTCCTGGGAGGCCTCGGCCCTGCCGCCGATCTTCCTCGCCCTCCTGCTGCTGCTCGCCCTGCTCGGGGTCTGGTACGGCTCGCGGATTCGCCTGGGGGCCGGAACGGGGGCCGGGACCGCGCGAACGGCGCCGGGAACGGTCCCGGAGGAAGCGGAGGAACCGGAGCGGTCCGGGGGAACGAAGGGGACGGGGACAGGGAGGGGGGCGAGGGCGGTGCCGCCGTCGCTGACGGCGGTGGCGCTGCCCTGGGCGATCCTTCCCGTGCTGCTGTCCTTCGCGATCTCGCAGGTGTATCCGGTCTACAACCCGCGCTACGTCCTGTTCGTCCTTCCGGCCCTGGCGCTGCTGGCCGGGGCGGGCCTGGCCGTGGCGCGCCTCATCCCGCTGAGCCTGGCGGTCCTCGCGGCCCTGGTCGCCCTGTCGATGAGCGCCCAGCTCACCATCCGCGAACCCGCCAACCGTCCCGACGACCTCCGCGGCATGGCGGCGGAGCTGGGCGTCCGGGAGCGCCCCGGCGACGCCGTGCTCTACATGCCCGAGCGTTTCCGGCTGTTCGTCGCCGTGTACGGCGAGCCGTATCGCGACCTGCGTCCCTTCGAGCAGGCGACCGACCGGGTGTGGCTGGTCTCCCGGCGAGTCCTCGACACCGACTGGCAGGACGACCCCCGGCTGCGGGAGCTCAAGCGGTCCTTCCGCAAGGCCGGGCCGACCCGGATATCCGGTGCGGTCCGCATCACCCTTTACCTCAGACGGATACCCTCGAAGGCATGAACGACCGCCGTCTGCTGCTCGTGCACGCCCACCCCGACGACGAGACGATCGGCAGCGGGGCCACCATGGCCAGGTACGCCGCCGAGGGAGCCCGGGTCACCCTGGTGACCTGCACGCTCGGCGAGGAGGGCGAGGTCATCCCGCCGGAGCTGGCCCACCTGACCGCCGACCGCGACGACACGCTGGGCGAGCACCGCATCGGCGAGCTCGCCTCCGCCTGCGCGGCCCTGGGCGTCACCGACCACCGCTTTCTCGGCGGTCCCGGGCGCTGGCGCGACTCCGGCATGATGGGCGGCGCCTCCAACCACCGGGACAACGCCTTCTGGCAGGCCGACCTCGACGAGGCGGCGGGAGAGCTGGTCAAGATCATCAGAGAGGTGCGGCCGCAGGTCCTCGTCACCTACGACGAGAACGGCTTCTACGGTCACCCCGACCACATCCAGGCCAACCGCGTCTCCTGGCGGGCCTTCGAGCTGGCCGCCGACCCGGCGTTCGGCGAGGGCGAGCCGTGGCGGATCGCCAAGTTCTACTTCACCGCGACGGCCAGGTCCACGATGCGCAGGACCGCCGAGGCAATGCGCGAGGCGGGCACGCGCTTCCTCGTCGAGGACACCGTGGACGACCTGCCGTTCGGGTGCGCCGACGAGGACGTCACCACCGAGATCGACGGTCGCGCCCACATCGGCCACAAGATCGACGCGATGCGGGCGCACGCCACCCAGATCAGCGTGGACCCGCCCTGGTACGCCCTGTCCAACGACATCGGCCAGGAGGTCGCCGGGATCGAGCACTTCATCCTGCGCGCCGGGACACAGGGCCCCGCGACGCAGGCGGCGCCGGTCGAGGTGGGGGGTCTCGGCGAGCCGTACAAGCTGGAAGACGACCTCTTCGCCGGGATCGACTAGCCTCCATGGTTGTGATGGAGCAGGTCCCAGCGGTGCAGGGTTCCTCGGAGAGGGCGGTCGCCGCAGCGGCGTACGCCGTGCTCGTCGTGCTGGGTCTCGTGATGGGCGTCGTCGGGGCGTTTCAGCACTCGTGGTACGTCTGGCCCGTCCCGGTCTCGGCCATGGGCTGCGTCCTGGTGCTGTTCGCCGTCTGCTACGGCGCGGGGCGGGCGATGAAGGGGAAGCTCGCGGCGCTGGCGCCCGCGGTGGGCTGGCTGGTGATCACGATGCTCTGGTTGACGGACAGACCGGAGGGAGACGTGGTCATCGCCAATGACCTGTCCGGTTACGTCTACCTCTACGGAGGTCTGGCCGCGCTCCTGACCGGCATCGTGCTCTCGCCGGCGGCGCACGGCGGCTCCTGGCTGCTCACCCGGCACTCCTACGGCTCCGGCCACTCCGAACCGCGCTGAGGGCGACCGGCCGGGAAGGGCCGGTCGCACCCGGTCGGGCCGTGTCAGGCTCGGTGTCGCGGTGGTGTCTCGGCGAGGGTCATCAGCTGGGCGGCCCGTGAGGACCATGAGGCGTCGAGCACCGACTCCCGCAGCTCCTCGGCCGGCCGCAGCCCGCCTTCGCGGAGCGTCGTGCGGACGGCCGCCACGAAGTCGTCCGGATCGGAGGCGATCCTCACCCGGTCGGCGTAGTTGCGTATCTCGTGGGAGTCACTGGTGACCACCGGCAGGCCGAGCGCGAGATACTCCTTGAGCTTGATGGGGTTGGAGTACCTGATCCAGGGGATGTCCGGCCGGGGCATGATCGCTACGTCGAAGCCCGACCCGTAGGCCGGGATCTCCTCGTAGGGCCGGTGACCGAGCCAGTGGACGTTGGGGTGCCTGGTGAGGCGTCCCATGGGGACGTTGGCGTTGCCGATCAGTACCAGCGAGACGCCGGGCAGTTCGACGGCGATCCGTTCGAGCAGGTCGAAGTCCACGAAGTAGTCGTCCAGCGCGCCGAAGAAACCCACCCGCGGCCCGGGGATCCGGCGCAGGTCCTCGGGCTGCCGGTCCACGGGCCGGGGCCGGAAGTGGTCGGTGTCCACGCCGTGGTCGAGGAAGTACGCCCGCGGCCCGGTGAGGTCGCGCTCGTCGTCCATCAGCGAGTTGCTCACGTAGATCACGTGGTCGGAGCGCCGCAGGAGGTCGCGCTCCATCGTCGCGATGACCTGACCGTCGGACTCGGGGAACTCCGAGTGCAGGTCGGAACGGTTGAACACCAGCGCCCGCCTGCGCATCGGCCTGACCGCGTCCCACGCGGTGGGGAGCGTCACCATGATCACAGGACGGCGCAGGCCGAGCGCCCGGGACACGGCCAGCACCTGCGCCCTGACCAGCGCCGCGTTCAGCCGCCGGGCCAGGGGCGAGCCGTACAGCGGCAGCGGCAACGGGGACATCACGTAGAAGTTCGGCAGCTCCCGCAGTGGCCGCCGCACCAGCATCGCGACGCTGCGCAGCTTGCGCCCGATGCGCCGCAGTACCTGGGTCGAGTTGCCGGGCGTCGGCATGCGCAGCCCGATGCTGTTGACCACCAGGACCCTGCGGTGGACGGCGACCGACCGCATGAGCTGGAAGTCCGAGTGCGCCTGGTTGTGGTACCACCAGTCCTGGGCCGAGAAGCACACGTAGTCCGCCGGGGGGACGGGCCCGTCCGGTGACGCCGCCCGGACGGGCGCCGTCACCGTCCCGGTGGGCCGGGGCCGAGCTGGAACGGTCATGTCGAATGCGTCTCCGTTCGAGGAACGTGCTGGGGGGAGGGGATGCCCTCGGAGGTACCGCCCGGCCTTCAGGCGGCTGCGCAGGGCGCCGGCGAGCATCACGACGGCGAACAGGAGGTCGTCTCGCAGGTAGCGGCGGGCCAGGCGGCGCGGTTCCTGGGCCAGCCGGTACAGCCATTCCGCGCCGATCCGCTGCATCGGCTCCGGCGCGCGGCTGAACTGGCCGGCGGCCATCGGGATCCCGGCCCCGCAGCCGATGTACCAGGCGTCCGGCAGCTCGGCGCGCAGCGCGCGGATGGTGCGCTCCTGTTTGGGAAAGCCCAGTCCGACGAGGACGAGGTCCGGCGCGGCGGCGGTCACCAGGCCGACCAGCCGTCGCATGCCTTCGGCCGTGGCGTCGAACCCGTAGGGCGGCGAGCACGCGCCGGCGACCCGCAGCCCCGGATGGCGGTCGGCCAGAGCCCGCGCGGCGGCCTCCGGCACTCCCGGGGCCCCGCCGAGCAGGAAGACGGACCGGTTCTCGCGGGCCGCGCGCGCGGTGAGGGAGTAGACGAGCGAGGAGCCGGTCACCCTGCCGGGCAGCGGCGTCCCGGCGAGTCTTCCCGCCCACACCACCGGCATGCCGTCGGCGACGACGAGCTCGGAGCGCGTGATCAGGTCCGCCAGGGCGGGGTCGAAGGTGGCGGCGCGGATGATGTCCACGTTGGCGGTGACGATCGAGCCGCCGCGCCGCAGGCGCCACGCGCTCGACACGTGATCGAGGACCTCGTCCTCGCTGATCGCCATGACCTCGACGGCGCCGACCCGCAGGCGGGAGGGACCGCTTCCGTCGGTGGGACGGCCGATGGGGTGGGGGGATCGGGCGGGAGCGGGGGGTTCGGCCGCGCGGCGCCGCCTCGTGAAGTCGAAGGGCCTCACCCGGTGCGCACCGGACGTGAGCGGGGGCCGGTGGATAACAGCGGTCCCCGGGTGCCCTCGCGGGCTTTGAACGGGGTTTCGAAGCGGTTTCCGGGGTGGTTTCCGGGGTGTTTTTCCGGGGGGATTTCCGGGTGGGGCTCCCGGCTGTTCTCCGGGGGGTCGGGAACGAGGTCTTCACGGTGGCCGAGAACGGCGGGGAGCGGGGAGATCGGCGCGTGACGGGCGGGGGTGCCCGCTACGCTTTCCGGCGGCGGAGGCCGGTGGTTCCCAACGCTGAGACCTTCACCCACTGGTTCATTCCTCCTGGGGCTCTCATACGGCTGTCAGGCACTGGCCGATCGGGCCGGTGTCCGCCACCGGAGAGGCCGGAGTCGCGGTCTCGCCGCCTCTCCGGCCGGAATCCCGGCGCGGTCCGCCTGATCGGCGGGAGAACGCCGCGTCCGCGGCCGATCCGGCCGGGCGCGGGGAGTGCTGAGCGGTGAGCGGTGGGGAGGGGGCGTGCCGGGAGGACCGCGAACGCGGCGGGCGTCGCCGTACCGGGGCCGTCGCCGCGTGCCGGGGGAGAACACCAGGGTCGCCATGTGCCCACCGCCCGACATAAACCGCCAGAACACTTCAATCGGCTGCAATATAAACGCTACGTGTGCATTTGGTGTGTGTCACGTAATTTGATCAGCACGGTGTTTCGGTCGGTTACCTAAATATGATTAGTTTTCTTGAAAATTCGTGGCCATTTTGTCCGTCCGATACCGAAGGCTCTTTCGCCGTCGAGCTGGCCTCGCGCGGCCGGACGGCGCACAATTCCCGTATGCGGCGCTTCCACCGGGTGCGGAGAACGCTCAACTACGTGAACCTGTCCACCCCGCTGGGGCTGCTGGTGGTGCGCCTGGGCCGGGCCACGAGGGCACCGGGTCCCGACGGGCTGATCCTGGCGTACGGCTACCGCATCCCGTTCCCGATCGCCGGGGCGTTCACCGTCGGGAACGTGGTGCTGACCAGGCGGGAGGAGGGGAGTCTCGGCGAGGACCTGCTGAGACACGAGGGCAGGCACGCCTCCCAGTACATGGCCTGCGCGGGCCTGCCGATGCTCCCGCTCTACGTGGTGGCGGCCGCCGTTTCTGTGGTGATTTGCGGGGATCTCGCGTCGTGGAACGTTTTCGAGCGCCTCGCGAACCTGGAAGACGGGAACTATACCCGTAAATCGCCCTGGTGGTTTCGGTCGAAGTCATCTTAAAGGGAATGAATGACCTCAAATAGGGATCATCGCCCGGACCGATGGTTACCAGGGGGTCACCCATGTCGCAGACGATCCAGCCCGAGATCACACCCCAGCCCGGAGTCGCCCCTCCGCCCGATCCCGAGCCCCGGCCCGCGGTCACGACCCGGCCCGCGGTCACGACCCGGCCGGTGGTCACGACCCGGCCGGTGGTCACGACGCGGCCCGTGGTCACGCCGGAAGCGCCCGGCCGGTCGTGGCCCCGTACCTTCAGAGACCGGATGACCTCCCCGCTCCCCGCGTTCCAGGAACTGGTCGCGGCGGTGTGGCACGGCGGCCTCAGGCCCGACGTCGGAGACGCGGACCAGATCCCGGTGCGGCGCAGCGGACTGCCCCGGGCGTCGGCGACCGAGACCGTGGTCACCTGGGTGGGACACTCCACCTACGTCCTGCAGATCGGCGGGCTGACGATCCTCACCGACCCGATCTGGGCGAAGAAGATCCCCGGGGCCCGGCCGAGGCTCACCCCGCCCGGCGTCGCGTGGACGGACCTGCCCCGGATCGACGCCGTGGTGATCAGCCACAACCACTACGACCACCTGGACGCGTCGACCGTGCGGCGCCTGCCCAGGGACACCCCCGTCTTCGTCCCGGCCAGGCTGAAACCCTGGTTCACCCGGCGGCGGTTCACCGACGTCACCGAGCTCGACTGGTGGGAGAGCGCCGCGATCGGTGACGTCTCCTTCGACTTCGTGCCCGCCCACCACTGGAGCCGCCGCTCGCTCGGCGACACCTGCAAGACGCTGTGGGGCGGCTGGGTGATCAGATCCTCCCGGCAGACGATCTACTTCGCCGGGGACAGCGGGTACGGCGAGCGCTTCGCCCAGATCGGCAGGCGCTACCCGTCCGGCATCGACCTGGCCCTGATGCCGGTGGGGGCGTTCGAACCCCGCTGGTTCATGAAGGCCTCGCACGTCGATCCGGCGCAGGCCGTACAGGCGTGCGAGGACGTCGGCGCACGGCGGATGGCGACCATGCACTGGGGCACGTTCCTGCTGTCCGGCGAGCCGCTGCTGGCCCCGGTCGAGCAGGCCCGCGAGGCCTGGGCCGAGGCGGGCCGCGACCGGGGCGACCTGTGGGACCTCGCCGTCGGCGAGTCCCGCTCCCTCCCGCTCTGACATCCTCCCGGCCTCGAAAGGACCGGGATGCCCGGCCGAAACCGGGCGGTTCGCGGTTCACGGCCCCGCCCGACGACTGGAGGGCCTCCCGTGCCGCCACCCCATGCCCCGGGGCGGTCACGTGGCGGGGGCCCGCCGGGGACGGTCAGGGGACGAGGGTCAGGGTGTGGGTCGCGGCCTTTCTGACGGACTCCTCGCGGGCGAGCATGGGCGTGGTCCGCCCGCTCGCCCACAGCGGCGCCTGGTCCCAGTAGTTGTCGTGGAAGGCGTGCCCCGAGGCGCCGGTCAGGTTGATCCACCGGGACGCGTCCAGGTCCGACAGGTCGACGATCATCCGCATGGACGGCAGCCAGCCGACCGAGTAGCCCTCCTGGACGTCCCAGCCCGCGGCGTTGACCGCGTCGTCGTTACCGGCCACCGGGAGGGGACCCCGGTTGAACAGCCACTCCGCCAGGGCGTTCCCCGAGGAGCCGAGCGTCTGGTTGGTGAGTTCGAGCGTGTGCAGGTCGCCCCAGCGCCACGACTTGACGTCCGGGCCGAGGCGGTCGGCCAACTCGTCGTAGGCGGCGGCCATGGCGCGCCGCAGCATGTCCTCGCGGGTCTCCCGCCGCGGCGTCCGCGTGTCGTCCCAGAACGGGTCGTCGGCCCGTTCGAGCATGACCCTGACCACCTCGAACCACCGGTCGCCGCCGGTCGGCCGAGCCCCCTCGGGCAGGTCGTCGTTGAAGGTCTCGATGAGCAGGTGCCGCCAGACGGCGTTGAAGTACATCGCCGCACCCGACTCCGGCCCCTGGGAGCCGTCCCAGCCGCGCAGCAGCTCGCGGGCCCGCGCGGCGCCGCCCGCCACGTTCGTCGCCATCAGTTCGGGCACCAGGAACTCGGCGAAGCCGTTGCGGGTGTCCTGCTGCATCGCGCTCATGGTCGCGGCGTCCACCTTGCCCTTCTTCAGCTCCTCCGCGAGGCGGTCCAGGATGCGCTGGGAGCGGTAGCCGTACGACCAGTCCTTGGTCAGCATGTGCGGGTAGCGCTCGGGGTCGATGACCGCGTTGTTGGCGGTCACGATGTAGCCCTCCGGCGGGTTGTAGAGGCTGGGCAGCTCGTCGAAGGGGACGGTCGACTGCCAGGAGTACTCACCGGTCCAGCCGGGCACCGGCAAGGTGCCGTCGCCCCTGGTCCGTACCGGGATCCGGCCCGGTGCCTGGTAGCCGATGTTGCCGTCGACGTCGGCGTAGATCAGGTTCTGCGACGGCACCTCGAACGAGGCGGCCGCCTTCCGGAAGCCCTGCCAGTCCTGCGCGGCGTCGATGGCGAAGATCGCGTCGGCGGTCCTGCCGGGTTCCAGCGCCGTCCACTTGAGCGCGACCGCGTCCGCCTGTTCGTTGAAGATCGTGGCCGCGCCGGAGATCGCGTCCTTCGCCTCCCCCATGACGTCGGAGATGATCGGCCCGTGGATGGTGTCGCGGACCCTGAGCAGGACCGGGTCGCCGCCCGCCACGTCGATCGTCTCGACCCTGGTCGTGAGCGGCTTCCACTCGCCCATGAACAGGTAGGAGTCGTCCCGCACCTTCTCGAGATACAGGTCGGAGACGTCGGGGCCCAGGTTGGTGAAGCCCCAGGAGATCCGGTCGTTGTGGCCGATGATCACGCCGGGCATTCCGGAGAAGGTGAACCCGGTCACGTCGAACGGGCACTGGGCGCTCTTGGTACGGCAGTGCAGGCCGGCCTGGTACCAGACCGAGGGCATGCTCGCCGACAGGTGCGGGTCGTTGACCAGCAGCGGCTTGCCCGACGTGGTGTGCCGCCCGCCGACGACCCAGGAGTTCGAGCCGATGCCTCCACCGCCCTTGGGGTCGCCCATCAGGCTCGGCACCGCCTGTACGGCCTCGGCGGCCCGGGTCAGCGCGGCGGTCGTGGTGCCCCCGGCCCCGCCTGTGCCGGCGTCCCCGGCTCCGCCCGCCCCGGGATCCGCGGTCCCGCCCGTCCCGGGGTCCGCGGTCCCAGCCGCCCGGGGGTCCGCGGACCCGCCCGCGCGGGTGTTCCCGGCCTGCCCGGTGTCGGCGCCGGTGCCGGTGTCGGCTGTGGTGTCGGCTGTGGTGTCGGCGGTGGCGTCCCCCCGCGGGAGGCTCCCGTGCGGTTCCACCGCCTGGTCGAACCCGTGGTCGGTCACCGATCCCCGCGTGACGATGGGCCGGTGGGAGGCGAAGGGGTAGCCGGGCCAGAGCTGTTCGACCCGGTCGCGCGGCAGCTTGCTCGCCGCGAGCGCCCGGCCGATCTCCTCCGCCATGTTGGAGCGCAGGTCCCAGGCCATGGCCTTGAGCCAGGAGACGGAGTCGACCGGGGTCCACGGTTCGGGCTCGTAGCCGGGGTTGGCGACCCGGAGCACCGCGTACTCCAGGCTCTTGCCGACGGAGCCCCGGTGCTGTCCCATCCAGGAGTTCACGCCCTTGGCGTAGGCGTCGAGGTAGCGCCGGGTCTGCTCGGAGAGCATCGGCAGCTCCTGCTCGGCGACCTTCCGCCAGCCGAGGGTCCGTACGACCTTGTCCTCGGCGAGGGTCGCCGGGCCGAACATCTCCGACAGCCGTCCCGCGGTCACGTGGCGGCGGAAGTCCATCTCGAAGAAGCGGTCCTGGGCGTGCACGTAGCCCTGGGCGAGGAACAGGTCCTCCGGGGAGTCCGCGTAGATGTGCGGGATGCCTGTTTTGTCGCGATATACCGTGACTTTTCCGGTGAGGCCTTCCGCCTTGAGCTCGCCCGAGAGCTGGGGGAAGGAGGCGCGTACCGCCCATACGCCGGCCCCGGCCATTGCCAGCGTGAACGCCACGAGGATGGTCAACACCCGCGCGGGCCAGACGAGCGGTCGGGGCATCCAGGCATACGGCCGGAACTTCACAAACACCTCCTGCACGGTGTGCTCGAACAAGTCTGGCAGCCCCCGCACGCTGGGACGCCGCTTCCCGATCCACTCCTGACGTGACGCGACGGCACACGATACGGCGAGGTGTGACGTGGTGGGAAACGCGAACCGGACTGTTCGCGAAAAGACGCCGACAACCGGATTCACCATCGGAGGTTTGACGCT
The DNA here is from genome assembly GCF_040683035.1 of Streptosporangium sp. NPDC051022. NCBI lineage: Bacteria > Bacillati > Actinomycetota > Actinomycetes > Streptosporangiales > Streptosporangiaceae > Streptosporangium > Streptosporangium sp. NPDC051022. The sequence goes on along the minus strand of NZ_JBFBCF010000057.1, from coordinate 16,464 downwards.
CCGCTGACGGCGGTGGTCCTAGGCTCCGGAGACGTGCGTGGGCGCGGTGAGCGGATCCTCCCTGTCCTGGTGGCGCTTCTCGCGGGCGCGGTCGGCCTGTGGGCCGTCGGCGTGCCGTCGTTCTGGCGCGACGAGTCGGTCAGCGGTATGGCGGCCGGGATGCCGCTCGCCGACCTGTGGCGGCTGCTCGGCGCGGTCGACGCCGTGCACGGGCTCTACTACCTGCTGCTGCGCCCCTTCGCGGCCGTGGGGACGGGCGAGGTGGCCCTGCGCCTGCCGTCCGTGCTCGCGACGGCCGCCACGGCGTACGGGGTCGTGATGATCGGCGGGCGGCTGGCCTCGCGACGGGCGGGTCTGGTCGCCGGCCTGGTCTACGCCGTGCTGCCGATGGTGAGCAGGTACGCCCAGGAGGCCCGGAGCTACGCGATCGTCGGGGCCGTCGCCGTCCTGGCGACCTGGGCGCTGCTCGACGCCCTGGAACGGCGCAGCCCGCCGGGGCGCGCCCGTTACACCCGTTACACCCGTTACGCCGGTTATTCCGCGGCCCTGGCCCTGTTCGGCTGGCTCCACCTGTACGCCCTGCTCCTGGTGGCCGCCCACGCGGTCACCGTGCTCGTGCGCGACCGCCGCGAGCTGCCGCGCTGGGCGGCCGCCGTGACGGCCGCCGCCGCGCTGGTCGCGCCCCTGGCGGTCGTCGCGGCAGGGCAGAGCCGGCAGGTCGCGTGGCTGCGGCCACCGGGGTCCCGCGACCTGGTCGCCCTCGTCCACGAGATCGGCGGCACCTGGCGGGCGGTGGCCCTGCTGGCGGTGCTCGTCGCCGTCGGCACGGCGGTCGCGGTACGGCGGGCCCGGCCGCTCGCCGCGGTGGCCGTGCCGTGGGCGGTGCTCCCCCCGGCCCTGTCGTTCGCGATCTCGCAGGTCCACCCGATCTACAACCCCCGCTACCTGCTGTTCTGCCTGCCGGCGCTCGCCCTGCTGGCGGGCGCGGCGTTCACCGGACCGCCCGGCGGGATCCCCGTCGTGCGGGCGTGGCGGGCCCGTCTGGCGCCGGTGCTCACGGTGGCCCTCCTGGTGGCACTCCTGGCGGCGCTCACGCTGCCCGCGCAGCTGCGGCTCCGCCTGCCCGCGAGCCGTCCCGACGACCTGCGCGCCGTCGCGGCCTCGCTGGCCGGGGCGGAGCGGCCGGGGGACGCGGTGCTCTTCGTCCCGCACCGCTATCGCCTCTTCGTCGGGGTGTACGGCGGGCCGTACGACGCGCTCGACGACCTGACCTTCGCCCCCGGACATTTCGAGCCGCGCACGGCGGCGCAGTTCCGCGCGGTCGCCGACCGCTTCCGGCGGATCTGGATGGTCTCCGGGCCGCCGGGACGCCGCTGGCGGAAGGACGCGCGCTGCCGGGCGCTGCTGGCCGATCCCCTTTTCCACCGGGAGGCCGCCCGGGTGGTCGGCCGCGTCCGTCTCACCCTCTTCACCAGGGCCGGGACGCCCGCCGTCGCCGGGACCGGGACGGACTTCCGGCCCGGAGCGAGGAACGCGTCAAAGGACCGTTTCCAGGACCACCGAGTGCATGGCGAAGCCGTTGCGCTGGTAGAAGCGGATCGCGGCCTCGTTTCCGGCGTAGGCCGTCACCCCGGCGTACTGCGCGCCGTGGCCGGCCGCCCACGTCCTGAACTCCGCGGCCAGCCTGCTGCCGATCTTCTGCCCGCGGTAGGCGGGCTGCACGTACATGCTGCCGAGCGTCGCCACGGTGACCGGCCGCATCGGGGTCGGGCCTGACAGCGAGCCGGTCAGGTGGCCGACGATCCGGCCGCCGTCGTCGGCGACCATCACCAGGCGGTCGGGGTCGTTCAGCGCCTCGGCGAACCGGGCCGGGCCGTGCTCACGCGGCCAGTTCACGTTGACGGCGGGATCGCGGGTCCCGGCGTCCTCGACGAACAGCGCGGCGCTGCACGCCACGACTCCGTCCAGGTCGGCCGCCGTGGCCGGCCGTACGACAATGCCGATCTCACTCATGATCGGGACGCTATCGGTCGTCACCGACATTAATCATGATCCACGCCGTGACCCGCGTGGACGGGATGTTCCGCGCGGGCCCGCCGGGCTCGTCCGCGACGTCCCGCGCGCCCCGGACGTCCTTTACGCCCCGTGCGTTCCGGAGGGGCGGCGCGCACGGGGCGTAGGGGAGGGTGGTCAGGCGAACTGCTTCTCCAGGCGGTCGACGATGTTGGTCGCGCTGAAGTAGTCGAGGCGGAAGGAGTCCAGTCCCAGGTCGTAGACCCGCTTGTCCTTCACCGCGGGCAGGTCCTTCCACAGCGGCTTGGCCTGCGTGGCCTCGATCTCGGCCGGTTCGTGGCTGACGAAGAACAGCGAGCCGTCACCGATCGCCCTGGTGATGTTCTCGGTGGCGATCGGGACGATGTCGCTGCGCGCGCCGCCCTCGTCCTGAACCGCTCCGCCCTCCATGCCCGCGGGCAGCTCGCGCACCTTCAGGCCGAGCGAGGCCAGCAGCCTGCCCTGGGCGGAGACGGGGGTGAAGATGGGGATCTCGGTCGGGTTGACCCGCAGCAGGACGGCCTCCTGGGCGGGCGGCTTGATCTTCGCCTTCACCTCGGCGACGCGGGCGTCGTAGGTGCCGACCACCTTGCTCGCGTCCAGGCCGAGCGCGGTCCCGAGCTTGGCGGTGAGTTCCTGCCAGGAGAGCTGGTCGTAGCGGTAGATCAGGGTCGGGGCGATCTTGCTGAGCTGGTCGTACACCTTGGAGGAGTCGTCGGCGCCCGATCCCGAGCCGACGATCAGGTCGGGCTTCAGCGCCGCGACCTTCTCAAGGGCGGGTTCGAACCCCTGGTAGGCCACCTGTACGCCGCGCTTGACGGCGACGTCCGCCCACTGGGTGAAGAAGCCGTTGCCGTCCACGATCGGCGAGGGAGGCGTGGCCTGGGAGGCGACGACCGGGGCGTCGAGGGCGAGCAGGTGACCGGTGAGCGTGACGCTCACGGACACGATGCGCTTGGGGGAGGCGGGCACGGTCGAACTCCCCGCGTCGTGCTGGACCACGCGGGTCTGCTCCTGCGCGGCCCCTTCCCGCGACGCCGCCGGTGACGCCGCCGGTGACGCCTCCTGTGACGCTTCCTGTGATGCGGCCCCCGAGCCGCAGGCGGTGAGCGCGGCGAGGCAGAAAGCCGCGACGAGTCCGGATATGGCGCGCACGAGGGCTCCTTCGGAGAAGATCAAGAGCAAAGGTTAGGCTAACCTTAATTTACTAAGGCAAGGTTTACCTAATATGGTCCTCCCATGAAAGTCAAAGGACTGGTCGTCGTGCTGGCCGCGCTGGCCGCGGCCGTCCTGGCGAGCCTGGCCGTCGGCGCGCAGTCCATCCCCTTCGACGTCGTCTGGGACGCGCTGTGGCACGGCGGCACCTCGGAGCAGGCGGTCGTGGTGAACGAGCTGCGCCTGCCGCGCACCCTGCTCGGCCTCGGCGTCGGCGCCGCGCTCGGCCTGGCCGGGGCACTGGTCCAGGCGCTCACCAGAAACCCCCTCGGCGACCCGGGACTGCTCGGCGTCAACGCGGGCGCCTCGGCCGCCGTGGTCTCCGCCATCGCCTTCCTCGGCGTCACCAGGCCCACGGCCTACGTCTGGTTCGCCTTCGCCGGAGCCCTCGCGGCGGCGGTGCTGGTCTACGCGCTGGGCTCGCGCGGACGCGGGGGAGCGACCCCGGTACGGCTGGCCCTGGCGGGCACCGCGATCAGCGCGGCACTCGGGGCCTTCGTCTCCGGCGTCATGATGATCGACCTCCGTGCCTTCGACACCTTCAGGTTCTGGGCGGTCGGCTCCCTCGCCGGGCGTGACCTGAAGGTGCTGACCGACCTGCTGCCCTTCCTGGCCGCGGGGATCGTGCTGGCCCTGGTGCTGGCCGGTCCGCTGAACGCGATGGCCCTCGGGGACGACGCCGCCAGGGCGCTCGGCTCCAGGGTCGGGCTCACCAGGGCGCTCGGCGCGGTCGCCGTCGTGCTGCTGTCCGGCGCGGCGACCGCCTCGGTCGGGCCGATCGCCTTCGTCGGCCTGGCCGTGCCCCACGTCGTCCGGGTCTTCACCGGGCCCGACCAGCGCTGGCTCATGCCGTACTCGATGCTGGCGGCCGCGGTGGTATTGCTGGCCGCCGACGTGCTGGCCCGCGTCGTGGCCAGTCCGGGGGAGCTGGAGGTCGGGCTGGTCACCGCGTTCGTCGGGGCGCCCGTCCTGATCGCGGTCGTCCGCCGGACGAGGATCGCGCAGCTGTGAGCGGGCGGAGCCGTCGCGCCGGGCGTACGGCCAGGCCCCTGATCGCCGGTGCCGGGCTGGCCGCCGTCACCGCGCTGCTGTCGGTCTACGCCATCGGCGTCGGCGACGTTCCGCTGACCCCCGCCGAGGTCGTCGCGACCCTGCTGGGCCGGGGCGACGCCGCGGCCGAGTTCGTCGTCATGACGCTGCGGGTGCCGCGCGTGGTCATCGCGCTGCTGGTCGGCGCGGCGCTCGGGGTGAGCGGCGCGGTCTTCCAGAGCCTGTCGCGCAACCCCCTCGGCAGCCCCGACGTCATCGGGTTCACCACCGGCGCGGCGACGGGCGCGATCGTGCAGATCCTGGTGATCGGCGGCGGGCCCGCGCTGCTGGCCGGGTCGGCGGTCGGCGGCGGCGTCGCCGCGGCGGGCCTGGTCTACCTGCTGGCCTACCGGCGGGGAGTTCAGGGCCAGCGGATGGTCCTGATCGGCATCGGGGTCAGCGCGATGCTCTACTCGGTCAACTCCTTCCTGATCACCAGGGCCGAGGTGACGGCCGCGCAGCGGGCGAACGCCTGGCTGTTCGGCAGCCTCAACGGGCGCGGCTGGGAGCACGTGGGGATGGTGGCCGTCGCGCTGGCGGTGCTCCTGCCGCCGGTCCTGGCGCTCGGGCCCCGGATGTCGCTGCTGGAGATGGGCGACGACGTCGCGGGAGGGCTGGGCGTGCCGGCCGAGCGGACCCGGCTGACGCTGATGCTCGCGGCGGTCGGGCTGTGCGCCACCGCGACCGCGGCGGTCGGGCCGCTGGAGTTCGTCGCGCTGACCGCGCCGCAGCTGGCCAGGCGGCTGACCCGCACGACCGGCTCCGGCCTGGTCACCTCGGCGCTCATGGGCGGGGCGCTGTTGCTGGCCGCCGACGTCGCGGCGCAGCGGGTGCCGGGCTCCGGGCAGGTGCCCGTCGGCGTGATGACGGCCGCGATCGGCGGATGCTACCTGGCCTACCTGCTCTCCAGGCGCCGCTGACGCCACGACCGCAAACGTTCACCGGGGCCGGGATCGGTTGTCGTGCCGGGGGGTGGGTTAGTGTCTTGACCAGGTCTGGCCGTCGGGGGTGTCGGCGACCCGCACGCCGAGCCCGGTCAGCTCCTCGCGCAGCCGGTCCGAGGCGGCCCAGTCGCCGGCCGCGCGCGCCCGCAGCCGCTGTTCGAGCAGCTCGCCCGCGCCGGGCGGAAGGCTCGGGGACCTGCCGATGTCGATCGGCAGGTCCAGGCCGAGGATCTGGTCCAGGTGCAGGAACGCCTCCAGCCGGGCGCCGGGCGCGATCGAGTCGTCGCGTTCGAGCTCCCGCAGCAGGCGCAGGGCCAGCGGGGTGTCGAGGTCGTCGTCGAAGGCGGCCTCGATCCCGGCGACCCGCTCGGCGGGCATCGGACGGCTCGGCGACTCCGACCACTCGGCGACCCGGGAGCGCCAGCGGGCCAGGGTCCTGTCTGCGGCCCGCAGGGTGTCCCAGGTCAGGTTCATCTGCTGGCGGTGGCGGTGCTCCAGCAGGGCCAGCCGTACGGCCAGCGGATCGAGGCCCGCCGCCGCCACGTCGTCGAGCAGGACCACGTTGCCGGTGGACTTGGCCATCTTGCGCCCGTCGAACAGCAGGTGCTCGCCGTGCACCCAGTGGTCGACCACCTCGTGCCCGGCGGCCGCGTCCGACTGGGCGCGCTCGTTCTCGTGGTGCGGGAAGCGCAGGTCGATCCCGCCGGTGTGCAGGTCGACGCGCTCGCCGAGGAAGCGCAGCGACATGGCGGAGCACTCGATGTGCCAGCCGGGGAAACCCCGCCCCCACGGGGCCTCCCAGGTCAGCTCGCGGTCGGCGGGCTTCCACAGCGCCCAGTCGGCGTGGAGGCGCTTGCGCGGGTCGACGCCCTCGGAGCGGTGGCCCGGCTTCAGCCGGTCGAGGCGGTTGCCGGAGATCTCGCCGTAGGTCGGGAAGGAGGTGGCGTCGAAGAAGACCGACCCGTCGGGGGTGGCGTAGGCGTGGCCCTTCTCGATCAGCTTGGCGATCATCTCGATCATGAGGTCGATCGTCTCGGAGGCCCTGGGGGAGTGCTCGGGCGGCCGTATGTTCAGCGTGGCCGTGTCGGCCCTGAACGCCTCCTCGTAGAACCGGGCGATCTCCAGGCCGGTCCGTCCCTCGGCCCTGGCCTGGGCCAGGACCTTGTCCTCGCCGCCGGGGTCGCTCTCGGCGTCGTCGGTCAGGTGCCCGACGTCGGTGATGTTCCGGCAGGCGACGACCCGGACCCTGTGCCGCTCGGAGACCCTCCTGATCAGGTCGGCCAGCAGGTAGGAGCGGAGGTTGCCCACGTGCGCGTGGCGGTAGACCGTCGGCCCGCAGGTGTACATCCGCATCGACCTGGCGCCCTGCGGGACGACCGGCTCGACCTGGCGGCGCCGCGTGTCATACAGCCTCAGCATGTCTTGAGCCTATTGCCGGGCGGCGCCCCCAGGAAGGTCCTCGTCAGGCCGGTCCCTCCAGGAAGACGAGGATGTCGCGGTCGCCCCTGTCGCGCAGACGGCCGAGGATGTCGTCGCGGTTCACGCCGTCCGGCAGGCCGATGCGGGCGCCGATGAGCCGGACGCCCTCGGCCTCCGAGGCGACGGGGGCGGTGTAGCCGATCAGGTGCAGGGCCCGGTTCAGCGCGGGCAGACCGGGCGCGGCGGCGGGCAGGTAGCGGGTCAGCAGCTCGCCGCCGTCGGAGACCGTCAGGAAGACGTGGTCGCCCTCCGCCGCGTTCGCGGCGACGAGGACGGGCCGGATGGACCCCATGGTCGGCTGGTTGTGCCAGCTGATCACCACGTCGCCCGACGGGGTCGAGGCGGTCAGCTGGCCGCCGGGGGCCATGCCCAGGTGGGCGGCGAAGCCCGTCGGCAGCGGCGACCCCGATCCGCGCAGGTGCTCGGCGTTGACGTCGACCCGGTGCCACCAGCGCCCGTCGCGGCTGCGGAAGCAGCGGCGGGTCGCCGAGACGTCCCTGCGCGGCTGGTAGTCGGGCTGCTCGGTGCCCGCGACCCGGATCCAGCCGCGCTGGGTGCGCTCGAAGCCGGGGCCGCCGGCGTAGGCGCGGACCGAGCTCTCGCTCACGTCGTAGCGCGAGGTCAGGTTCGAGACGATGGTGTTGACCGAGGCCTCGCCGTTGGCCCGTTCGATCTCGCGGACGATCATCTCTCGGATGCCGAGGTACTGCTCGCCGCCCCAGCGGGCCAGGCCGTACTTGTTGCGGTCGAGCCGCAGGAAGCGGTCGTCGGCGGTGAGCTGGTTGCGGATGCCGACCAGGCTGTAGTCCTCGCCGATGCGCTCCTGGATCTCCTCGGGCGTCAGCGCGCTGCCCGCCACCGCGAGCACGGCCTCGGCCTTGTCGTTGACGCTGCGCGGCCACGGCACCACGTGGCCCTCCAGCACCCGCAGCTGGGGCACGGCGATGAGCCACCGCTCGGCCACGTCCTCGCGGATGCCCAGCTGGCTGACCAGGGTGACGGCCTCCTCCAGGGGACGCGGGCCGTCGGTGAACAGCTGCCGGGTCTTCTCCCGCAGCTCGTCGGCGCCGCCCGCGACGAGCCAGCCGTCCACCTGGTCGTAACCGGTCAGCAGGGTCCGCACGAACCGCCAGGCCGGGATGCCCAGCGTGGCCAGGTCGCTGCGGTGCCAGGGCACCGCGGCCGCCAGGTCGTCGGCGGGCACGGCGGAGCCGAGACGGCCGCGCAGCCACGACACGTGGGCGACCAGCGGGGCCGCGTCGTCGCCCGCCAGCCAGGCCTCGACGTGGTCGCGCAGGTCACGCTCGATCTGCCGGATGCGCTCCCTGGTCACGGAGAAGCGCTGCGCCAGGTCGTCGAGCGTGGCACGCTGCGAGGCGTACAGGCGGTCCCTGGCGATCGCCCGCTGCCGGTCGTCCAGGGTCGCGAAGACCTCGTCGATCAGCTCGGGCAGCGGCCGGTCGGGCCGGGAGGGCCGCACCTGGGCGACGCTCTCCTCGGTGACGGGTTCGAGGAGGCGTTCCAGCACCCCGGTGAACAACTTGTGCACCGTCTCGCGGCCCAGCCCCTCGGGCGTCCTGACGCTCGAAGCCGGGTCGGCGAACCTGAGCAGGGGCAGCACGTCGCCGAGCATCAGGTGTCCCCAGCAGGTCAGGGCGAGGTCGGCCAGACGTCCGGCGACCTCGGAGGTCCCGATGGTTGAGCAGGCCCGGTCGAGCGGAAGCGCCTGCCACCACGCCTCGGGGAGACGGGGGTCGGTTGCGATCGGCGCGACCTGGCCGGGGGAGGTCCAGCGCAGGGGTGGCGCGATGTCGCTCAGGCTGAGGTTCATTGAGGTCCAACCGGCAAAGGGGAATATATCCGCAGTTCAGAGTATGTCGTCAGGTGGGAAGGAAGGGGCTGGCTCGTCCGGAGTGAGATACGTAAAGAAGCTCCTTGGCCCGGGTGCAGGCCACATAGAGCAGGCCGCGCTCCCGCTGGAGGTCGTGCGCCCGCGCGGTGGGATCCTCGCCGGCGGGGGTGAGGGAGTCGGGGGCGGGCACGATCCCGTCGGCCACACCGATCACGGCGACCCGCCGGAACTCCAGGCCCTTCATGCCGTGCAACGTCGTCACCTTCACCCCCAGCTCGCGCAGGGCGGCACGGGCGTCGCGAACGAGGCCCGCCGTCCTGGCGGCCACCCCGATCTCCCGGGGCGGTACGCCTTCCTGGATCCACTGTCCCACTTGTGCGACCAGACCGGTCAGTTCTTCCTCCGGTGAATCGTAGGCTCGCACCATCGGGCGGGAACCGTGTCGTGTTGCGCGGAAGCCGTATAGATCCTGAACTCCGTCGACCAGACCGTCCGCGGGGCCGCCTCCGCGCAGCCGTACCCCCCAGGAGAGGATCTCCTGCGGAAGCCGGTACGACACCTGGAGACGGTGACGGATCGCGTCGATTCCGACGGAGGCGAGCGTCACCCGCGTGTCGAAGATGCGCTGGTGCGGGTCGCCCACGATGAACAGGTCGTCGCTGCCGTGCGGGACCGCCGCGCGCAGCAGCCGCCACTGCGCGGGGTGCATGTCCTGAGCCTCGTCGACCACGATGTGCCGGTACGGCTCCCGCCTCGGCCCCCCCTCGTCGAGCAGGTCGCCGGTCGTCCGGCCGAGCAGCTCGGAGGCCTCCGCGGCCAGCTGGAGCAGGGTGCGCTTGCCGCGCTCGCGCAGCCGTCCCGTGACGTGCTCGACGGCCCGCCAGACGGCGGTCCGCTCGGCCGGGGAGAGGTCGACGCCGCGGCCGGCGCGCGGGGCGGCGAGATACTCGTCCAGGGTCCGCAGGTTCTGCGCCAGCACCACCTGCTCCCACTCGCGCAGCAGGAAGGCGGGGCTGTGGTCGTTGTCCGTCTCCCGCCAGAGCGCGGCCAGCTCGGCGCCCCCGGCCAGCGCGGGGGCCCGTCCCTCGGCCTCGGCGATGACGCGGTGGGCCAGCCGGTCCACGTTGCCGACCTCGACCCGGGCGCGCGTCACCTCGTCCTCGATCAGCAGGTCCAGGCCGGCTGCCAGGGTCCTGCTCAGCCCCTGGGAGAAGGTGACGAGCAGGATCCGGCCGCTGCCGCGCCTGGCCAGGAAGGCGGACCGGTGCAGGGCGACGAGGGTTTTGCCGGTCCCCGCGCCACCGGTCACCAGCACCGGCTGCTCGTAGGAGCTCCAGCGGGACAGGCGGTGCTGCGCCGGATGCAGGAACACGCACCAGTCGGGCATCTCGAGCACGTGGTTCAGCTCGCGCGGGCTGCCGACGAAGATCGCGCGGTCCGGGCTGCGCAGGAGCGCCGCGAAGAGGTCCTCCGGGTCGATCGGGCCGGTGGCGGGGGCGGTCGCGCGGCACGCCTCCAGCTCCCGCCAGGCCCCGGCGACCGACTCGCCCCTGGCCAGCGCGGCCAGCGGCGCGTACTGCGTCGCGGGCAGCATGGGCTCCAGCGCCTCAAGGATCAGCTCGTCGGTGATCTGCCGGACGAGCCGCAGCAACCCGTGGTCGATGCCCAGCTCGGCCAGGTCGCTGTCGCACGTCTCGGCGAACAGCCGCGCGGACGAGGAGTCGGCCGCCCTGCGCACCGAGGGCTCCACCCGCTCCAGCGTCTCGGCGTCCCACGTCTCGACCACGCCCAGCACGGTGTTGACGGTGAAGCCGTAGCGCCGCGCGTAGGCCCACGCCTCGGCGTCCGGCAGGACGGTCAGCAGCCAGTAGACGTCCCGCTGCCTGACCACGACGCCCCGGTGCCCCTCGGCGAGCCTGAGCGTGGCCATCCGGGAGTCCCTGGCCCCCCTGACGCGTTCGGGGTGCGGCGCGCCCGCCGTGTTCTGCATGAAGCGGCGCACCGCGAGCACGACGTCCCGGCGCACCGGCTGGGCCAGGGCGCCGAGTTCCGCCGGGAACTCCGGGGAGATCGCGAGCCGGGGCATGGGCTAGGCCAGCAGGGACAGCAGGTCGCGGTCCCCGCGTTCTCTCAGCCGGGCGAGAAGGTCTGGCAGTCCCACCGGTCCTGTCATGCCGACCCGGGTGGCGATGACCCGTGCCGCCTGCTCGGGGGTTCCCCCGGGGGCGGTGTAACCGACCAACCGCAACGCTCGAGCGATCGGCTCGACCTCCTTCCCCGCCGCGGGCAGGTGCCTGGCCCGCAGTACCCCCTCGTCGGACAGCGTCAGGAACAGGTGACTTCCCTGTTTGGCGCCCGCGTCCTCCAGCAGCGTTTTCAGCGATTCGAGGACGGGACGCTCCTGCCAGCTCAGGCCCAGCTCGCCCACCGCGCTGCGCACCCTGCGCCCGCTCCCCGGGGACATGCCGAGGTAGGCGGCGAACCCGCTGGGCAGCGGATACTCCGCGCCCTGGATGTGCTCGGCGGTGACGTCGATCCTGAGCCACCAGCGGCCGTCCGGCTGCCGGAAGCAGCGCCGGGTCAGCGAGACGTCCTTCAGGGGGCGAAAGGGGGCTCCCGCCGGTTCCGGCTCCCGCTCCCCGCCCGCGGCGCCCGGTGCCTCGTCCCGCCGGCCCGGCGGTCCCGAGGGGCCCGGTGGCCCCGAGGAGCCCGGCGGGCCCGGTGACGCGGCTCCGTCGCCCGCGTTCGCCGTGCCGTCGCCGCGCTGGGCGGGCCGCTGGCCGCCGCCGAGGATGCGGAGCTGGGGGACGCTCTCCAGCCACTCCTTGGCCACCTCGGGGTGGACGCCGAGCGAGGCGACCAGCTCCAGGGCCCGGGTCATGGTCAGGGGAGGCTTGGCGCCGCTGATCACGTCGCGGGTGCGGTGCCGCAGTTCGACGATGTCGCCCTCGACCAGCCACTCGTCGGCCAGTTGGTAGCCGGGGAGGGTGGCCAGCACGAACTGCCAGGCGGGCACGTCCAGGGAGCGGAGCTCGCGGGAGTGCCACGGGGCCGCCCCGATCAGGCGCGCCTTGGGCGCGGCCTTGCCGAGGACCCGCCTGATCTCGGCCAGATGCCTGCGGTACGGCGCGGCCTTGTCGGAGGCGAGCCACTCCTCCAGCCGGTGACGCAGCTCGGCCTCCACGCGGTCGATGACCTCGGGCTGCACGGCGAAGAGCTTCGAGAGCGCCTCGACGGCCGCGGGGGTGTCGCTGAACACCCTGTTCTGCGCGACGGCCCAGCTCTTGTCGTCCAGGTCGGCGAAGGCGCCGTCCAGCAGCGTGTGGAGGTTCCGGCCCGAGCGCAGGGGCTTGCCGTCGCCCGGAGCCGCGCCCGCCGCCTTCGGCTCCTTCGCGTCCGCCGGCACGGCGTTCACCGGCACCGCGTCCGGTTCCGGAGCGACGGTCTCGGGCGAGGCGGCCTTGCGAGCGGGGGCCTTGCGAGCGGGAGCCTGGGGAGCAGGGGTCTTGGGAGCAGGGGTCTTGGGAGCGGCGGTCTTGGGAGCGGGGGGCTCGGCTTCGGGGGCCTCGGTCTCGGAAGGGGAGGTTCCGGGCGAGGGCGAGGCGGCCTCGGGTGCGACCGGTTCGGCGTCGGCGGACTCGGACACCCCGGGTGCCGGACCGTCCTCCTCCGGGCCGTCCTCGCGCGGACCGTCTTCCTCCCGGGAGGCCGCTTCCACGGAGGCGGCTTCCACGGAGGAGGCTTCCGGGGAGGCGGTCTCCCGCGCGGGCGTGGAGGGGGTCACGGGCTCCTGAGCCGCCGCTTCGGGGCCCGCGGGCTCGGACGGCACGGGATCGGGGCCGGGGACGGCCTCGGGCCCGGCTCCGGCCGCTACGGCCTCGGCGCGCGGGACGGACGGAGCCTCCGGCTCCGAGGTCTCCGGGGCTCCCGCCTCCGGGGTGTCCGAGACCCCCGCCTCCGAGGCCTCAGGGGTCTCCTGGGGCTCCGGTTCCGAGGTCTCCGGAGCCTCCGAGCCGTCCGGCGTGTCCGCGACTTTCCGCATGTCCGAGACTTTTGGCACGTTTGAGAGATCTGGGGCATCCGCGCCGCCCGCGCTCTCCGCGTCGTCCGCGCCGTGTGCGCCGTCCGTGCTCTTCGCGCTCTTTGCCCCGTTCTCGGATTCCACGGCCCCTCCGGCCGGAGGGAGTTCCGGCGCGGCGGGACGGGACGCGCCGGGAGCGGGGTGGGCCATGCGGTTGAAGACCGCGGTGAACAGCGTGTTCAGCACCGGGACGGGCTTGATGAAGGGCTGGTCGTACAGCTCGCGGCCGGTGAGGGCGAGCAGGCCGGACCAGGAGCCCGCACGGTCGAGCGCGATGGAGATGTGGGGCTCGTCGGCCTCGTCGGGATCCAGGACGTACAGCGCGGGCAGCACGTCGCCGACGGCGGCGGCGGGCCACTGCTCCAGGGCCGTCGTCGTGAGGATCTCGGCCAGCCGTTCGGGGCCGAGCACGGTGAGCACCCGGACCAGCGGCAGGCTGCGCCACCAGGCGTCCGGCAGCCCGGGCTGGTCGCGCAGGAGTGGGATCGTGGCCGCGTCGCTCCAGCGTAGCGGCGGCACGAGGTCACTCAGACAGAAGTTCATCCGTTCCCTTCACCAGCCCCTCAAGCCGCCCGAGTCCCTCCACGTCGCCGGGGAACGAGACTCATGGAACAGACCATAGTCTGGCAAATCGCCCCAGCGCATCGGGTCTGGTCAGCGGCGTACGGCCGCGAACCGGAGCCGCACGTAGTCGGCCATCCAGCCGGTCTCCCGCCGGAGGGCGGGCGCGGCAAGCTCGTTCACCCGGCGGAGCAGTGATTCGACGAGGTCAGCGGGCACTCCCTGGAGCAGGGAACCGGCGAACATCCGCACCCAGTCCGCCGCTCCGCCGGGGCACTCGTCGAGCGGGGTCGGCCGGTCGAAGTATTCCAGCAGGCGTACCGTGAAGCCGCCTTGCTCCAGGCGTGTGGCGTATTCGGCAGGACTGGGGAAGTACCACGGCAGATCGGGCTCACGGAGCCCGTGCTCCCGCCACGCGGTCGACAGCGCCGCCGTCAGCGCGGCGCAGTTGCCCGCGCCGCCCATCTCGGCCACGAACCGCCCGCCGGGGACCAGCGCCTCCCGTACGCTGGAGATCACCGCGTCCGGCTCGCGGCCCATCCAGTGCAGCGCCGCGTTGGAGAAGACGGCGTCGTACGGCTGGGCCACCGTGAAGTCGCGGCCGTCGCCCACGATGAACTCCAGCCCCGGATGCAGCGCCAGAGCCTTCTCGATCATCGCCGGGGATCCGTCGATCCCCAGGACGCGGGCGCCCCGTGAGCTGATCTCGGCGGCCAGCATGCCCGTGCCGCAGCCGAGGTCCACGACCCGCTCTCCCGGCTGGGGGTCGAGCAGGTCGACCAGGGGAGCCCCGTGCGCGGAGACGTAACCGAAGCTGCTGTCGTAGGCGCGAGCGTTCCACCTCATCTGGCTCGGGGTGTCGTATCGCAAGACGATCAGCTCACATTCCGAGACGCCACGGCCTCTTATCGGTCCTCTCCAGACACTTTAGAGCCTCGAAGATGTCCCGACATATCAGTCTCATCAGCCTCAGGCTTAACAGATCTTCAAGGCTCGCCTCCGTCCGGGGCGGGCCCGGCCGTACCGGCCCCGGAAAACGCCCGGAACGGTCGGTCCGGGGTCCGCGGCGGCGAAATCGGCGGCGGGCCCCCGTCCAGCCTGCCGCGCGTGCGCGCGAGCCGCCCGGGAGGCCGCGCGTCCGCGGACTCCGCCCGGCGGTCCGGTGCGGCCTTTCGGGGGATTAACGGACCTTCAAAGCCCACTCCCGCTTGAGATAGGTCTTGGCCGTGTCGGTTTCCGGAATCGTCAGGATCACCGGCTTGGCGTTCGTCACGGGAAGCCTGGCGGCGAGTTCCTTGTCCAGGGTGCCGCGCATCTCCAGGGCCTCCATCCTGACCGGCCTGGCGTAGCCCTTGATGAAGAGGTTCTGGCCCCGGTCGGAGAACAGGAACTCCTGCCACAGGCGGGCGGCGGCCGGGTGCGGGGCGCTCTTGCTGACGGCCTGCACGTAGTAGGCGCTGAGCACGCTGTCGCCGGGGATCGCGACCTTCCAGCCCGGCTGGCCGCCGTTCGCCTCGTGGGCCGCCCGCTCGGCGTTGTGGTAGTCCCAGTCGACGACGACCGAGGCCGTCCGCTCCGTCGCCGCGAGGTTGCCCGCCTTCTTCAGGCGGCCGAAGAACTCCACCCCCCTGGCCGCCTCGGCCTTGCCGCCGCTGAGCGAGGCCGCCATCACCCCGTTGAAGGCCGCCGAGGTCTGCCGGGGGTCGCCGGGCAGCGAGACGCTGTAGCCCGGCTTGAGCAGGTCGGCGTAGGAGGCGGGAGCCGCGACCTTGCGGGGGTCGTAGCCGATGGACATGTAGCCGCCGTACCCGGCGTACCAGCGCCCGCCGTAGTCCTTGAGGTGATCGGGGATGTCCTGCCACTGCTGCACCCGGTACGGGGCGAACATGGGGGCGTTGGCCACCGCGACCTCCAGGCTCAGGTCGAACACGTCGGGCTTCAGCTGCGCCGCCGCCTCGATCTCCCGCTGGCTGCTGGCGGCGGGCTCGACCTGGTTGACCTTGATTCCGTACTCGTCGGAGAAGGAGTCGATGATCTCGCCGTAGTTCACCCAGTCGCGCGGCAGCCCGATGACGGTGAGCGAACCCTCCCGCTTGGCGGCCTCGATCAGGCGGTCCAGCGTCGAGAACCCCTCCTGCAGGGAGGCGGCCTGCGGATTGACCGGCGGGAGCCGTTGCTCGTTCTTCGGGGCCGGGTCGCTGCACCCGGCGATCGTGGCGGTGAGGATCATGGCGGCGGCGGCGCTGATGCGTACGGTCACGGGGCGAATACTCGCCGTGACGGAGGGGTGGGTCGAGGAGGCGCGGCCTTTTTTGGGGAACGGCTTACGTCCCGGAGATTCCGGCGAAACGGCCTGCCCCGCGGTCCGGCTCACATCCGGGGGGCGGCCCGTGCCCCGCGGTCCGGTCTACGCCCGGCGGGGCGGTCCGGCCGGCACGACCTTCGCCGCCACGAGGGTGTCCTGGGAGATCTCGACCAGGGTGCCGTCGCGCTTGCGCACCCCGAGGACGCCGTCGCGCCAGAACTCCAGCTCTCCCACGGCGTCGCGGAAACCGCCCGGCACACTTCGTCGGGTGGTTACCCTTTTTCCCACGTCAGATGGGGTTAAGGTGATTTGAAGGGCGGCGCCGAAGCCACGGATCATCGTCTTTTGCCCCCTCCCGTTTCAGACATCTGGCGGGCACGGCAATACTAGGGCGTAGCAACCCGCGGTCGAAGTCGTGCCTAGGTGCGTAAAAAAGAAGGAGCCCGAGGTGACCTACGTCATCGCGCAGCCTTGCGTGGACGTCTTGGACAAGGCGTGCATCGAGGAGTGCCCCGTCGATTGCATCTACGAGGGCGAGCGCATGCTCTACATCCACCCCGACGAGTGCGTGGACTGCGGCGCATGCGAACCCGTCTGTCCCGTTGAGGCGATCTTCTACGAGGATGACCTTCCCGAGCAGTGGAAGGACTTCTACAAGGCGAACGTGGAGTTCTTCGACGACCTTGGCTCGCCCGGCGGCGCGTCCAAGGTCGGAAAGATCCAGAAGGACCACCCGGTCGTCGCGGCCCTGCCCCCGCAGGCCGAAGAGCACTGACGAGTACGCATGGGCGGGGGGGGGGGGGGGCCCGCGCCCCCCCCCCCCCCCCAAAAAACACACCCCCCCCCCCCCCCGCCACCCGAGGGCCGCGGGGGGGGAGTAGAGCGG
>NZ_JBFBCF010000056.1:0-39452 GCF_040683035.1 Streptosporangium sp. NPDC051022 | reverse complement strand
GCACCGCGATCTTCTGTCCTGTACCGTCCACGTACTCGCCCCTCTCCTGACTGGCCACCCAATGATGACGCCGCACCCAGGACTGAAGGAATGCCGCATCAACGGCCATACCGGGATATAAGTGTTGATTGGTGGCGATTTGCGGGTTTCTCCTTTCGATTGAAAGGGGCCCGTTCGGGCGCCCCGAACCGGGGGAGGCGCCGCCCGCCGCATGCCCGCCGCATGCCCGCCGTATGCCCGCCGCGCCGCCCGCCACACGGGGACGGCGTGGCCGTCGTGATAATCTGATGGCTTGCACGCAGACGATGATCTAATCGAGGCGCAGCCGCAGAACCTGCTGATGGCCATCTTCGGTGCCTACCTTCAGCCGCACACGGCCCCGGTGTGGTCGGGGGGACTGGTCACGGCGCTCGGCTACTTCGGTGTGGCCCCCACAGCGGCCCGCGTGGCGCTCGCCCGGCTTGTCCAGCGTGGCCTCGCCGAGCGGCATCGGGAGGGGCGGTTCGTCAACTACACCCTGAGCGAGCGCTGCCTGCACCTGCTCGATGACAGTGAGAAGCGGATCTCCAAGCTGGGGGAGCGCTCCGACCCCACCGTCACCTGGACCCTGGTCTGGCACACCCTGCCGGACAGCAGGAAGGTCGAGCGGTCCAACTTCGTCAAGCAGTTGCGGTTCCACGGATTCGGGCAGATGCAGGACGGGATGTGGGCCTCGCCGCAGGACTACGTGGCCGAGGTGGCCGATCTCGTGGACACGCTCGGCATCGGCGACGCGGTCACGATCTTCCGGGCCGCGCCCTTCGGCGACGTCGCGTCGGGGCCGCTGCTCGGCCACCTGTGGGATCTGGACGAGGTGGCCGAGCGCTACCGCCGCTTCGTCGACAGGTATCGTGACCTGACCCGGCCGCGGGAGATGTCGCCGCGGCAGGCCTTCGTCACCTGCACCGTGATGCTGGAGGCGTTCCGGGCGTTCGCGAACATCGATCCCGAGCTCCCCGAGCTGTGGTCCCGGCACGCCGGGGCCCGCAAGGAGGCCATCGTGGTCTTCCGTGAGGCGCTGGGCTGGCTCAAGGAGCCGGCCACCGCCCATTTTCAGGAGCTCATGCGGGCCTGAGTCCTTCGGGGCTCACGCGGGCCTGGGCGAGGCGAGCTGATGATAACCGCTGTCGAAGAACAGCAGCGGGGTGTCCTGGACGTGATGGGTCCGCACCACCTCGCCGATGACGATCACGTGGTCGCCCTTCCGCTGCGTCGACTCGACGTTGCAGATCATGCCGGCCAGGGCGTCGCGGATCACCGGCAGGCCGTCCACGAACTCGAGCGCCGGATCGTCGGCGGCCGGCTGTGACCCGGCGAAACGTCGGGAGTGCTCCTCCTGCTGTGCGGTGAGCACCGAGACGCTGAAGCGGCCGTTGCGTTCGACGGCCGCGCAGGTACGGGACCCGATCTTGAAGCAGACCAGGATCAACGGCGGTTCCAGCGACACCGAGGTCAGCGAGTTCACCGCGGCGGCGAAGGGTGTCCCCTCCTCCGTCGTGGCCACGATCGTGACACCGGTGGCGAAGCGGCGCATCACCTGGCGCAGCAGAACCGGGTCGACGGGGTCGGTGTGAGTCCGAGCGGGTTGAGTGCTCATCCACGGTTCCCTTCCGGGTCGGCACCACGAGCCGACCAACAGTTTACAAAGCAGTCTTGTCCGCTGTCTACCAATGAGATTACGCTTGGCCGCATGTCATCGAGCCGTGCTTTCCTGCTGCGTCAACTGCTCACCACGTTCTACCGGCCGGCCGGGCACCGGCTGGGCATCCTGGTGCCGGGCGACTGTCCCGGCGGCGACGCCGCGATCGTGGCGGACGTCCTCACCGCGCACGGGCACTCGCCCGAACGACGGCTCGCCCGGCTGCGTCCCCGCCCCGGCGAGACCGGTGTGCCGCCGGCCGAGGTCGCGGACTTCCTGCGCCGGTACGGTCACGAGTACGGCGCGGCCTGGCTGCCCGCGGTGGATCCGGCGACCGGCGCGGACGCGGACGTCGAGCTGGTCACCGCGGCGGCCCGGGAAGCGGGCTGTCCGATCGGCTGGGACCTGGGGGTGACCGGGGAGGACCCCGAGCCGTGGCTGCGCGGCTGGGGGGTGGATTTCGCGCTCTGGTCCGTGCCCGGCGGCGACGGCGCGCGGCACTACACGCGTGAGCCGTACCCGCGGCCCGGCAGCTGACCTCACCGCCGGCCGGTGGAACGCCGGCCGGCGGGCGGTGCGGCCCCGCGACGCGGTCCCCCCCCCCGACACGGCTCTCTGCGGCGCGGCCATCTGCGACACGGCTCTCTGCGGCGCGGGCCGTTACGGCGCGGGCCGCTCGCGCAGCCGCGGCAGCACCTTCTCGCCGAGGATCCGCATCGCGTGCCGCTGGTCGGGCCCGAGCGGCGGCCCGAAGGAGATGTGCCGGGCACCGGCGGCCAGCAGCTCCGCGCACTGGTCGAGCACGTCGTGGGCGCCGCCCACGATGCCCAGGCCGAGCATCGACGACGACGTGAGCACGGCCGTCGTCGCGTCGTCGATCCGGCCCTCGTCGACCAGCGCCTGGGTCCTGGCGAACTCCTCGGGGTCGAAGCCCTGTGCGGCGAGCGTGTCGGTGGAGAGCGAACCGCTGTAACGGGCGATGAAGCGGGCCAGCGCGCGGCGCGCGGAGTCGCGGTCGTCGTCGATCGAGCACCAGACGCAGGCGGCGACGTCGAGGTCGCCGACGGTACGGCCGGCCGCCTCGGCGCCGTGCCCGATCCGCGCCATGGCGTCGTGCACCTGCCGCGGCGGCAGGCACAGCGGGAGCGCCCCGTCGGCGTGCCGGCCGGCCAGTTCGAGCATCTTGGGACCCATGGCGCCCAGGTAGACGGGCACCGGCCGGGGCGCCTCGATCCCGGCCTGCTCGTCCCACCCCTCGCCCGCCCCCGGCAGACCCGCGGGGCTGCGCCCCTCGGTGAGGGCGCGGACGGCCACGATCGCGGCACGGGTACGCGGCACGGGCCTGGCCGGTGTGATGCCCGCCCGGCGGAAGAAGACGTCCGACCCCGCGCCGAGACCGAGCAGGAACCGGTCGCCGGAGAGCTCCTGGAAACCGGAGGCCAGCTGGGCGAGCTGGACGGGATGGATGGACACCGGGTCGAGCACGCCCGAGCCGACCTTGATCCGGCTGGTGGCCGTCATCATCGCGGCGAGGCTCGCGATGCCCGGCCCGCCGAACAGGTCGTTTCCGGTCCACACCTGGTCGAAGCCCATGGCCTCGGCGTAGCGGGCCTTCTCGACGAGCCCGCCGATGCCGTGCGCGTCGTAACCGACCCGCACGCTGAAAACGGGGGCACCGGTCTCAGACATCGTCGTGGACCTCCTCCAGGCACATGATCAGGTTCTCCGGGGGGTCGGGGCAGGCGACGAGCGGGCGCGAGGCCAGCCAGGCCTCGGCGTCCGGCCCGTCGAGCCGCCCGTTGATCATCGGCGCGACCGCGGCGATCGCGTAGAAGCAGAAGTGCCTGCCTGGCGGCAGTGACACTCCGCGCGGGCCGACCTCGAAGTAGTCGCCGACGCGCAGCTCGCACGCCGAGTAGTTCATGGAGGTGACGGTGCAGCGCACCGTACGGCCCGCGCTCACCGCGCGGCCCCGCTGGTCCCGCTGGTCCCGCCGGCCCCGTCGGTCCCGCCGGTCTTGGCGGCTCCGGTGGCCTCGGCGCGGTCGACGCGCTCCAGCCGCATCAGCACGGCGTCGGCCGGATCCGGGCAGCAGATGTACGGCTTGCGCTCCAGCCAGTGATCGGCGGGCAGTTCGGAGAGCCGGGCGTCCAGCACCGGGAAGACCGCCGCCATCGCGTACAGGCAGAACGGTCTGCCCTCCGGCAGGGTCAGCGAGGGCCCCTCCACCTCGAAGCTGTCTCCGACGGCCAGGCCGCACCGCGGCGCGGCGGCACGCTCGACCACCACCCGCACCCGGGGGGCGGTCACGAGGCGCCGCGCAACGCGGAGTCGAACAGCGTCGCCTCGGCGCCCGGATCGGCCAGCACGGTGTCGGCCAGCGAGCTCCAGTGCAGGCGCTTGGAGCCGACGTGGGCGAGCGCGCCCCACGCGTCGCGCAGCACGATCTGCATGGGGTCGGTGTCGAAGAGGTAGCGCGAGCCGTACAGGTCCAGGCACAGGTCCAGGACGCGGCGCAGCGTCTCGGCGGCCATCGTGTTGGTCGCGGTGAGCCGCTGCTCCTCGGTCGGCGTGAGCACCCTGCCCGGCGTGAAGACGATCTCGTCCGTCCGCTTGGCGATGTCGGCGACACCGGTCACCAGCAGGTCGACCTCGGCGCACGCCTGGCCGAGTGTGCGCTTGGTCGCGGCGTCGGCGGGGAAACCGGCCCCCACCCGGCCGCGCACCGCGGCCAGGGCGAGGTCGAGCGCGTGCTGCGCGACACCGATGCACACCCCGGTCAGGCCGAAGAAGGCCAGTGTGACGTGCTTGTTGAGCGGGTCGGCCGCCGGGTTGGCCGGCGCCTCCCGGTCGAAGGAGCGGCGGGCCGGGACGAACACCGGATCGGTGATCGAGTAGGACGAGCTGCCCGAGCCGCGCACCCCGAGCGTCTGCCAGTTGTGGGCGTGCCGTACCGCCTCGCGGGGCAGCCAGAGGCCGAGGGTCAGCTGCCGGCCGTTGGGGCCGATCACCGGCTCGTCGCCGTCGAAGACCAGGCAGCCCCCGACGATGTGCTCGGCGACGTAGCTGCCGCTGCCCCAGTCCCATCGGCCGGTGACCAGGTAACCTCCGTCGGTCACCTGGGCCCGCCCCTTGGGGTGGAAGGATCCGCTGGTCGGCATGTCGCGGGTCGGATACAGCTCGTGGTAGGCGTCGTCGCCCAGCCGCCCGGCGTAGAAGCCGGTCGCGTTGAGGACCGCGACGTTCCACGCGGAGCCGGCGTCGACCCTGGCCACCTTGGTCACCACGGCCAGCTGGTCGGCGAGCGTCATCTCCAGGCCGCCCAGGCGCGCGGGGAAGCCCATCTGGAACAGACCCGCCTCACGGAACACGCGTGCCAGCCGCTCGCTCAGCCGTCCCTGGGCGTCGCCGGCGGCGGCCTCCTCCGCCACGATCTCCAGTACCGCGTCCGCGTTCGCCAGCACCGCCCGGGCGGACTCCGGGGGGCGGATCGCCGTACCGTAGGCGAGTTCGTTGGTCGTGGTCATGGTCCTCCTGTCGAATCATTGGTCGCCGGTGGAAGCCGGCGGGTTCAGCGCAGCACGGAGGCGAGGAACGCCCTGCTGCGCTCGTGGCTCGGATTGCGGAGTACCTCGTCCGGCGGGCCCTGCTCGACGACCCGGCCGCCGTCCATGAAGACCACGCGGCCGGCGACCTCGCGGGCGAAGCCCATCTCGTGGGTCACGACGATCATCGTCATGCCCGTTTTGGCGAGGTCGCGCATCACGTTGAGCACCTCGCCGACGAGCTCTGGATCGAGCGCGCTGGTCGGTTCGTCGAACAGCATCACCTTCGGCCGCATCGCCAGTGCCCGCGCGATCGCCACGCGCTGCTGCTGGCCGCCGGACAGCTGCGAGGGGTACGACCCCGCCTTGTCGCCGAGCCCGACGCGGCCGAGGAGCTCCAGCGCGTGGGCGCGGGCGGCGGCCTTGTCCTCGCCGCGTACCCGTACCGGGGCGAAGGAGACGTTCTCCAGCGCGGTCATGTGGGGGAACAGGTTGAAGTGCTGGAACACCATGCCGATCTGGGTGCGCTGCCGGCAGGCCTCGCTCTCCCGCAGCTCGTGCAGCCTGCCGCGTTCCAGCCGGTAGCCGATCAGCGAGCCGTCGACGAGGATCCGGCCGCGGTCGATCTCCTCCAGGTTGTTGACGCAGCGCAGCAGCGTGCTCTTGCCGCAGCCGGAGGGCCCGATCAGGCACACCGTCTCCCCGATCCCGACCGCCAGGTCGATGTCGAACAGGATCTGCCGGTGGCCGTACGACTTGCTGACGCCCTCGATCGAGACCATGGGCTGTGCGGGGGAAGCGGTCATCGCTCGGCGATCCTCCGTTCGAGGAAGTACTGACCGATCGACAGCACCGTGATCACCGCGACGTACCAGGCGGCGGCCACCAGCAGCATCTCGATCGTGCGGTAGTTGGCGCCGGAGATCGACTGCGCCACGGTCAGCAGCTCGCCGCCGCCGATCACGGACACGACCGCGGTCACCTTCAGCAGGCTGATCAGCTCGTTGCCCATCGGAGGGATGATCACCCGCAGCGCCTGCGGCAGCACGATGTGGCGGGTGGTGCCCAGCGAGCCGAGCCCGAGCGCCTTGGCCGCGTCGCGCTGGCCGCGCCCGACCGCGAGCAGCCCGGCACGGACGATCTCCGCCATGTAGCCGGAGCCGGCGAGGGACAGTCCGAGGATCGACGCGACGAACGGGGTGAGCACCTCCGAGGCCGGGCGGCTGAACAGGTCCAGGTCGGTGAACGGGACGCCGATCGTGATCTGGTCGACGAACAGCCCGAGGTTGCCGACGAAGATCAGCAACAGGATCGGCGGGATGCTGCGGAAGAAGAGGATGTACGTGGCCGCGATCGAGGAGATCACGCGGCTCGGCGACATCCGCATCAGTGCCACGACCAGCGCGCCGGCCATCGAGCACACCATGCCGATGGCGGTCATCTCAAGGGTGTTCAGCAGGCCGTTGAGGATGTCGGGGTGGAAGAGGTAGTCGCCGAAGATCTGCCACTGGATGTTGGGGTTGGTGGCGAACCTCTGCGCGACGAGTACCACGACCGCCACCGCCACCACGGCGAGCGTGCCGCGGCCGTAGTGCCGTACCGGGACGACGTCCTGCCGGGACGGCGGGGGAGCGGGCGGGGCGGAGGGCTCGGACGTCTTCCTCGCTGTCGCGTTGTCTGCCATGCGGACCTCAGGATCCGCTCGGCGAGGAGGCGCCCTGCCCGGCCGGCAGACCGGTGACGGGGTTGACCTTGATCTCCTCGACCGTCAGGACCGCGTCGGCCGCGTCCCACTTCTGCATGATCTGCTGGTAGGCGCCGGAGCGGGAGAGGCTGGCCAGCGCGCCGGCGAGCGCGTTCGACAGGCCCGGCTGCGCCTTCGACATCGCGATGGAGACGTTGTCCTGACCCATGTACGGGTCGGTCTGCTCCGTGGGCAGCGTCACGCCGTCGAACGTGTTGCCGGACTGCTTGGCGATGGCCCGGATCGACGTCGCCGAGTCCATCCACCCGTCCAGCGCCCCGCTCTTGATCGCGACGATCGCGCCCTGCGCGCCCGGGTAGCCGACCGCGGTGATCGGGGCCTTGCCCTGGGAGACACAGAGCTTGTCGCTGTTGCCCTTGACCGTGGCCTCCTGCGTGGAGCCGGACGGCACGCCGATCTTCATCCCGCAGGCGTTGGCGAAGCTCTCCAGCCCGCGGGGGTTGCCGCCCTTGACGAGGATGGCCATCGGAGACTGGTAGAAGCCGACGAGGTCGACCACCTTCTCCCGGTCCTCGCCGCCGCCCACCTGGCCGAACAGCGCGTCGACGTTGCCGCTCTGCAGGCCGGGCAGCTGCGCGGGCCACTGCAGGTTCTTCCACACCGGCTTGACGCCGAGCACGTCGCCCAGCGCCACCGCGAGATCGGGGGTGATCCCGACCGGCTTCGAGGTGTCCTTCGGGTCGATTCCGATGATCGGCGGCGTCTCCCAGAGCGCGCCGAAAACGATCTGCTTGCTCTGCTTGATCCGATCCGGCAGCTGGTCGTGCAATGACTGGTCGAAGGCGGTCGACGGTGAGGCCTGGGCCTGCCGCTCGTCGGAGCCGCCGGAGGCACCGGAGCCGCCGGAGGCGGACCCCGAGCATCCGGTGGCCGCCAGCACGACCGTCAACGCACACGTCACCAGGGCTCCTGCCGTACTGCGGTCCGCGACTCTCGTCGTCTTCGTCACCGGCACAGCTGCTCCTTCCCGAAGGCGCTCTCGGCGGGGGGAGCCGAGGTTCCGCACTTTACATAGGAGCCAGCTGGGGTGACAAGTGTCTGGAGGCGCCTTATGCAGACGTGCTGAAAATGAGATTTAAGGCACGAAGAAAATGCGCTGAGCAGGGCGTACGGCCGACCGGGCCCGGGCGTGCGAGAGCGCCTTCCGCCCGGACGCGGCACGCTCCCGCACCGTCCGAAGGCCCGGAGCGGACGGCCGTCGGCGCGGCGTCCGGTGGTGAGGACGGCCGAGGGGGTACTGTTCCCCGCCGTGACCACTCCCTCCCATCCCTCCCATCTCCATGACACCCGGACGTTCTACGACGCCATCGCCGTCGAGTACGCCGAACTCTTCAAAAACGTGCTCGAGGCCAAGCCGGTGGACCGTGCGACGCTCGCCGCGTTCGCCGAGCTCGTGCGGACCGCCGGGGCCGGGCCGGTCGCCGATCTCGGATCCGGCCCCGGCCTCGTGACGGCGTACCTGCACTCCCTCGGGCTGGACGTCTTCGGTGTCGACCTGTCGCCGGCGATGGTCGGGCTGGCCCGGCGGACGTACCCGGACCTGAGGTTCGAGGAGGGGGCGATGACCGCCCTGGAGGTGGCGGACGGCTCCCTCGGCGGCGTCGTCGCCTGGTACTCCATCATTCACACCCCGTCGGAGCTGCTGCCCGCGCTGTTCGCCGAGTTCCACCGGCTGCTGGCCCCGGGCGGTCACCTGCTGCTCGGCTTCCAGGTCGGTGACGAGCCCCTGCACCTGGCGGAGCCGTTCGGCCACCCGGTGTCGCTGGACTTCCGGCGGCTGTCGCCCGACCGGATCGCCGAGCTGCTGGGCCGGGCCGGATTCACCCTGGAGGCCCGGGTGCTGCGCGCGCCCGACGAGAGGGAGAAGGTCCCGCAGGCCCACCTCCTGGCCCGCAAGCCGGGCGGTCCCGGCGAGCCGTAGCAGCGGCCGGAGACCGGTCGGCCGGGCGGGGCCGTCACGCCTCCTGACGCCGGGTTGCCCGGCGGTCCGGAGGCCCTCGCCTGGTCCGAGGTGCAGTCCGGAGGCCCCCGCCGTCCTCGCCTGGTCCGAGGTGTGGTCCGGAAGCCCCGGCCGTCCTCGCCTAGTCCGAGGTGGAGACCAGCAGGCTCAGCACGTCTCCGCGCGGGCCGATCGCGCCGACCGCGATCATGCCCTGCATCCAATCCTGTGGCCGCCCGCTGAGGACGAACGTCATCCACCGCCAGCGGGCGGCGAGCCTGCCGATCCGGTACACGGACGCTCCGCCGGGGGCCCGGACGAGACCGGCGACCGACCGCCACGTCTGCAGCCTGCCGTATCCGGCGCGGAGCCCCCGGACACGGCTGACGTCGCAGTAGGCGTTGCCGAACAGCTCGCCGACGACCCCCTCCAGGCGGGCCGGATGGCCCCTGAGCCTGATACGGCCGCCGTACCGGTCCGGCAGCGACACGTCCACCCCCGGCGGCACCGGCTCCTCGCGCCCGAAGCGCCGGGGCAGCTCGATGATCATCGCCGCGTGCGGCCGGCCCCAGCGCTCCACCGCGGCGGCGATGAGCCGCTCCTGTCCGGGAGTGCTCACCCGCCTGGGCGCGCCGTGCCCGAACCCCCCGTGCGAAAACCGTGAATCCCGCCCCGGTGGGGAGCCCGGCAGGGAGCCTGATAGGGAGAACGTCATGCCCTTTTCGAGACCTGTCTCCTCCGAGCCGTAGTCGTAGTGCGGGGGGCGGGGAGGCTCCCAGTTGTCGGACCAGGTGCGGGGCGGGAGCAGTTCCCGCTCTCCCCGGACGGGCCTCAGCGGCAGCCTGGCCAGGGGATGGCCCAGCTTCCGCAGAGCGGCCGCGCACCGCAGAGCCGCGGGCAGCAGGGTCAGGTCGGCGCCGTGCGCCACCAGCTCCTGCGCCAGGCAGGCGATCAGCTCCGCCCACATGTCCGGCCTGTCGGGCACCCGCTCGAAGAACGGCAGCAGGCCCAGCACCGGCTCCCATTGTTCGATCGGCAGCCGGTCCAGCAGCGGTTCCCACTCGTCGAACAGCGGGTCCCACCGTTCGAACGGCCGCTCCCGGGCGGCCAGCAACGCGGCCAGATCGCGGATCCGATGGACCTGACCACCGGCGGCGTACCGGTCGCGTATCAGCACGGCCAGTGGCTCGACGTCGCGCACGGCGCGGGACAGCGCCAGCTTGCGCAGCCCCCGCCGGAAGTCGCCCGACACCATGAAGTCTCCAGCAGCCGTGGTCATCCCCCATGGATAGACCGGCGTGCTTGGGGTTCGGTTGCGGGCGGGTGGTGGGCCGCGCGCCGGGCAGGGCGGCGCGCGGCTCCCCGGCAGGGGTGCCCGGCCGCCCGGCGGACCGTCACGCCCCCCTGACCCGGCCCTCCCGATACTCCGCGCTCAGTGGTCGATGACGTGGAGGGTCTGGGAACTCGTGCTGAGCCGCCGGGCGCCCTGGGGGGCGCAGACCACGACGTCGGCCACCCGGGCGCCGAACAGGTCGGGCAGGTAGATCGCCGGTTCGAGGCACACCGTCGTACCGACGGCCAGCACGGTCTCGTCGCCGGGGACGAGCCAGGGGCCCTCGTCCTGGCCGAGGCCGACACCGCGCCCCGGGCGCGGTCCGGTGTAGTTGCCGTAACCGCTGCCCTCGATCACCTCCCGCGCGATCCTGCCGACCTCGGCCGAGGTCACGCCGGGCCGCAGCGCGTCGGCGGCGGCGCGCTGCGCGGCGAGGACGACCGAGTACATCGCCTCGAAGTCCTCCGGAGGCTCGGCGACCGCGAACACGCGGGCCACCTCCGCGCAGTGGCCGCCCCACCTCCCGCAGACCGAGACCAGCAGCGCGTCGCCCGGGTTGATCATGCGGTCGCACGGCACGTGCCGCGCGACCGCGCTGTGCTCGCCGGCCGCGACGACGACCGACAGCACCTCCTCGCAGCCCGTCTCGACCATCATGGCCGACAGCCTCCGCGCCATCGCGCGCTCCGTGGTCCCGAACCACGCCAGCTCGCGGGCCATGAGCAGGACGGCGTCCGCCGCGGCGGCCGCGCGCTCCGTCGCCGCCACCTCATCGGGACTCCTGCGCAGCCTGAGCGGGGCCAGCACGGCCGACGCCAGCACCAGCTCGGCCTCCACCCGCAGCGAGAACAGCTCCCACGCCCGCATCTCGGAGTCCACGCCGACCCGGCGCACCGAGGAGGGCAGGAGCGCCGCCGCCTCCAGCGGCTCCGCCACGAGGGCGGGCGGCCCGTCATTGGTCAGGACGAGATATCCCTCGCCCTGCCCGCCCAGATAACGGAAATCGGGGGAGGGGCGCAGCACCAGGGCGTCGATCCCCTCCGCGGCCATCCTGAGCCGCACCTCGTCGATCATGCGGCGGTCACGCGGGTTCGTGCAGCCAGCACGCGACCGGACCGAAAGCGGGCTCGCGTTCCCGGCACACGTCCATCGCCACCGGGCAGCGCGGATGGAAGCGGCAGCCCGGCGGAGGGGCGGCCGGGTCCGGCACGTCCCCGGGCAACTCGGCGGGGAGCACGCCCGCGCCGTCGGGGGCGGGGATGGCGCCCAGCAGGGCGCGGGTGTACGGGTGGCGGGGATCGGTCCAGACCTCCTCGGTACGGCCGATCTCCACGATCTTCCCGAGATACATCACCGCGATCCGGTCGGCGATCAGCCGCACCACCGACAGGTCGTGGCTGATGAACAGCAGGCCCGCCCCCGAGGAGACGGCCAGGTCCCGCATCAGCCTGGCCACCTGTGCCTGGGCCGAGGCGTCGAGGGCGGAGATCGGCTCGTCGCCGATCAGCAGGGACGGGCGGGCGGCGAGCGCCCTGGCGATCGCGATCCGCTGGCGCTGGCCGCCGGAGAACTCGTGCGGGTGCCGTCCGGCGAAGTCGCGGGGCAGCCCGACCCGCTCCAGCAGGTCGGCGGGGGCGGTCACGGTGTCGCCCGCGGTGCGCAGCCCGTCGGCGATCTGCGCCCCCACCCGGCGGCGCGGGTTCAGCGACGAGTAGGGGTCCTGGAAGACCATCTGGATTCCGGACAGCGCCCGGTCCCTGCGGCGCAGCCCGAGCGGAGTCACCGGGTGCCCGTCGAAGGTGATCGCCCCCGAGGCGACGGGGTTGAGCCCGCACACCGCGCGGGCCAGCGTCGACTTGCCGCACCCGGACTCCCCGACGAGGCCGACGACCTCGCCGGCCGCGACGGTCAGGCTGGCTCCGGCCACGGCCCGGACCACGGGGCGGCCGGGGGTGCGGTGCTCGACGACCAGGTCGTCGACGTTCAGCAGCGTCGTGCGCTCGGTCGTGCGCTCCGCCGTACGCTCTGTCATGCGGTCTCCCCGGGCAGCGAGTCCAGCAGGGCTTGGGTGTAGGGATGCAGGGGGTTGCGCAGCACCTGGCCGCGCGGGCCCGTCTCGACGACCAGGCCGTCCTTCATCACGCTCACCTCGTCGGCGACCGCCGACATCACGCCGAGGTCGTGGGTGACGAGCAGTACGGCCAGTCCCAGGTCGTCGCAGAGGCCGCGCAGCAGCCGCAGCACCCCGGCCTGGACGGTCACGTCGAGGGCGGTCGTGGGCTCGTCGGCGATGAGCACCTTGGGGGAACAGGCCAGTGCGATCGCGATCGCGATGCGCTGGCGCATGCCCCCGGAGAACTGGTGGGGATAGCGGTCGATCGCCGACTCGGGGCCGGGGATGCGTACCTGGCCCAGCAGCTCGACGGCCCTGGCCCTGGCCTGTTTGCGGTCCAGGCCCAGGTGGTGGCGCATGTGCTCGGTGAGCTGGCGGCCCACGGACAGCATCGGGTGCATGCTGGTCGCCGGATCCTGGAAGACCATGGCGACCTCGCCGCCGCGCACCGTGTTGAGCTCCTTGGCGGACATGCCCAGCAGATCGCGGTCCCCGAGGGCGATCCGTCCCGAGGTACGGGCCCCGTGCGGGAGGAGTCCGAGCACGGCCAGGCCGGTCATCGTCTTGCCCGAGCCGCTCTCGCCCGCCAGGCCGTGCACGCGGCCCTCCCGCAGGTCGAGGTCGACGCCCCGCAGGATCTCCTTGCCGCCGATGGTGACCTTCAGGTCGGAGATGGTGAGGGTCAAAGCGCACGCTCCTTGATGGCGCGGGCCGTGCGGGGGTCGAGGGCGTCACGCAGCGTGTCGCCGAGGAAGTTGAAGGCCAGGACGACGGTCAGGATGGCGAGGCCGGGGAAGGCCGCCACCCACCAGCTGTCGAAGACCTCGACGCCCGAGGCGACCATGGCGCCCCACTCGGGTGACGGCGGCTTGGCGCCGAGCCCGAGGAAGGACAGACCGGACAGCAGCAGCAGCGCGGTGCCGATGTCGAGGGTGGCGAGCACCAGGATCGGGCCGGTGATGTTCGGCAGCACGTCGACGCGGAGCGAACGCCAGACGGAGAACCCGAGCAGCCGCCCGCTGATCACGAACTCGCGCTCGCGCACGCCCAGCACCAGGCCGCGGGTGACGCGGGCGTAGGCGGGCCAGGCGACGACGAGGACGGCGAGGACGGCGTTGGCGAGGCTCGGGCCGAGCGCGGCGGCGACGACCATGGCCAGGATCACGGTGGGGAAGGCGAAGACGAGGTCGGCGAACCGCATGATCGTCTCATCAACCCATTTACCGAAATATCCGGCGCAGGCGCCGAGCAGGCCGCCGACCAGCACCGAGAGCGTGACCAGCAGCAGCGTCAGCGGGATCGACAGGCGCGCGCCGTACATGACCCTGCTCAGGATGTCCCGGCCCAGCTGGTCGGTGCCGAACCAGTGCCCCGGACCGGGGGCGGCCAGCCGCGGCAGGTCCTGGGCCAGCGGGTCGTGCGGCGCCAGCACCGGGGCGGCCACCGCGATCACGATCCAGGCGAGCGCCACCACCCCGCCGACGATCGCCAGCGGCTGCCGCCAGGCTTGGGGGAGTTTCAAGAGAGTCTCACTCTGGGGTCGATGACGCCGTACAGCACGTCGACGATCAGGTTGATGACGAGGTAGACCCCGCCCACGACCAGGCCGACGCCCATCACGGCGGGCAGGTCGAGGCTGGTCGCGCTCTTGTAGGCGTACTGTCCGACGCCCGGCCAGGCGAAGATCGCCTCGACGAGCACGGTGCCGGACAGCAGGCTGCCGAAGGCGAGGCCCGCGACCGTGATGATCGGCACCAGAGCCGAGCGCAGCACGTAGCGGAACAGGATCACCCTGCCGGGCAGGCCCTTGGCGCGCGCGGCGCGCACGTAGTCCTGGCCCAGCACCTCCAGCACCGCCGACCTGGTGAACCGGGTGAGCAGGCCGATCGTGTAGAGGGCCAGCACCAGCGCGGGAGTGGCCAGGTGAGCGATCGCGGAGGAGAACACGTCCCACTGCCCGGCCAGCGCGGCGTCGACCGTGTACAGGCCCGTCACGCGGGGCGGCGGGCTCATGCCCGGGTCGATGCGGCCGCTGCCCGGGGTGATCTGCAGCCGGTAGAAGAAGATGTAGAAGGTCGTCAGCGCCAGCCAGAACGTCGGCACGGAGATGCCGATCAGGCTGAGGATGCGCAGCGCGTGGTCGGAGAGCCGGTCGCGGCGCAGCGCCGAGATCACGCCGAAGGCCACGCCCGCGACGAGGGAGATCAGGATCGCGGTGCCCGCCAGCTCCAGCGTGGCCGGAACGGACTCCGCCAGGTCGTCGAGCACCGGGCGGTGACTCTGCTGGCTCGTTCCCAGGTCGCCCTGGAGCACGCCCCCCAGGTGCAGCAGGTACTGCTGCGGGAGCGGCTTGTCCAGGCCGTGCTCGGCCCGCCACTGCGCGACGATCGCCGGGTCGCCGAGGGCCCGCTGGCCGAGGTTGGCCGCGACGGGGTCGCCGGGGACCAGGTTGGTCAGCACGAACGTGACCAGCGTGATGCCCAGCGCCAGCAGCAGCGAGGTGAGCACCCTGCGTACCAGGAAGCGCACCAGCGGGCTCCGGCCGCCGGTACGGCCCGCGCGAGGCGGGGCCGTACCGGCGGTGCTCTCCGGGGCCGGGGCCGTCCCGGTGCCCTTGGGCCCCTGGACGGCCTTCCCGGGCTCGCCCGCCTCGGGATCCCTACTTGGCACCGAGGTCGGCGACATCGATGGTCCAGACCGGGTGGAACGCCAGGCCGGTGACGGACGCGGCCGTCACGATGTTCTGGCTCGGCTGGATGAGCGGGATGAACGGGCTGTCGGTGTTCAGCTTCGTCTGGACGTCGACGTAGGCCTGCTTGCGCGCGTCGTCGCCGATCGCCGCGGCGGCCTTGTCACCGGCGGCCTCCAGTTCCTTGTCCCCGCCCGCCTTCCAGCCGGCCCGCAGACCAACGGTCTTGCCCGGCAGGAACACCAGGTAGTCGCTGGGGTCGGGGTAGTCCGGACCCCACCACCACAGGCCCAGCTCCTCCTTGCCGTTGCGGTAGTTGTCCAGCGCGGTGGTGACCGGTGCGGGGGACAGATCCACGGTGATGCCGACCTCCTTGAGGTTGGCCTGGATCCGCTCGGCCATCCCCTGCAGGGACAGGCCGTTGAGGGTCAGCTCGCTGGGGTACTCCAGCTTGACCTTCGGGTCGGTCACGCCGCTCTCCTTGAGGGCGGCCTTGGCGCCCTCGACGTCGCGCTTGGCGGCCTGCTCGGCGGGGAGCGCGCCCAGGATCATCGAGGGGATAACACCCGGAGCCTGCACCGAGCCCTGACCGGCCAGCTCCAGCAGGCCCGTGTAGTCGATGCCCTTGCGGAGGGCCTCGGCGAACTTGGGGTTGGAGGTGACCTTGCTGATCGCGGAGTCGCGGTTGGCGAACAGGAAGACCACGTTCGCCGACGGCGTCTTGGAGACCTGCAGGTTCCCCGGAAGCCCGTTGACCTGGTCGCCGGACAGGTCCAGCGCGACCTGGCTGTCGCCGCGCGAGACGTTGAGCTTCTGCGTCGCGGACTCGACGTTGCGGATGACGACCTTGTCGTAGACCGGCTTGTTCGGGCCCCAGTACTTGACGTTGGCCTTGAGCACGACCTGGCTACTGATGTTCACCGACTCGATGGTGTACGGGCCGGAACCCAGCGAGGTGGAGTTCAGGTACTGCTCGGCCTTGTCGCCGGAGTCCGTGGTCGCGCCGTGCTCCTTGGCGACCTTGGAGTTCAGGATGCCCAGCGCGGGGTTGGGCAGGATGTACGGCAGCGCCGGGTTGGGGTTCTCCGACGTCAGGGTGATCGTCGTGTCGTCGGTCTTGGCGACCTTCACCCCGTCGAGCAGGAAGGACGGCGTGCCCTTCATGTCGCGCACGCGGTCGAGCGAGAAGACGACGTCGTCGGCGGTGACGGGGGAGCCGTCGGCGAACGTGGCGCCCTGGCGGAGCTTGAGGGTCAGCGTCTTGCCGTCCGACGACAGCTCGAACGACTCGGCGAGCGAGGGCACCGGCTTGGTGACGTCGGAGCCCTCGAACGTGAGCAGCGTGTCGTAGGCGGCCTTGCCCACGATCAGGCCGGTCGGCTCGTAGGTGCGTCCCGGGTCGGCCGTCTTGAGGTTGAAGGACGTGTCGACCACGAGGGTTTTGGCGGCGGTGCCGCCCCCCTGTGCCGCCGGGGTGGACGAGCCGCCGCTGGAGCAGGCTGCGAGGGCGAGGGCGCCGGTGAGCAGCACCGGCAGCAGTGCTGCCTTCGCCCTGGGGCGCCGGGAACGGATCGCCATTTTTGTGTCCTCCGAAAATGGAGCCGTGTGGACGTTTGGTCGTCGATCGTCCAGGATTTTCAGGCAGAATGTCCAGTTCGTGACGGTAAGCTGAGACAAATCTGACCTAAGGGGTATGATCATGACCGAAATGTCAAGGAACTCGGCTCATGAGGGCGGTCAACCTGGACGGATCGGTATCGGCCTTGATCTCGACGCGACGCACCTGAAGATCCTCGAGGTACTGCGGGACAACGGCAGGATCTCGGTGGCCGCCCTCGCCGAGCGCGTCGGCATCTCCAGGGCGAACGCCTACACCCGCTTCGAGGCGCTGCGCGCCGACGGCGCGATCAAGCGTTTCACCGCCGAGGTCGACCACGTCCGCGTGGGTCTCGGCATCACCGCGCTGATCTTCGTCACCGTACGGCAGCAGATGTGGCGCCAGTTCCGCGCCCAGCTCGCCCAGATGCCCGAGGTGGAGTACTGCGCGATCACCACGGGCCAGCACGACGCGATGATCCAGGTCCGCATGAGCGACGTGGCCGCCGTGCACACGATGGTGACCGAACGGCTGGCCAACATCCCCGCGGTCAAGGCCACCGAGACCGTCTTCATCCTCGACGAGGTCATCAGGCGTCCCTACGTCCTGCCGAGCGACCGGGGCCCGGCCTGGACCGTCCGCCGCCCGGCCCCCGATCCGGCGGGCGGCGAGGTGCCCCTGGGCAAGATGCGCTTCGTGGGTGCGGCCGAGGGGCGCGCCCAGCTCCAGCGGGACATCTGACCGCCCACCTGGGGTGCCGGGTGGTCCCGGCGTCGTCCCGGGGTCAGGCGACCTCGGCGCACACGCTCACGTGCACCTTGTCGTCCCCGGCGAACTGGAACTCCTCGACCAGGCGCAGCCGCCCGTCGGGAAGGGGCTCGATGCGGCTGCCACTCTGCCCGCCCACGCGCTCCCCGTTCTTGAGCAGGTGCACGTAGGTCAGCTCGATCCGGTCGCCGTCCCGGGTACCGACGAAGCGTCCGTGGACCACCGTGTCGCCGGTGTAGTCGCCCCAGATGACGCCGCCGGACTCCCGGTAGGCGAATTCGGTTGGTCCGTCCGGGTCCACCGCGCTCGCCGTCGAGCTGACCATGACGAACCTGCGGTCGTTGAGGTTGAGAAGGTCGTTGTCGTTCACCTTCCGCATCGTGCCGATCCGCGGGCCGTACGCAACCGGGGCTGGACGTTTCTGCGGCCGGTGCGGTGGAACGGTGGTGATCCGTCCAGCGGAAGAGCCGCTCGGCGAGATGCGCCGAGATCCGGTGGCCGGGTTCTCGCGGCGGATGTCCGGATGTCCGCGTCGATCCCGAGAGGAGACACGGCGGCTCCGCCGGTGGACGACCGTCCCCTGTCAGGGGTGTTGACGAATCGTAAGGCGGGTGTCAATGTCGGGCGTGAATCCCCCGTGCAGAGGTGGAGCCCCCCATGTCCGTACGTAGAGGCAGACGCATCGTCCTGACCGCCGCCGCGGCGGTGCTGCTGATCCCGCTCGTGCCGCAGGCGGCCCAGGCCTCGGGCTTCTACGGTTGCCCGCCCGGGGCCATCTGCGGCTGGAGCGGCGAGTACTACAGCGGCGCGATGGTCCAGCTGCCGCAGGGGGGCGGGTGCGTCACCCCCGCCTTCCCGATCAGATCGGCGGCCAACACCGTGAAGTCGCCCGGCATTCCCTCGGTCGCGGCGTTCTACGCCTCCGCCGGATGCGCCGGGCAGTACCTCGGCGGAGTCGGCCCGTCGCAGTCGCGGCCGGTCATCTCGCCGCCCGCCCTCGGCGTCGAGCTCGCCTGGTGAGGTCCCGCGTACGGGTCTCCCCGTACGCGAGGCTCCCCCGGGCGCGTCCGGGGGACGGGGCCGCGGCGTTCAGTCGCTGCCGAGGCCGGCTTCCCTGGAGTCGACGCCGACGATGTCGGTCATCTCGCCGAGCGCGGCGGTGAGGTCGGGAATCGACCCCTTGCCCTCCACGACGAGCGTCACCGCGACGGTGCGTTCCGGGCGCCGCGGTTCGAGGTCGCGGCGGTCGCGGCGATCGTCGCGGTCGCGTCCGGGGCCGGTCTCCTCGGGCGTCCCGCGTTCCACTGAGACCTCGGCGACCACGAAGCCCCGCTGGGTGCACTCGACCAGGATCCGGCGCAGCGCGCCGGTGCCGTCCCGGTAGACGACCCGAAGCCGGGCCGGGGTGTGCCGGGACAGCGGCAGTTTGCGGCCGAGGGCGTTGATCCCGTAAACGGTGAGGAAGTGGCAGGCGGTCACGGCCACGGCGAGCACCGGCAGCCCTCCTCCGCAGGCCATCCCGACCGCCGCTGTGACCCACACGACCGCGGCGGTCGTCAGTCCCCGTACGGCGTCGCGGCGCACGAAGATCAGGCCGCCCCCGATGAAGCCGATGCCCGAGACGATCTGCGCGGCCACCCGGGAGGGGTCGAGGGAGACGTGCGTACCGATGACGTCGCTGAAGCCGTACTTGCTCACCAGCATGAACAGCGCCGCCCCCAGGCCCACGAGCGTGTGGGTGCGCAGCCCGGCGCTCTTGTTACGCGCCTCGCGCTCCAGGCCGATGAGGGCCGACAGCACCAGAGCCAGAGCGAGCTCGGCGAGCTGCGGCAGTCCCTGCCCGGGCGACAACGTGATCACCCATGTTGTCTTACCCCTAACTCGGCAGGAAACCGGGCGATCGCCCAACCCTGATGGGGTCGGCGTCGACCGGTGGGAGTTCCGGTCGATCCGGAGGCTTTCCACCAGTCTCCATAACCCCCGTGCGGACAGATCCACCAGAGGGCGCACGTGCTGTACCGCATCGGCCGTGACGCCTGGCGGGGCAGGGCCGCGACGTCCTCGTGACGGCCCGCCGCCCGGGCCCGCGCGATGAGCACCTGAAGGGGCCGTCTCGCCCGCGAGGGCACGGCACTGCTGTGGCGGGGCGACTTCCACAACGCACGTCAGCTCCTGCGGGCGATGAGCCGCCGTATCGGCCGCCGTCCTGGCCCGCCAGGGGAGCCGATCGCCGACGGGTGTCCGCCGCGCTTTTTCCCCGGCCGGGGAGAGGCGGACAAGTCCGCGATCTTCGTTTCAGGCAAAGTCAGCACTTGTTTACCTGGATAGAACCTGTCCGTAAAGTGCCGATGCTTAATAACTGCACCTTACGAGCTCTCTCGCAGTAAATACGCCGTCACTGTGTCGATGGGGGTTGACGGGGCATATGTCGGCTTGTAAAGTCTGCAGGGTTGCCGTGGGTTGGCATCGATTTCAAATGTCATTGGTTTATCTCATTTCGCCGGCAATTGTGTGCCGCTACCATTTTATTGTGTCGGCTCTAGGAAATGATGAATCATGCCTCCCTCTCGCGTTGAATCGATGGACTTTCCCTTTTCCCGTGCCGCGGCAGGTCCGCTGGATCTGCCGGCACAGTACGAGACTCTCCGCGGAACCGGCCCCGTCACCAGGGTTATCACCCCGGCAGGGGACCTCGCGTGGCTGGTGACCAGGCACGACGATATTCGTGCCGCATTTAGTGACCTGCGGTTCAGTTCGGATGTCACCCATTCCGGCTTTCCGCGCTTCTATCTGCCCGGTGAACGCCAGCCGGGCGCGTTCGTGGCGATGGACCCGCCCGAGCACACCCGTTATCGGCGTACCGTTGCGGGCTGGTTCACCAGCCGTGCCGCGGAGAGATTACGCCCGCGTATTCAGGAGATGGTTGACAAACTCGTCGACGACCTGCTTACAGGGCCGCGGCCGGTTGACCTCGTCGCGAATTTCTCGTCATTGCTTCCCGCCGCGGTCATCTGCGACTTCCTCGGCGTTCCCTTTCCCGACCGTGACCGGTTCGGCGGGTGGATTCTCACGCTGACCCAGCACGACGCCACCGCCGAACAGCAGGCGGGAGCGTTCGGCAACCTCTTCGAATACATGGACGCCCTGGTCGCCGCCAAGGAGGCCGAGCCGACCGACGACCTGCTCGGGCAACTGGCCGACGTGCAGATCCGGCAGGGGGAGCTGACCCGGCAGGAGGTCGTCGTCATCGGCCTGCTGCTGCTGTCGGCGGGATTCGACACGACGGCGAGCTCCATCGCCCTGGGGGTGGTGTCCCTGCTGGACAACCCGTCCCAGCTCGACCGCCTGAGGCGCGACCCCTCCCTCGTCCAGCCGGCGGTGGAGGAGCTCTTCCGCCACCAGAACACGCTGCAGTTCGGCGTCGGGCGAGTCGCCGTCGAGGACGTGGAACTCGGCGGCCGGCTCATCCGCGCCGGAGAGGGCGTCATCCTGCTCACCCCCTCCGGCGGACGGGACGAGAAGGCCTACCCGCGGCCCGACGAGCTGGACGTCGGCCGTCAGGGACCCGATCCGATGACGTTCGGGCACGGCATCCACAACTGCGTCGGCAAGTTCCTGGCGCGTGTCGAGCTGCAGGTGGCCATCGGCACGCTGGTGCGGCGCATCCCCGGCCTGCGCCTGGCCGTGCCCGCCGCCGAGCTGTCCTACCGCGACAACTCGCTGGTCTACAGCCCACGCGAACTGCCGGTCACGTGGTGAGCGCGCAGGCGGTGCCGATCGCGGTCATCGGCCTGTCCTGCCGGCTGCCGGGAGCGGCCACCCCGGAGGAGTTCTGGCGGCTGCTCGCCGAGGGACGCGGCGCGGTCGGCGACATCCCGGCCGAGCGCCTCGAGGCACGCTTTCGCACCAGTACGGCCGAGGTGCCCGCCGGGGCGCGGCGCGGCGGCTTCCTCGACGACGTGACCGGCTTCGACGCGGGCTTCTTCGGCGTCGCACCGAGGGCCGCCGCCGCCATGGACCCCCAGCAGCGCCTGGCGCTGGAGCTGGCCTGGGAGGCACTGGAGGACGCGCGGGTGCTGCCCGCGACGCTGCGCGGCCGCCGTGCCGCGGTGTTCATCGGCGCCATCGCCGACGACTACGCGACGCTGCTCGCCACGCGCGGCTCCGCCTCGGTCACCAGCCACTCCATGGCCGGCGTGCAGCGCGGCATGATCGCCAACCGCGTCTCCTACGCGCTCGGCCTGCGCGGACCGAGCCTGACCGTCGACTCCGGACAGTCCTCGTCCCTGGTGGCGGTGCACATGGCGTGTGAGAGCCTGCGCACCGGCGAGTCCGAGCTGGCGCTGGTCGGCGGCGTGCACCTGAACCTCGCCGTGGACGTGGCGGCGCGGGCCCAGGCGTTCGGCGGCCTGTCCCCGGACGGGCGGTGCTTCACCTTCGACGCCCGGGCCAACGGGTTCGTGCGCGGCGAGGGCGGCGGGATCGTCGTGCTCAAACCGCTGGCGCGGGCGCTCGCCGACAACGACCCGGTCCGCGCGGTGATCCTCGGCACCGCCGTCAACAACGACGGCGGCGGCGAGCACCTCACCGCGCCCGACCCCGTGGCACAGCAGGAGGTCCTGCGGTCGGCCTGGCGGTCGGCCGGTGTCGGCGCCGACGATCTCGGCTACGTCGAGCTGCACGGCACCGGCACCGCGGTGGGCGACCCGGTCGAAGCCGCGGCCCTCGGCGCCGCCAGGAGCGGTGCCACCACCACGGTGCCGGTGGGCTCGGTCAAGACCAACATCGGTCACCTCGAAGGCGCTGCCGGGATCGCCGGCCTGATCAAGACGGTGCTGAGCGTCGGCCACGGCCTGCTGCCCAAAAGCCGCAACTTCCGCTCGCCGAACCCGGCGATCCCGCTCGAGGAGCTGAACCTGCGTGTGCTGCGCGCCGCCGAGCCCTGGCCCGGCGGCAGGCCCCGGGTGGCCGGCGTCAGCGCGTTCGGCATGGGCGGCACCAACTGCCACGTCGTGGTCTGCGACCACCGGCGGCCCACGGCGCCCGACACCGCCGACGTGCCCGGCCCGTGGGTCCTGTCCGGGCGGGACGGCAAGGCGCTCGCCGCGCAGGCGTCACGGCTCGCCGGGCACGTCCGCGACACCGGCGGGCTCAGGCCGGGCGACGTCGGACTCTCCCTGGCCACGACCAGGACCGCCTTCGACCACCGCGCCGTCGTCACCGCCGACGACGTCGACGGCATGCTCGCCGGGCTCGACGCGCTGGCCTGCGGGGAGCAGTCGGCCCTGGTACGCACCGGCATCGCCGCAGCGCCGCGGCGGGTCGCGTTCGTCTTCTCCGGGCAGGGCGGCCAGTGGCCGGGCATGGCCGTCGACCTGATCGACTCCGACGAGACCTTCCGCGCCGCCATGCGCCGCTGCGCCGACGCGCTGGCCGTTCACACGGGCTGGGACGTCATCTCGGTACTGCGCGGCGCACCCGGCGCACCCGGCATCGAATCCGTCGACGTCGTACAGCCCGTGCTGTTCGCGGTGGCCGTGTCGCTGGCCGAGCTGTGGCAGGCCCACGGCGTCCGGCCCGCCGCGGTGATCGGCCACTCCCAAGGCGAGATCGCCGCCGCCCATGTCGCGGGCGCGCTGTCGCTGGAGGAGGCGGCACGCGTGGTGTCCGTGCGCAGCCGCCTGGCCGCCGAACTGCTGGCCGGTCAGGGCGCACTGGCATCGGTCGTGATGGCGGCCGACGAGCTGCGGCCCCGCCTGGAACGCCGGCCGGGCCGCCTGTGGCTGTCAGTGATCAACGGGCCGGGGTCGGTCGTCGTGTCCGGGCAGGCGGCGGCCATCGACGAACTGGTCGAGGAGCTGACGGCCCAGGACGTGCGGGCCCAGCGCATCCCGGCGGCCTTCGCCTCCCACTCTCCGATGGTGGAACCGCTCCGTGAACCACTGCTGGCCGAACTCGGGACGCTCACTCCCGTTTCGGGACAGGTGCCGTTCTACGCGGGAGTGACCGGCGGCCGCTTCGACACCGACGCGCTGGACGGCGCCTACTGGTACCGCAACCTGCGTGAGCCCGTGCGGTTCCAGCAGGCGACGCAGGCGGCGCTGGCCGACGGGATCGACACCTTCATCGAGGTCAGCCCGCACCCGGTGATGGCCGTCCCGATGCAGCAGACCGCGCAGGCCGCCGGCCACGACGCCACGGTGCTGGCGACCCTGCGCCGCGACGAGGGCGGCCCGGCCCGGTGGCACGCCGCGCTCGGCGCGGCCCACGTGCACGGCGTCGAGATCGACTGGCGGGCACTCTGGGCGGGCGGCGCCACCACGGTCGCACTGCCGGGGTACGCCTTCCAGCGCCGGCCCCACTGGCTCCACGGTGACCCCACCGCGCCCGTCGAGTCCCCGGCCACCGGCACCGGGCCCCAGGCGGCCCCGGCGGCCCCGGACGCGGGCGTCACCGGCGGGGGACGCCGGCGGATCACCGAACGCCTGGTCGCCTCGACCGTCGCCGCCGCGCTGGGCCATGACGGGCCCGACGCCGTGCCCGCGCATCGCACCTTCCGCGAGCTTGGCGTGG
Organism: Streptosporangium sp. NPDC051022; assembly: GCF_040683035.1. Lineage (NCBI taxonomy): Bacteria > Bacillati > Actinomycetota > Actinomycetes > Streptosporangiales > Streptosporangiaceae > Streptosporangium > Streptosporangium sp. NPDC051022. Next base: position 15,452 of record NZ_JBFBCF010000056.1, on the reverse strand, counting down.
ACTCGGCCATCGCCACGGAGATCGGCGCCCGTCTCACCGCCGCCACCGGCCTTCCCGTGCCCGCCACGCTGCTCTACGACCACCCCACCAGCCAACGGCTGGCCGACCACCTGGCGGGCACCCCGGACGCACACCCCGGCCCGGCCGGGCAGGCGCGCGGTACGACCTCCCAGGACGACCCGATCGCCATCGTCGCGATGAGCTGCCGCCTGCCCGGCGACGTCCGCTCGCCCGAGGACCTCTGGCGGCTGCTCGCCGACAGCCGTGACGCCATCGGCGGCTTCCCCGACGACCGCGGCTGGAACATCGCGGAACTGTACGACCCCGACCCCGAACGCAGCGGCCGCTCCAGCACGGACAGAGGCGGCTTCCTCTACGACGCGGGCGAGTTCGACGCGGCGCTGTTCGGCATCTCGCCGCGTGAGGCACTGGCCATGGACCCGCAGCAGCGGCTGCTGCTGGAGACCTCGTGGGAGGCGTTCGAGCGTGCCGGAATCGCCGCCGGTTCGCTGCGCGGCACCAAGACGGGCGTGTTCGTCGGCGTCATGGACCAGCGCTACGGCCCCCGCTGGAACGAGGAGGCCGACGGCCTCGAGGGCTTCCTGCTCACCGGTAACGCCGCGAGCGTCAACGCCGGCCGGATCGCCTACGCCTTCGGCCTGGAGGGGCCGACGATCGCGATGGACACCGCGTGTTCGTCCTCGCTGGTGGCCCTGCACCTCGCGGTCCGCGCGCTGCGATCGGGCGAGTGCTCGATGGCCCTGGCCGGCGGGGTGACGGTGATGTCGACGCCCGAGATCTTCATCGAGTTCTCCCGGCAGCGCGGCCTGGCCGCCGACGGCCGCTGCAAGGCGTTCTCCGCCGACGCCGACGGCACCGGCTGGTCCGAGGGCGTGGCCATGCTGCTGGTGGAGCGGCTGTCGGACGCACGCCGGCTCGGGCACCCGGTACTGGCCCTCGTCCGCGGCTCGGCGATCAACTCCGACGGCGCCTCCAACGGCCTGACCGCGCCCAGCGGCACCGCCCAGCGCGCCCTCGTCCGCCAGGCGCTGGCCGACGCCGGACTCCTGCCGTCGGAGGTGGACGCCGTCGAGGCGCACGGCACCGGCACCGCGCTCGGCGACCCGATCGAGGCGTCGGCACTGCTGGACGCCTACGGCGGCGACCGGGAACGTCCGCTGCTGATCGGGTCGCTGAAGTCCAACATCGGGCACACCCAGGCGGCGGCCGGTGCCGCCGGTGTGATCAAGATGGTGTGCGCCCTGCAAGCCGGGCGGCTGCCGCGCACCCTGCACATCGAGGCACCCACCCCCGCGGTGGACTGGACCCGGGGCTCGGCCCGGCTGCTCACCGAGACCACCGAGTGGCCGGCGGGCCCGCGCCCCCGCCGGGCGGGCGTCTCCTCATTCGGCATCAGCGGCACCAACGCCCATGTGATCATCGAGGAGGCGCCGCCCGCTCCGGAGGCGGTGCCCGCAGCCGCCGAGGAACCTGCACCGCGTCCCTTCCTGCTGTCGGGTCACACGCCCGCCGCACTGCGAGCCCAGGCCGCGCGGCTGCGCGACCACCTCGGCGCCGACGACACGATCCCGCTGCCCGACCTCGCCCGATCGCTGGCGACCACGCGCGCCCACCTGGACCAGCGCGCCGCGGTCATCGCCGCCGACCGGGACGAGCTGCTCGACGGGCTGGACGGCCTCGCGCGAGGCCGTACTCCGCACAACGCGGTGACCGGACTGGCCCGGCCCCGCTCCGGCGTGGTGTTCGTCTTCTCCGGGCAGGGCGGCCAGTGGCAGGGCATGGCCGTCGACCTGCTCGACACGGCCCCGGTGTTCCGCGCCCGGATGACCGAGTGCGCCCAGGCGCTGCGGCCCCTCGTCGGCTGGGACCTGTTCTCCGTGGTGCGCGCCGAGCCCGGCGCGCCGTCCATCGCCGACACCGAGGTCCTGCAGCCGGTGCTGTTCTCCATCGTGGTGTCGCTGGCCGAGCTGTGGCGCTCCTACGGCGTCGAGCCCGAGGCCGTCGTCGGCCACTCCCAGGGGGAGGTCGCCGCAGCCTGCGTGGCCGGTGCGCTCTCCCTCGAGGACGCGGCGCGGGTGATCGTCGTACGCAGCAGGCTCGCCGCCGAAGGCCTGGACGACACCGGCATCGTGTCCGTCGCGATGTCCGCCGACGACCTGAGTCCCCGGCTGGCCCGCTGGGAGGGCCGGATATGGCTGTCGGTGATCAACGGCCCCGCCTCGGTCGCGGTCTCCGGTGAAGGCCCGGCACTGGAGGAGCTGATCGCGGAGCTGTCGGCCGAGGGCGTGAAGGCACGCCGGATCCCCGCGGCGTTCGCCTCGCACTCACCCGCCGTCGAGGTGCTGCGGGAACCGCTGCTGACGCGACTGGAGGGCCTGCGCCCCCGTTCGTGCGGCCTGCCGTTCTACTCCAGCGTCGCCGTCGAGGCCGTCGACACGGCGGGACTGGACCCGGAGTACTGGTACGGCAACCTGCGCCACCTCGTGCGCTTCGCCGACGTGACCGAGCTGCTGATCAGCGAGGGCTACCGGGTGTTCGTCGAGATCTCGCCACATCCGGTGCTCACACCGGCGATCGAGGCCATCGCCGAGAAAGCCGGCGTGGACGTGCTCGCCAACGGAACGCTCCGCCGCGACGAGGGCGACCTGCGTAAATTCCTCGCCGCCCTGTCGCGGCTGCACACCAACGGCTTCGCGCTGGACATCACCGCCGTGCTCGGTTCCGGCGGGGTGCGCGTCGCCCTGCCCACCTACGAGTTCCAGCGTTCGCACTACTGGCTGACCGGCGGCGACTCCCGCGCCCGGCGCGGCGTGGCCATCCCGCAGCGGCCGCATGCCGGACGACCGGCCGCCCCGCAGGACCTCGTGGAGGTCGTCCGCGCCCAGGTCGCCGATGTGCTCCGGATGGCGGATGTCGACGACGTGGACCCGGGCAAGGCGTTCAAGGAACTCGGTCTGGACTCCCTGACCGCGCTGGAGCTGCGCAACCGGCTCACCGCGGCAACCGGGGTCACCGTGCCGGTCACGGCGATCTTCAGTCACCCGACGGTGCACGACCTCGCCCGTCACCTCGGCGGAGCCGAGCCGGACGCCGTCAGCGCGCCACCGGCGGCCGTGTCCGGTGAGCCGATCGCCATCGTCGGCATGGCCTGCCGGTTCCCCGGCGGAGTCGGCTCGCCGGAACAGCTGTGGGATCTCCTCCAGCGAGGCGCGGACGCGATCACGGGCCTGCCCACCGACCGCGGCTGGGACCTCGACCGGCTCCCGGAGTCGGTGCGCCACGGCGGTTTCATCCACGACGCCGCCGAGTTCGACGCGGGTTTCTTCGGGATATCACCGCGTGAGGCGCTGGCGATGGACCCGCAGCAGCGGCTGCTGCTGGAGACCTCGTGGGAGGCACTGGAACGGGCCGGGATCGACGCCACCACGCTGCGCGGCGACAGGGTCGGCGTCTTCGTCGGCGCCGTGGCCCAGGACTACGGCCCGCGGCTGCACGAATCCTCACCCGACCAGGAAGGGCACCTGCTCACCGGCACCATCAGCGCGGTGGCGTCCGGCCGCATCGCCTACGTGCTGGGCCTGGAGGGCCCGGCGATCACCGTGGACACGGCGTGCTCGTCGTCACTGGTGGCGCTGCACCTGGCGGCGCAGTCGCTGTCACTCGGAGAATGCTCGCTCGCACTCGCGGGCGGCGCCACCGTGATGGCCAACCCCGGCGTGTTCGTGGAGTTCGCACGGCAACGGGGGCTCGCGGCGGACGGCCGGTGCAAGGCGTTCTCCGTCGGCGCCGACGGCACCGGCTGGTCCGAGGGGGCGGGCATGCTCGTGCTGGAACGCCTGTCGGACGCGCGGCGGCTGGGGCACCGGGTGCTGGCCGTGGTGCGCGGCTCGGCGGTGAACTCCGACGGCGCGTCCAACGGCCTGACCGCGCCGAACGGCCTGGCCCAGCAGCGGGTGATCCGGGCCGCGCTCGCGAACGCCGGTCTGGCCGCCTCGGACGTCGACCTGGTGGAGGCGCACGGCACGGGAACCGCGCTGGGCGACCCGATCGAGGCGGACGCGCTGCTCGCCACGTACGGCCGGGACCGTGACCGCCCGCTGTGGCTGGGCTCGCTGAAGTCCAACATCGGGCACACCCAGGCGGCGGCCGGGGTCGCCGGTGTGATCAAGTCCGTGATGGCCCTGCGGCACGGCGTGCTGCCTCGCACACTGCACGCGGAGAACCCGTCCCCGCACGTGGACTGGTCGTCGGGGGCGGTCAGCCTGCTGACGTCGCCGGTGGAGTGGCCGGATCCGGGGCGTCCGCGCCGTGCCGGTGTGTCGGCGTTCGGGGTGAGCGGTACGAACGCGCATGTCGTGCTGGAATCGGCCGAGGAGACGGAGGAAGCGCCGGTCGAGCCGACACCGGACTCGAAGCCGGTACCGGTGGTGCTGTCCGGTCGCACACCGCAAGCCCTGGCCGACCAGATCCGAAGGCTCCGGGACTTCGCCGAGTCCGGCGTGAACGTGCGGGACCTCGCCTGGTCGCTGGCGACGGCCCGAACCGCCTTCGAGTACCGAGCCGCCTTCGTGGCCTCGACGCGGCAGGACCTGCTGTCCGGATTGGACAACGCGCACGGTGTCAAGGTCACCGGCGGACGTCTGGCGGTGTTGTTCGCGGGTCAGGGGTCGCAGCGGGCGGGCATGGGGTGTGAGCTGGCCGGGGTGTTCCCGGTGTTCGCGGAGGCGTTCGGCGCGGTCGTGCAGGCGTTCGACGAGGTCACGGGACAGACCTGGGCAGAAGGCGACCTGTCGCGCACGGAGTTCGCCCAACCCGCGCTGTTCGCCTTCGAGGTGGCCCTGTACCGGTTGCTGGAATCCTGGGGTCTGCGGCCGGACGTGGTGATGGGGCATTCGCTGGGTGAGATCACCGCCGCTCACGTCGCGGGGGTGTTCTCTCTGCGGGATGCCTGCCTGGTGGTGGCGGAGCGGGCCCGGCTGATGCAGGCCCTCGAACCCGGCGCCATGGTCGCCCTGCCCGTACCAGAGGATCAGGTAGTGCCGCTGCTGGCGGGCCGGGTGTCCATCGCGGCGGTCAACGGCCCGCAATCAGTGGTCGTCTCCGGCGCCGAAGACGACGTCCTGGCGGTCGCCTCCCGGTTCGAACGGTGGCGCCGCCTCCCGGTCGGACACGCCTTCCACTCACCCCTGACCGAACCGATGCTGGAGGACTTCCACCGGGTGATGGAGCGGGTGGAGTTCCACCCGCCACGACTCACCCTGATCTCCAACGTCACCGGCCAGACCGCCACCCCGGAGCAGGTGTGCACGGCCGGCTACTGGGTGGAACACGTACGGGCCACCGTACGCTTCGCCGACGGCGTCAAAGCATCGAACGCCTCTGTACTGTGCGAGATCGGCCCTGACGGTGTCCTGTCCGGACTGACCGGAGCCATCCCCACGCAGCGGCCCGACCGCCCGCAGGTGGAGTCGTTGCTCGCCGCGGCGGGGGAGTTGTTCGTCCGCGGTGTCCACATCGACTGGCGCCAGATGCTCGGCGAGGGAAACGTCGTCGACCTCCCGACCTACGCCTTCCAACACGAACGCTACTGGCTCGAATCCGGGCACAGGACGACGGAATCCACGGACGATCTGCGTTACCACCCCACCTGGGAGCGGTTGGACGACCAGCCCCCCGCCGAGATCGGCGGACCATGGCTGCTGATCGCGCCGGTCGGATTCGAGCGGCACGACCTGGTCCGTGCCTGCGCGACGCGGTTGGGCTCCGGCACCGTCGAGCTGTTCGTCGGCGCGGACGATGACCGTGCGTCGATCGCGCGGCGTCTCCGGGAGATTCCCGTGCCAGCCGGCGTCTTCTCCCTGCTGGCGCTCGACGCCGCCCTGCACCCGGCCCACCCCGGCTTGGCCGTGGGCGGAGCGCTCACCCACCTGCTCGTCCAGGCGCTCGGCGACGCCGAGGTGGAGGCGCCGCTGTGGTTCGGCACGTGTGGCGCAGTCGCGGTCGGTGACGAACCTCTCGGCGCCGTCGAACAGTGCGGTGTCTGGGCCCTCGGCCGGGTGGTGGCCCTGGAGCACCCGCTCCGCTGGGGTGGCCTGGTCGATCTGCCCGCGACGTTCGACGACCGTACGGCCCGGCGGTTCACCGCCGTGCTCGGCGGCGGCGAGGACCAGGTGGCCATCCGCGCCGACGGCGTGTACGGGCGGCGGATCGTCCGTACCGTCAAAAGCGGTGCCGGCAAGAACGGCGCCGCCCGGGGAGCCTGGCGCCCGCGTGGCACCGCGCTGATCACCGGTGGTACCGGGGGACTGGGCGCGCAGGTCGCACGCTGGCTCGCCCGCAACGGCACCGAACGACTGCTGCTGGTCAGCCGCTCCGGACCGGAGGCTCCCGGTGCCGGTGAACTCCTGGCCGAGCTGGCGGAACTGGGCGCCGCAGCCGAGGCCGTCGCCTGCGACGTGACCGATTACGCCGCGCTGGAGACGGTCGTCCGTCAAGCGCGTGAACAGGGCGCGGAGTTCCGTACCGTCGTGCACGCCGCCGGTCTCGCGCAGCAGACGCCGATCGCCGACCTCGACCTGCTCGAGTTCGCCCGGATCACCGCGGCCAAGGTGATCGGCGCGGTGGTCTTGGACCAGCTGTTCGACGACGACTCACTCGACGCGTTCGTGCTGTTCTCCTCCATCGCGGGGGTGTGGGGCAGCGGCGGTCAGTCGGCTTACGCGGCCGCGAACGCCTTCCTCGACGGCCTTGCCACGCTGCGCCGCGCGGCGGGTGTGCACGCGGTGTCCATCGCGTGGGGACCCTGGGCGGGCCGAGGCATGGGCGAGGACAACGACCTGGCCGACTACCTGCGCCGTCGCGGACTGCGCGGACTGCGGCCGGACGTCGCGCTGCGGGCGATGCGCGAGGCCGTCGAAGGGGGCGGCTCGGAGGTGACCGTCGCCGACGTGGACTGGGATCGCTTCCTGCAGGCGTTCACGTCCGCCCGGCCCTCACCGCTGCTCGCCGCGTTCGCGCCCGTACCCGCGCGGGCCGGCGAGGACGACGTGCGCGGTGAGCTAGGTGAGCTGCGTGCGCTCAGCGGGGCCGACCGGACGGCACGGCTGCGCTCACTGGTGCGCGGCCAGGTCGCGGCCGCGCTCGGGCACGGCAGTGAGCAGGCGATCGACGTGGAGACGCCGTTCTCCGAGCTGGGCATGGACTCGCTGGCCGCGGTCGACCTGCGCAACGCGCTCAGCTCGCGCACAGGGGTGCCGCTGCCGGTGACCGTGGTGTTCGAACGGCCGTCGGTGCTCACGCTGGCCGACCACCTGTCGGAACTGCTTGGTGGGGACGACGCGCGGACCGCGCGGGAGACGGCCGAAGACGCCGAGATCCGCGCGCTGCTGGCCGGCCTGCCGATCTCCCGGCTACGGGAGGCGGGACTGCTCGACCGGCTGCTCGGCCTCGCGGCCGGGGACGCCCTGGGCGCCGCGCCGCAGGACGACGACATCGACACGATGGACCTCGAGGATCTGGTGCGGGCCGCGCTCGACGGCAAGCCCCTGTGAGTGAACCCCCGCGAGCAAGCCCCCCGATTCCCCTGTGATGGAGCAGATGACCATGGCTGAGGACCGAGTCGCTGCGGCCCTGCGCGCCGCCATGAAGGAGACCGAGCGGCTGCGCCGGGAGATCGCCGAGATCGCCGCCGCCCAGACAGAACCACTCGCCGTCATCGGCATGAGCTGCCGCTACCCGGGCGGTGTGGCATCGCCCGAGCAGTTGTGGGAGCTGGTCGAGCAGGGCCGGGACGCGATCTCCCCGTTCCCGGCCGACCGGGGGTGGGCGACCGAGCGGATCTACGATCCGAACGGCGGCCCCGGCACGACCTACGTCCGGGAGGGCGGTTTCCTGCACGACGCCGCCGAGTTCGACGCGGCCTTTTTCGGGATCTCGCCGCGTGAGGCGCTGGCGATGGACCCGCAGCAGCGGCTGCTGCTGGAGACCTCGTGGGAGGTGTTCGAACGCGCCGGGATCGACCCGAGGTCGGTGCGCGGCAGCCGGGTCGGCGTGTTCGTGGGCGCCGCGCACCAGGAGTACGGCGGCGATCCGGGGCAGGCCCCGGAGGAGGTCGACGGCTACGTGCTGACCGGCATCGGCGGCAGCGTGGCGTCCGGGCGGCTGGCGTACGTCCTCGGCCTGGAGGGCCCGGCGCTCACCGTGGACACGGCGTGCTCGTCGTCGCTGGTCGCACTGCACATGGCCGGACGGTCACTGCGGTCGGGGGAGTGCACCGCGGCATTGGTAGCGGGGGTGTCGGTGATGTCCTCGCCGCTGCCGTTCGTGGAGTTCTCCCGGCAGCGCGGGCTGGCGGAGGACGCCCGGTGCAAGCCGTTCTCCGCCGACGCCGACGGCACGATCTGGGCCGAGGGGGTCGGCGTCCTGCTCGTCGAGCCGCTGTTGGAGGCGCGGCGGCTGGGGCACCGGGTGCTGGCCGTGGTGCGCGGATCGGCGGTGAACTCCGACGGCCGGTCCAACGGCCTGACCGCGCCGAACGGCCTGGCCCAGCAGCGGGTGATCCGGGCGGCGCTGGACTCGGCCGGGCTGTCCACTTCCGACGTCGACGTCGTGGAGGCGCACGGCACCGGTACGCGGCTGGGCGACCCGATCGAGGCGGAGGCGTTGCTGGCGACCTACGGCCGGGATCGTGATCGTCCGCTGTGGCTGGGCTCGCTGAAGTCGAACATCGGCCACTCGCAGGCCGCCGCGGGTGTCGGCGGCGTCATCAAGATGGTGATGGCGATGCGGCACGGCGTGCTGCCGCGCACTCTGTACGCCGATCAACCGACGCCGTATGTGGACTGGTCGTCGGGAAAGGTCAGTCTGCTGACGTCGCCGGTGGAGTGGCCGGATCTGGAACGTCCGCGCCGTGCCGGTGTGTCGGCGTTCGGGGTGAGCGGTACGAACGCGCATGTCGTGCTGGAGTCGGCCGAGGAGACGGAGGAGGCGCCCGTCGAGCCGACGCCGGACTCGGGTCCGGTGCCGGTGATGCTGTCGGGGCGTACGCCGGAGGCGTTGCGGGCGCAGGCCGAGAGGCTGCGGGACTTCACCACCGGCGAGGTCGGCCTGCGGGACGTGGCGTGGTCGCTGGCGACCGCCCGCGCCGCGCTGGAACACCGCGCGGTGATCGTCGCTGCGGACCGTGGCGAACTGCTCGCCGGACTTGACGCCGTGCTCGGCGGGCGCGCGGCGGCCGGTGTGGTGACGGGTAAGGCCGATGAGGGCCGGTTGGCGGTGTTGTTCGCGGGTCAGGGTTCGCAGCGGGCGGGCATGGGGTGTGAGCTGGCCGGGGTGTTCCCGGTGTTCGCGGAGGCGTTCGACGCGGTCGTGCAGGCGTTCGGAGAGGTCACGGGACAGACCTGGGCAGAAGGCGACCTGTCGCGCACGGAGTTCGCCCAACCCGCGCTGTTCGCCTTCGAGGTGGCCCTGTACCGGTTGCTCGAGTCCTGGGGTCTGCGGCCGGACGTGGTGATGGGGCATTCGCTGGGTGAGATCACCGCCGCCCACATCGCCGGGATGTTCTCCCTGAAGGACGCCTGCCTGATCGTGACGGAACGGGCCCGGCTGATGCAGGCCCTCGAACCTGGCGCGATGGTGGCCCTGCCGGTGTCCGAGGACGACGTACTGCCGGTGCTGGCGGGCAGGGTGTCCATCGCTGCGGTCAACGGCCCGGGATCGGTGGTCGTCTCCGGCGCGGAAGAGGACGTCCTGGCGGTCGCGGGCCGGTTCGAGCGGTGGCGCCGCCTGGCGGTGGGTCACGCCTTCCACTCACCCTTGACCGAACCGATGCTGGAGGACTTCCGCCGGGTGATGGAGCGGGTGGAGTTCCACCCGCCACGACTCACCCTGATCTCCAACGTCACCGGCCAGACCGCCACCCCGGAGCAGGTGTGCACGGCCGGCTACTGGGTGGAACACGTACGGGCCACCGTACGCTTCGCCGACGGCGTCAAAGCGTCAAACGCCTCTGTACTGTGCGAGATCGGCCCTGACGGTGTCCTGTCCGGGCTGACCGGAGCCATCCCCACGCAGCGGCCCGACCGCCCGCAGGTGGAGTCGTTGCTCGCCGCGGCGGGGGAGTTGTTCGTCCGCGGCGTCCACATCGACTGGCGCCAGATGCTGGGCGAGGGAAACGTCGTCGACCTCCCGACCTACGCCTTCCAACACGAACGCTACTGGCTGACCCCTTCCCGCCAGCGGGACCGCGACGGTCACCCGCTGCTGCCCGAGGTGTCCGACCTGCCCGGTGCCGGCGGCACCCTGTTGCGTGGCACGCTGTCCGATACGGCGCCGGGATGGCTGGCCGATCACGTTGTGGCCGGTGAGATCCTCGTTCCCGCCACCGCCTTCCTCGACGCGGCCCTGTACGCGGGCGCCCGCACCGGCTGTCCCCGTGTCGCGGAGCTGATCATCGAGGCGCGCCTCGCGCTCTCGGCCGACGGCCCGGTGCAGTGGCAGTTCTGGGTCGAACAACCCGACGAGTCGGGCCACCGCGCCTTCACCGTCCACGCGCGCCGCGGCGACGAACCCTGGACCCGCCACGCCAGCGGTACTCTCGCCCCGGCCGCTGAGCACCGTGCCGCCGCCGACCTCACGGAGTGGCCGCCCCCCGGCGCCGAAGCCGTCGATGTGGCCGATCTCTACCCGACGCTGGCCGCCGCCGACTTCGCCTACGGGCCCGCCTTCCAGGGGCTGCGACGCGCCTGGCGGCGCGATGGCGAGGTGTCCGAGGTGTTCGCGGAGGTGAGCCTCGACAGCGGCGTCCCGGCCGCCCGGTACGGCCTGCACCCGGCGCTGCTCGACTCCGCGCTGCACGCGGCCGGGTTGCTCGGCGGTACCGTCGCCGGACGGCTGCCCTTCTCCTGGACCGACGTCACCGTGCACGCCCCGGGCACCGACACACTTCGCGTGCGCCTGTCAGCGACGGCCGACCAGACCGTGGCGGTCGAGCTCGCGGACCGGATCGGCGTTCCGGTCGCCTCGGTGTCCGCGCTGGCGCTGCGGGCCGTCCGGCGAGACGACCAGCGGTTGTACCGCGTCGAGTGGACCGCCGCCCCGGCCGTGGAGTCCGAGCAGGCCGAGGCCGAACCCGCCGTCGTGGCACCCCGATCCGTGGACGAGGCGCTGGAACTCGTGCAGGACTGGCTGAAGCAGCCGGGCGGTACCCTCGTCGTCACCACCCGCAACGCCGTTTCGACCGGGGACGCCGGGGACGCGGGCCTGGCCGTCGACGTCGCCGCGGCTCCGATCTGGGGACTGCTGCGGACGGCGCAGGCCGAGCAACCCGGGCGCTTCGTCCTGCTCGACCACGACGGACACCCCGACTCCACCGCCGCGATCGCCCGTGCGGTGACCCTCGGCGAACCGCAGATCGCGCTCCGCCGGGGCGACGTCCTCGTGCCCCGGCTGGTACCCGTGACGGACGACGACGTGCTGCGGCCACCCGCCGGCCACGAGTGCTGGCGTCTGGACGTGGCTCCGAAGGGGACGCTGGACGGCCTGACCTTCACACCGGTCGGCCGCGAGCCCCTCGGGCCCGGCCAGGTGCGGATCGCGGTCCGCGCGGCCGGGCTGAACTTCCGTGACGTGCTGATCGCGCTGGACGTCTACCCCGGCGCCGCCGAGATGGGCAACGAAGCGGCCGGCGTGGTCACCGAGGTCGGCCCGGGGGTGCCGGACCTGGCCGTCGGCGACCGGGTGTTCGGCATCGTGCCCGGCGCGTTCGGTCCCGGAGCGGTGGCGGATCGGCGGATGCTGGCCCGCATCCCGTGCGGCTGGTCGTTCGCGACGGCCGCGTCCGTGCCGATCGCCTTTCTGACCGCCCACCACGCGCTGCTCGGGCTGGCCGGCCTCCGCCGCGGGGAGTCCGTACTGATCCACGCCGCGGCCGGTGGGGTCGGCATGGCCGCGGTGCAGCTGGCCAACCACAGCGGCGCCCAGGTGTACGCCACCGCCAGTCCGGCCAAGTGGGAGGCGGTGCGCGCGCTGGGCGTGCCCGCCGAGCGGATCGCCTCATCGCGCACCCTGGAGTTCGAGCAGCGTTTCGGCCACGGTGTCGACGTCGTGCTGGACGCGCTGGCCGGGGAGTTCGTCGACGCCTCGCTGCGTCTGCTGCCACGTGGCGGCCGGTTCGTCGAGATGGGCAAGACCGACCTGCGCGACCCGCGGGAGGTCGCCCGCGCCCATCCCGGTGTCCGCTACCAGTCGTTCGACCTCACCGACACCGGGCCCGACCGCGTGGCCGCGATGCTCGCCGAACTCGTCGGCCTGTTCGAGGCCGGAGCGCTCACGCCGCTTCCGGTCACCACCTGGGACATCCGGCGCGCTCCCGCCGCGTTCCGCCACATCAGCCAGGCCAAGCACATCGGCAAGGTCGTGCTGACCGTGCCCGCCCCGCTCGACCCGGACGGCACCGTGCTCATCACCGGCGGTACCGGCGCGCTCGGCGGTCTGCTGGCCCGGCACCTGGTCGCCGAGCACGGGGTGCGCAGGCTGCTGCTGCTCAGCCGGGGCGGACGCCCGCTGGAGCTGTCCGGGGCCGAGGTCGACGTCGTCGCGTGTGACGTCACCGACCGCGAGGCGCTCAAGGCCGCGCTCGCGCGTGTCCCGGCCGCGCACCCGCTCACCGCCGTGGTGCACGCCGCCGGCGTCATCGACGACGGACTGGTCGAATCGCTGACCCCGCGGCGTCTGCGCGACGTGCTCGCGCCGAAGGCGACCGCCGCCCAGCACCTGCACGACCTCACCGCGGACATGGACCTGGCCCAGTTCGTGCTGTTCTCGTCTGGATCCGGCATCCTCGGCAACCCGGGCCAGGCCAACTACGCCGCGGCCAACACGGCCCTGGACGCCCTCGCCCAGCGGCGGAGGGCCGAAGGGCTGCCGGCACGCTCTCTCGCGTGGGGGCCGTGGGACGTCGAGGGCTCGATGACGGGCTCGCTGTCGGACGCCGACCACGCGCGGCTGGCCCGCGCCGGCATCGTCCCGCTGTCGGCCACGGACGGACTCGGGCTGTTCGACGCGGCGCTCGGCCGCGACGAGGCCGTACTGGTGCCCATCGCCCTCGACAGGTCCACCGTGGACTCGCCGCTGCTGCGCACCGCCCGCCGGCGCGCCAGGCGCGCCACCGCGACGTCCCTGGCGGGCAGGCTTCCGGCCATGTCGCGGGCCGAGCGGGACAGGGTTCTGCTCGACCTGATCGTGGAGATCACCGCGGCGGTGCTCGGGCACCGGGACGCGAGCGGCGTCGACCCGGCACAGGAGTTCCGCTCACTGGGCTTCGACTCGCTGACCGCGGTGGAACTGCGCAACCGTCTCGACGCCGCCACCGGCCTGCGGCTGCCCGCGACGACCGTCTTCGACCACCCGACGCCTCGCGCCGTCGCCGACCACGTGGGTTCGCTGCTGGGTGCTCCCGCCCCGGCCGCGCCGCCGGTGGTCGTGTCGCCGGTGGTGCCGGTGGACGAGCCGGTCGCGATCGTGGCGATGGGGTGCCGGTTTCCCGGGGGCGTGGGGTCGCCGGAGGAGTTGTGGGCGCTGGTGCGCGATGGTGTGGACGCGGTGACGCCGTTCCCGGCCGACCGCGGCTGGGACCTCGCGAGGCTGGCGAACACCGATCCGGACCGCGTCGACACCAGCGCCACCCGGTTCGGCGGCTTCCTGCACAACGCCGCCGACTTCGACCCGGAGTTCTTCGGGATCTCGCCGCGTGAGGCGCTGGCGATGGATCCGCAGCAGCGGCTGCTGCTGGAGGTGTCGTGGGAGGCGCTGGAGCGGGGCGGGATCGATCCGTCGTCGCTGCGGGGCTCGGCGACCGGTGTCTTCGTCGGCGCGTTCGCCCAGGAGTACGGCACGCGGTTCGACACGCCGGCCGAGCTCGCCGGGCATGTGGGGATCGGCCGTGCCTCCAGCGTGCTGTCGGGGCGGATCGCCTACACGTTCGGTCTGGAGGGGCCGTCGCTGACGGTGGACACGGCGTGTTCGTCGTCGCTGGTGGCGATGCACCTGGCGGCGCAGGCGCTGCGGTCGGGGGAGTGCTCGCTCGCACTCGCCGGTGGGGTGACCGTGATGGCCACCCCGGAGATCTTCGTCGAGTTCTCCCGCCAGGGCGGGCTGTCCGTGGACGGCCGGTGCAAGGCGTTCTCCGACGCGGCCGACGGCACCGGCTGGTCCGAGGGCGCGGGTGTGCTCGTGCTGGAGCGGCTTTCCGACGCGCGACGCAACGGTCACCCGGTGCTGGCCGTACTGCGCGGCAGCGCGGTGAACTCCGACGGCGCCTCCAACGGCCTGACCGCGCCGAACGGACCGTCACAGCAGCGCGTCATTCGTGCCGCGTTGGCGAGTGCCGGTCTGTCGGCTTCGGAGGTGGATGTCGTCGAGGCGCACGGTACGGGCACGCGTCTTGGCGATCCGATCGAGGCGCAGGCGCTGCTGGCGACCTATGGCCAGGACCGTGATCGTCCGCTGTGGCTGGGCTCGCTGAAGTCGAACATCGGCCACTCCCAGGCCGCCGCGGGTGTCGGCGGTGTGATCAAGATGGTGATGGCGATGCGGCACGGCGTCGTGCCCCGCACGCTGCACGTCGATGCGCCGACCAGTCAGGTCGACTGGCAGGCGGGACAGGTCGTGCCGGTCGCCGAGCAGGTCCCGTGGCCGACGGCCGGCCGTCCGCGTCGTTCCGCCGTGTCCTCGTTCGGCGTCAGCGGCACCAACGCGCACGTCGTCCTGGAACAGGGGTCCGAGCCCGAACACCCGGAGAGCTCGGACGGGCCGGTGCCGGTGGCCGTTCCGCTGTCCGCACGGACCGACCAGGCGCTGCTGGAACTGACCGGTTCCCTCCTCGCCCATCTGCGTGCGCATCCGGAACAGCCGGTGGCGGACGTGGTCCGGGGGCTGGCCCGGCGCTCGGTCTTCGAGTCGCGCTCCGTCCACCTGGTGGAGGACACCGCTCAGCTGATCGACTCGCTGAGCGCGACGGTCGCCGGCGAACCGGACCCCACGACCGTTCTCGGCACGGCGTCCCGCACTCGTGGCCCGGTTTTCGTGTTTCCTGGTCAGGGGTCGCAGTGGGTGGGCATGGGCCGTGAACTGCTCACCTCCTCACCGGTCTTCGCCGAGCGGATGACCGAGTGCGCCGCCGCGTTGTCGGAGTTCACCGGCTGGTCCCTGCTGGACGCGCTCGACGATGAGACGGCGCTCGCCCGTGTCGACGTGGTGCAGCCGGTGCTGTGGGCGGTGATGGTGTCCCTGGCCGCGCTGTGGCGCTCGGCGGGAGTCGAACCGGTCGCGGTGGTCGGACACTCCCAAGGAGAGATCGCCGCGGCCTGCGTGTGCGGCGCCCTGTCCCTGGCCGACGGCGCCCGCGTGGTCGCACTACGCAGCCGCGCCCTGCG
>NZ_JBFBCF010000055.1:0-41818 GCF_040683035.1 Streptosporangium sp. NPDC051022 | reverse complement strand
CTTTTTCGTGTCAAACCGATCCGTTCGGATCCATTTGATTCGATCTTGCTTGCCTGAGGGGAATTCAGACCGCCCCGTCTCCGGAGCAACCCTTCAAACTTACCAGCCTCTGAGCGGCTCTGCGAACCGATCTTCAAAAGCGTTGGTCTGACGGGATCGCCGACGAACACGGAACAAGCCACACCGGTATCACCGGAGTGAGTGGAGTGGTTTGTGCCGAACCCTGCCGACGCCAGAACATTAGCAGTCCTCGAAGACCGCTCGGGACCTAACGGCGAAGCTCGTACGGAAGATCACCGCCGACGGGAGGGCCGCGAAAGGACCGCGAGACGCCTGCGAGAGGACCGTGAGAGGCCCGTGATCGGCGTGACGGGAAACATAGACTCGGCTGGGTGAGCAGCCAGACACCGCCTACGGCGAAGAAGGTTCCCAGCGAGCGCGTACACCACGGGGACACCGTGGTCGACGACTACGCGTGGCTGACGGTCAAGGACGATCCCGAGACGATCGCCTACCTCGAAGCGGAGAACACCTACACCGAGCAGGCGACCGCCCATCTGAAACCCCTCCAGGAGACGATCTTCCAGGAGATCAAGTCCCGGACCCTGGAGACGGACCTGTCCGTCCCCAGCCGGAAGAACGGCTGGTGGTACTACTCCCGTACCGAGGAGGGCAAGCAGTACGGGATCCAGTGCCGGGTCGCGGCGGACGGGGACGCGCCTCCGGAGCTGAAGGCGGGCGAGGCGCTCCCCGGCGAGCAGATCCTGCTCGACGGCAACGAACTGGCCGGGGACAGCGACTTCTTCTCCGTCGGCACCAGCTCGGTCAGCCCCGACGGCACCCTGCTGGCCTACTCCGTCAACTTCACCGGCGACGAGCGCTTCACCCTGAGGGTGAAGGACCTCACCACCGGCGAGACCCTCGACGACGAGATCCCCGGCATCTTCTACGGCGGAGCCTGGGCGGCCGACGGCAGCGCGTTCTTCTACACGACCGTCGACGACGCCTGGCGGCCCAACCGCGTCCACCGGCACACGATCGGCACCTCCTCCGAGGAGGACGTGCTGGTCCACGAGGAGGGCGACGAGCGGTTCTGGATCGGCATCGGCCTGAGCCGCAGTGAGCGCTACCTCGTGCTCTCGGCGGGCAGCAAGATCACGAGCGAGGTCCGCATCCTGGAGGCGGACGATCCGACGGGCGAGTTCCGCCTCGTCAGGGCCAGGGAGACCGGGGTCGAGTACGGCCTCGACCACGCGGGCGACCGCTTCCTGATCCTGCACAACCGGGACGCGGAGAACTTCGAGCTGGCCACCGCGCCGCCCGACGCCCCCGGTGAGTGGACCCCGCTGATCGAGCACCGCGACGACACCCGGCTCCTGAACGTCGAGGCCTTCCAGAGCCACACCGTCGTGCACTTCCGCCGCGACGGCCTGACCGGCATCCGCATCCTGCCGGCGGTGTCCGGGGAGGCGGGGGGCGCCGAGCCGTACGAGATCTCCTTCCCCGAGCCGATCTACGACGTGGCGCCGTCGGGCAACCCGGAGTTCGTCAGCGAGCGGCTGCGTCTCGGCTACACCAGCATGGTCACCCCGCCCTCGGTCTACGACTACGACCTGCGGACGCACGAGCTGATCCTGCTGAAGCGCAAGGCCGTGCTCGGCGGCTACGACCCGGCCGACTACGAGCAGTTCCGCGAGTGGGCGACCGCCGCCGACGGCACCCGCGTGCCCATCTCGATCGTGATGCGCAAGGGCACGGAACGCCCGGCGCCGACCGTGCTGTACGGCTACGGCAGCTACGAGATCTCGATCGACCCGTCGTTCTCGGTGGCCAGGCTGAGCCTGCTGGACAGGGGCTTCGTCTTCGCCATCGCGCACGTCAGGGGAGGCGGTGAGATGGGGCGCCGCTGGTACGAGGACGGCAAGTTCCAGAAGAAGAAGAACACCTTCGGCGACTTCGTCGCCGCCGCCGAGCATCTCAGGGCGGCCAACTGGTCGAGCGCGGTCATCGCCAGGGGCGGCTCGGCGGGCGGGCTGCTCATGGGGGCGGTCGCCAACCTCTCGCCGGAGACGTTCGCGGGCGTGGTCGCCGAGGTGCCGTTCGTGGACGCGCTGAACACGATCCTCGACCCGTCGCTGCCGCTGACCGTCATCGAGTGGGACGAGTGGGGCGACCCGCTGCACAACGCGGACGTGTACGAGTACATGAAGTCGTACACGCCCTACGAGAACGTGGACGACCGGGTCTATCCGCCGATCCTGGCGATCACCAGCCTCAACGACACCCGCGTCTTTTACCACGAGCCGGCCAAGTGGATCGCCAGGCTCCGTGACACCGCGCGGGGCGGGCCGTTCCTGCTCAAGACGGAGATGGGCGCCGGGCACGGCGGCCGCAGCGGGAGATACGACTCCTGGCGCGAGGAGGCACTCGTCCTGGCCTGGATCCTCGACACGGCCAAGGTGGACCGATGACCTATGTCGCGGACGGCGACAGGTACGACGGGCGGCAGCCGTACCGGAGGGTGGGCAGGAGCGGCCTCAAGCTGCCCGCGGTCTCGCTGGGGCTCTGGCACAACTTCGGCGACGACAAGCCCTTCGAGACGCAGCGGGCCGTCCTCAGGAGGGCGTTCGACCTGGGGGTGACCCACTTCGACCTGGCCAACAACTACGGCCCGCCGTACGGCTCGGCGGAGACCAACTTCGGCAGGCACCTCCGGGAGGATTTCGCGAAATACCGCGACGAGCTGGTCATCTCGACCAAGGCGGGATACGACATGTGGCCCGGCCCCTACGGCGAGTGGGGGTCGCGCAAGTATCTGCTGTCCAGCCTGGACCGATCGCTGGAGCGGATGGGCCTGGACTACGTCGACATCTTCTACAGCCACCGGTTCGATCCGGAGACGCCGCTGGAGGAGACGATGGGCGCGCTGGACCAGGCGGTCCGGTCCGGCAAGGCGCTGTACGCCGGGATCTCCTCCTACTCCCCCGAGCAGACCGCGCGGGCCGCGCGGATCCTGCGGGAGATGGGCACGCCGCTGCTGATCCACCAGCCGTCCTACTCGATGCTCAACCGGTGGATCGAGGACGGGCTGCTGGACGTCCTGGAGGAGGAGGGCGTGGGCTGCATCGCGTTCTCGCCGCTGGCGCAGGGCATGCTGACCGACCGGTACCTCGACGGCGTCCCCGAGGGGTCGCGCGCCTCCCTCGGGCACTTCCTCACCCCGGAGATGCTGACCGAGGAGACCATGCGACACGTCCGGGCGCTCAACGGGATCGCGGCGCGGCGCGGCCGGTCCCTGGCGCAGATGGCGCTGGCGTGGGTGCTCCGTGACAGGCGGGTGACCTCGGTGCTGGTCGGCGCGAGCAGCGTCCGGCAGCTGGAGGACAACGTCGCGGCGGTGAACCACCTGTCGTTCACCGCCGAGGAGCTGGAGGAGATCGACAGGGACGCGGTGGAGTCGGGCGTCAACCGCTGGGCCCGCTCCAGCGAGGCCTGAAGGCCCTTTCCCGACCGGTGGGAGGCCCTCTGATCCCGTGACGTCACGGGATCAGAGGGCCTCCTGCCGTTGCAGGTAGGTGAACGAGGCCCAGCCGGGCAGCACCGGCAGCCAGAAGGTCAGCAGCCGGAACAGCAGGACGGCGGAGGTCGCGACCTCGCCGGGGAGGCCGGACAGGGTCAGGCCGAGGGACAGGGACGCCTCGACGGCGCCGAGGCCGCCGGGGGTCGGCGCCGCCGAGCCGATGGCGTTGCCCGCGAGGAAGACGATGGCGACGGCGGCGAAGTCGAGCGATCCGCCGAAGGCGCGGATGGAGGCGTCGAGGCAGCTCACGAAAGCGATCGTCAGCAGCAGGGTGCCGGTGCAGCCCTCGAGGATCTTGCTGGGCGTCTGGAGCACGTCCAGCAGGCGCGGGATCACGCCGGAGAACAGTGAGCGGAGCCGCGAGGTGAACAGCCGTCGCAGGGGCGGGACGCTCATGATGACCAGGATCACCACGGCCACGGCCAGCAGGACGAACACCAGCGTGCGCGACGGGGTGAACGACGAGGCCGCGCTGGAGCCGGTGATGTAGGCGAACAGCAGGAGCAGCATGATGTGCGAGACGAGGCCGATGAGCTGGGAGGCGCCGACGCTGGCCACCGCCTGCCCCGGGGGGATACCGCGTTTTTGCAGGTAGCGGGTGTTGATGGCGACGCCGCTCACCGCCGCGGGGGCGACCAGTTTCACGAACGATCCGGCGAACTGGACGAGCACCGTACGGCCCAGCGGGAGTTTCTCGGGCACGAAGCCCCTCAGCATCAGCGCGGCGGCGACGTAGCTCAGCGCCGCGGCGACGAACGCCACCCCGGTCCAGCCCCACTTGGCCGAGGTGATCATGTTGAGGTTGATCTGCGTGAGGTAGTAGACCAGGAAGTAGGCGGCGAAGGCACTGGCGATGATCGTGATGAGGGTCCTGGGCCGGAAGCGCTCCAGGCGGACCTCCTTGGCCTCGACCTTGGGTTCGAGGGCGACGATCCGCTCGCGGATCGCGGTCAGCAGCTCCTTGTCCTTGCTGAGAGCGGCCCTGGTCTCGCGGGTGAGCGCGATGCGCTGGAGCAGCGGGAGGGCGCCCGCCAGCGTGTTCGGGCCCGCGACGGCCGCGGCGGCGGCGACCGCGCGGTCGGCGCCGACGCGCAGGCTGAGGTAGGTGAGCAGCTGGGCGATGTCGAGGCGGAGCAGGAGGTCTCCGGCGGCGATCTCGCCGCTGCGGGCGTCCATGAGGACGACCCGGCCCTCGCCGTCGACGTGGATGCTGTCGCCGGTCAGCCGCCGGTGGGCGAGCCGCTGGACCTGCAGGAGCAGGACCTGCTCCCAGATCTGGGCGAGCAGGTTGTCGTCGATCTCCTCGTCGGGGATGTCGTCGAGGGCGCGGGTGGCGATGTGCTCGTAGGCGAGCAGCGCGGCCTCGGTGCCGATCTCGCTGGTGCCGACGAGCCTGGGCGTGCTGACTCCCGCGGCCTGCGCGGCGTACGCCATCAGGGCCTCGCGCTCCAGCTCGGCGCGCAGGGAGCGGATGGCCCGGCGGCGGGTCTCGGTGTTGAGCCGGATCCGGCGCCAGATGCGGTAGAGCACTCCTGCGACCTGGCGGTCGCGGTCGAGGACGGTGACGTCGAGGCGGTTGCCGTTCCTGAGGCCGACGGCGTATCGCCTGCTGCTCTGGTGGTCGTCGTCCAGCCTGCGTGCCTTGACCGGGTCGAAGCCCAGTTTGGCGAGTGCCGCGACGACCGCGCTGCCGGGCGGGCGGGTGTTGGGGCTGCCGATGCCGTACAGGATGGCGTAGCCGACGGCCAGGCCGACGAGGATGGAGACGACGATGCCGAGGATGGTGGCGGCCGTCGCGGCGAAGAGCGCGACGGCGTTGAGCGCGACCGCGCTCCACATGGCCGCCCGCCAGGTGGGGCGGCGGGATATGCGCACCGCGGTGACGTAGGCGATGATCGAGGTGAGCAGCGTGTTGAGCGGTTCGACGTCCTCCCTGCCGCCGGTCAGCAGGAGCCGCAGGTCCTCGGGGCCCGCCTTGAGGATCCACTCGCCGAGGGCGAAGGACAGGACCATGCCCGCGATGGCCGCGAAGAGGCCCTCGGCGACCCGCAGGCCGTCGCGGTGCAGCACCCGCTCGATCGCGTAGGCGGTGGGCACCCCCAGCATGGCGGCGCCGCTCAGCACGCCGGCCAGGCCGCTGAGCAGGAACGGCGCCCGGTTCGTGCCGTCGATGACGTCGCCTTCGAGTCCGTTGAGCGTCTTCTGCGCGACGAGCGCGAGCAGCACGACGGCCACGAGCCCGAGCAGGGTCGCCAGGAAGCGCAGCAGGTCGGACGGCCTGCGGATCCGCTGCGGGAGCAGCGGCTCGACGACGAGCACGGCGGGATCACCGCCTGTCCTCGGCTTCGTGCCGTCGGCGGGGGACACTTCCTCGCGGTCTCTGATTTCCGTCACCGCCAGCGATTCTGCACGTTCCGCATTACAGGTGCGTCACCGATCTTCTCTTCCAGTGTCCACAATCGGAGTCATGCGTATCTCACTGGCCACCGACAGCCTTGACGGCGTGGCTTCCATCCTCGTGTCGGAGATCGAGAAAAGAGGGCACACGGTGATCCCGCACGGTGCCGTGAGCGACGAGCGCGCCGACTGGGCGTGGTGCTGCGCGCGGGCCGCCGAGGACGTCGCCTCCGGCGTGGCGGACCAGGCGGTCGTGTGCTGCTGGACGGGAACCGGGGCCTCGATCGCGGCGAACAAGGTGCGGGGGGTACGGGCCGCCCTGTGCCCGGACGCGGCGACGGCCGCCGGGGCCCGGCGGTGGAACGACGCCAACGTGCTGGCGATCAGCCTCCGGCTGACGTCGGCGCCGTTGCTCGAGGAGATCCTGGACGCCTGGTTCGCCGAGGCTGCGAGCCCCGATGAGACCGATCTGGCGAACATCGCGTACCTATCCGAGATTGAGAATGAATTGACTCGCTGAACTGCGGCGATGCTAGCCGGAGCGAGCGGCCGGCTGAAAAGCTGATCTTCATGCGCCGCAGTCCGTTCGCCGCCGTCGCGGTTCCATCGCACCTGACCATAGCCATCTCCGGCAAACCTCGCTTCTCCAGGGACGGTGCGCAACTTTCCGGACGGACGGTCTCGGACCGGGCACGTGTCGGCACACGACCGTGAGTCGCCACGCCTGTGACGCCACGACCGTCAAGTGGCGCGGGGGAACGCCCCGAACGCTGATCCGACTCCGCTCTATAACGAATGTGGAGCCGGTCTTTAAAGATCGCGATCGCCCATACTACGTTCCGATTATCGCGATCACGGGGGATTTCCTGCTCCACTCTTGTTAGAGGAGTTTCGCATGCGCGCACGCGCGTACAAGGGCTTACTGGCTGCGGTCACCGCGGCTTCGGCCATGAGCCTGTCCTTCGTTCCGGCCGCCTCCGCCAGCGCCGAACCGGACCCCGCGGCCTTCGGCCGTTCGGTCAAGGCACCGGCCGTCAAACGACACCTGGAGAAGCTCCAGCAGATCGCCGACGCCAACGGCGGCACCCGCGCCTCGGGCACTCCCGGCCACGAGGCGTCGGTCGCCTATGTGGCGGACAGGCTGCGCGCCGCCGGATACAAGGTGACGTTGCAGGAGTTCGAGTTCCCCTTCTTCCGCGTCATCGGCAAACCCGTGCTCGACCGGGTCGCGCCCGGCGCGAAGAGCTACGTGTCCAACACCGATTTCAGGCCCATGACGTACTCCGGCTCGGGCAACGTCACGGCCGCGGTGCAGGCCGTGGACCTGGTGCTGCCGCCGAGCCCGACGCCGAGCTCGACCTCGGGCTGTGAGGCGAGCGACTTCGCGGGGTTCACCCCGGGCAACATCGCGCTGCTGCAGCGTGGCACCTGCAACTTCCAGATCAAGGCCGAGCTGGCCCAGGCCGCGGGCGCGTCCGGCGTGATCATCTTCAACGAGGGCCAGCCGGGCGAGGGCTCCAACGACCGCCGCCCCCTGCTGAGCGGCACGCTCGGCGAGCCCACCACGCACATCCCCGTCGTCGGCACCAGCTTCGCCGTCGGCAACGAGCTGGCCGCGCCGGGGACGAGGGCCACGCTCTCCGTGAACGCCGAGAGCGACCTGCACCGCAAGACGCGCAACGTGCTGGCCGAGAGCCGCTGGGGCGACCCCGGCAAGGTCGTCATGCTCGGCGGCCACCTCGACAGCGTGGCGGAGGGGCCGGGCATCAACGACAACGGCTCCGGCAGCGCGGGCGTGCTGGAGACCGCGCTGAGGCTGGGCTCCCTGCCGACCAGGAACAAGCTCCGCTTCGCCTTCTGGGGGGCCGAGGAGCTCGGCCTGCTAGGCTCGCAGCACTACGTGGCGAGCCTCTCCGCCGAGGAGAAGGCCAAGGTCAAGCTGTATCTGAACTTCGACATGATCGCTTCGCCGAACTTCGTCTACGGGATCTACGACGGCGACGACTCCGACGCGACCGGCGCGCCCGCCGGTCCTCCCGGATCGGACAAGATCGAGAAGCTCTTCGAGTCGTACTTCAAGGCGATCGGCCAGCCGTACCAGGGCACCGACTTCACCGGCCGCTCCGACTACGGCCCCTTCATCGCGGCGGGCATCCCCGCCGGCGGCCTGTTCACCGGCGCCGAGGGGATCAAGACCGCCGCGGAGACGGCCAAGTTCGGCGGCGTGGCGGGGGTGGCCTACGACAAGTGCTACCACCAGGCCTGCGACACCATCGCCAACATCGACGACAGGGCCCTGGCGGTGAACACCGGCGCGATCGCGACGGCGGCGCTCGTCTACGCCTACAGCCCCGACCTGCCCGGTGGCACTCCGGTTCCGGCTCCGCTCTCCAACCAGCGCAGGGGCGGTGACGTCCCGGCCCAGGACCACGACCACGCGGGCGTGGCCCAGTAGTTCCGGCGGTCCCGGCGACCGTCGACGGTCCATGTGAGAGGGGGTACGGCCCGGCGGCCGTGCCCCCTTCTCGACGCCCCCTTCTCGACACTCCCTCCCGATGCCCCCTCTCAACGCCCCCTTTCGGCCCGTCTGGCTAGAGTCGGGGCATGGCGCTGGATGAACTACGCGTTCTGGGGGCGTGTCCGCTGGACTGCCCGGACACGTGCTCGTGGGTGGTGACCGTCCGGGACGGCGAGGCGACCGGCCTGCGCGGCAACCCCGACCACCCCTACACGCGTGGCGCGCTCTGCGTGAAGGTCAACCGCTATCTGGAGCACACCCGGGCGGCCGACCGCATCCTCCACCCGATGCGCCGCGTCGGCCCCAAGGGGTCGGGCCGCTTCGAGCGGATCGGCTGGGACGAGGCCCTGGAGGAGATCTCCGTACGGCTGCGCGCCATCGTGGCCGAGCACGGCGGCGAGGCGATCTGGCCCTATCTGGGCACCGGCACGCTGGGATACGTCCAGGGGTGCGAGGGCGTCGCGGGCAGGCGGTTCTGGAACGTCCTGGGCGCCTCCAGGCACTATCTGAACATCTGCTCGACCGCGGGGAACGTCGGGCTGTGGCGCACCAACGGCACACCCGCCGGGATGGACCCGGAGACGTTCGCGCTGTCGCGGCTGATCCTGCTCTGGGGCACCAACACGCTGACCAGCGGTCACCACATGTGGAAGTTCGTCCAGGAGGCCAGGGCGGCCGGGGCGCACGTGGTGGCGATCGACCCGATCCGCACCAGGACCGCCGAACAGGCCGACGAGCACCTGCCGATCCGGCCCGGCACGGACGCGGCCCTCGCGCTCGGGCTGATGAACGTGGTCCTGTCGGAGGGCATGGAGGACCGCGACTACCTCGACCGGCACACCAGCGGCTGGGAGGACTTCCGCGCGGAGATCCTGCGCCATCCCCCCGGGCGGGTCGCGGAGATCACCGGGCTGCCCGAGGCCGACATCCGCGCCCTGGGCGTACGGCTGGCGCACACCCGGCCGACCGGCATCCGGGCCACGATGGGCCTCCAGCGGCACGCGGGCGGCGGTGCCGCGCTGCGCGCGATCGCCGCCATCCCCGGCGTCACGGGCGACTGGCGCCATCCGGGCGGCGGGGTCGCCTACTCGACCAGCGGCCACATCCACCTGAACATCGACAGCCGGGACGACCTGCTGGCCGCGCCGGTCAGGCGGCTGACGATGACCCGGCTGGCCGAGGGGCTGGACGAGTCGGTCAAGTGCCTGTGGGTGTACGCGGCCAACCCGATGGGCTCGACCCCCGACCAGAACCGCGTCCGCGAGAGGCTGCTGCGCGAGGACCTGTTCACCGTCGTGATGGAGCAGTTCCCGACCGACACCGTGGACTACGCCGACATCGTGCTTCCGGCGACCATGCAGACCGAGCACGTCGACCTGCACGCGGGCTACGGGCACATGTACCTGATGTGGAACGAGCCCGCGGTCGAGCCGCCGGGCGAGTGCCTGTCGACCACGGAGACGTTCCGCCGCCTGGCCCGCCACATGGGCCTGACCGAGCCGTCCCTGTACGACTCGGATCTGGAGCTGGCCGAGCAGCTGCTCGCCTCCGGTCACCCGTCGCTGGAGGGCGTCACGGTCGACCGGCTGCGGAAGGAGGGCTGGGTCAGGCTCAGCGTGCCGCGGCCGTTCGTGCCCTTCGCCGACGGCTTCCCGACGGCCTCGGGGAGGATGGAGTTCGGCCGGGGACCCGCCTACGTTCCTCCGCGCACGGCCTCGGCGGGGGACGGGCCGTACCCGCTGGCGCTGATCACCCCGGCCTCGCACACGTTCCTCAACACGACCTTCGGCAACAACCCCGAGCTGCTGCGGCGTTCGAAGGGGCCGCGGGTCCTGGTCAACCCCGAGGACGCCGTCCGCAGGGGACTCGGCGACGGGGACCGCGCCCGGGTGTTCAACGACAGCGGCGCGTTCGAGGCGGTGGTCGAGGTCACCGACCGGGTACGGCCCGGCGTCGTGGCCTCGTCCAAGGGGCACTGGCGCAAGCTGAGCGCCGGGGGCGCGACGGTGAACGCCGTGGTGGAGGAGCGCGACGCCGACATGGGCCGGGGCGCGGTCTATCACGACAACCTGGTCGAGCTGGCCCCCTGCGCCCCGCCCGACGCCCTGCCCGACACCCCGCCCGACGCCCTGCCCGGCACCTCCGTCCGGCCCGGTCACGTCCGGTCCGGCATAGGTAAAGCCCCCGTGCCGCACGCCGACGACGCGTGAGATCCTGCCGCGATGACCTCCACACTCGGATACGCGATCCTCACGGTGCTCGCCCGCGGGCCGAGGTCCGGATACGAGCTGGCCACGGCCATGGGGCATCCCCTGGGATATTTCTGGACCGCGCGGCACAGCCAGATCCATCCGGAGCTGCAGCGCCTGGTGGCGGCCGCGCTGGTCGGCTTCGAGCAGGTCCCCGGGCCGGGACCGCAGCGCAAGAAGATCTACTCCATCACCGGCCCCGGGCTGGCCGCGCTGCGGGAGTGGGTGGTCGAGCCGCCGCAGCCGCGCCCCGAGCGCGACGAGCTGGTGCTCAAGGCGTACGCCGCCTGGCTCGCCGATCCGGCCGAGCTCGCCAAGCTCTTCCGGAGCCGGCTGGAGGCGCACGAACTGCGGCTGGCGGCCTTCGAGGCGGAGCGGGCCGCGTTCCCTGGAACACCCGGCTACGGCAGTGAGCGGTTCGGCGAGTACGCGACCCTGTGGTGCGGGATCGGTTACGAGAACCACCGCATCGCCTGGTGCCGCTGGATGATCGACCAGCTGGAGACGGGCCGGTGTCCCGATCAGCCGAGCGTGAGCTTGTATCCCTCGTGTGAGGCGACGAAGCCCAGCGAGTCGTAGAACCGGTGGGCGTCCTTGCGGGCCTTGTCGGTGGTGAGCTGGACCAGGGCGCAGCCCCTCGCCCGGCCGCGCTCGACGGCCCACTCCATCATCTGCCGGCCCAGCCCCCGGCCGCGTAGCGCGGAGGCGATCCTGACCGCCTCGATCTGCAGCCGGAGCGCCCCCTTGCGGGAGATGCCGGGGATGTAGGTGAGCTGCATGGTGCCCACGATCTCGCCGTCCAGCTCGGCGACGATCAGCTCGTTGTTGGGGTCGGCCTCGATGGCCTCGAAGGCCGCGCGGTGCTCGTCGCCGAAGTCACCCTGGCGGGCGGCGGCGATCGTGTCGTCGGCGATCAGGGCCACGACCAGCGAAACGTCATCGATCCGGGCGGCCCGGAAGGTTATCGGCATGACGGTCAACCTAATAGAGGGGTGGGTGTCAGGGGTGGATCAGGGTTCCTCCCCGATGCGGACAAGGGGGTTGGAAGGGCAATCTGATGACATGAACGACGAACTCACTCGACGTGATGAGATGTCTCTCGCCGGCGCGGCCCTGCGCGGGGCGCCCTGGCGGGCCGCCGCGGTGACCGGGGGCACGGTCGCGGTCACCAGCCTCGGCATGGGGGTGATCCTGCCGGGCAGCCCGGACTTCACCTGGGCGCTGTCGCTCGGCATCGCCCTGTTCACGATGGTCGCGGCGATCGGTTCGATCGGCAGGCCCAACTCCGGCGACCGGGTGACGCGGCAGGCCCGTCTCTGGGCGCTCCGCCGTCCCTGGCGGTTCTCGCTCTACCCGGCGCTCGGCGCGGCGGCGCTCATGTATCCGGTGCAGCTCATCCTCGACGACGAGGGCGTGTTCGGCGCGGCGTTCGACGCGCTCCAGGGCGGTGTCGTGGTGTATCTGATCACCGCGATCGTGGCCCTGACGCTCAGAGGACGGGGACGCCCCTCGCTGCCCCACGGCCGCTGACCGGGCTCGGCCCGCTCGACGGGCTCAGCGCCGGAACGCCGTCACGCCGTCACGGCTTCCGCTCGTAGTCGGCGCGGCAGACGCAGAACTCGTTGCCCTCGGGATCGAGCATGGTCACCCAACCGGTGCCGTCGGGGTTGCGCCGGTCGTCGTGGACCGTGGCGCCGATTTCGGCCAGCCGCTCGACCTCCTGGTCGCGGGTGGTGCCGTCGGTGCCGGTGACGTCGAGGTGGACGCGGTTCTTGACCGCCTTGCCCTCGGGAACCCTGATGAACAGCAGGTTGGGCGTGCCCGGGATGAGGACCTCGTCGTCCTCCTTCTCCGTCTCCGGGTGGAGCTCCCGGCCCGTGGCCAGGCTCCAGAAGGTCGCCAGCTCGTACGGCCGGGCACAGTCGAAAGTCACGTAGTGAACGTCAATCATGCGCACACCCAACCGCGACACCACCTATCCCGTCAAGCCGGTTTCATCTCGACACGCGGCGACGGGACAGGGGTGGGTCGGCGGCCGCCCTCGACGGCCTCCCTCGGTGGCCGCCGTCATTGGCCGCCGTCATCGGCCGCCCTCGGTGATCGCCGTCAGTGACCGCCGCCGGCGAGGTTGAGGCCGACGACGCCGACGAGGATGAGGGCGATCGAGGCGATCTTGAGGAATGACACGTCGTCGCCTAGGACGAGCATGCCCAGGGACGCGGTGCCGACGGCGCCGATGCCGGTCCAGACGGCGTAGGCCGTACCGACCTCCAGGCTCTTGAGGCCCATCGCGAGGAGGCCGAAGCTGAGCACGGCGAAGACGACGAACCCGATGCTCGGCAGCATCTCGGAGAATCCATGGCTCAGCTTGAGCGAGTACGCCATGGCGACCTCGAACAGACCCGCGACGATGATGACCACCCAGGCCACGACGGCTCCTTCCATCAGGAGCGTCGTCTTTTCAGACCGGGTACGGCGCGTCTCGTCCGGGAGCGTCTCGACTGAGCGCTCTATGGGGACAACACGACGGCTGTCATGATGATTCCCACCAGAGCGTGAACCACCGGTCACGCGGAAGCGGCCACATGTCGAGCGCGACCACCGCCGCGACGACCTCCTCCGCCCGGTCCGGGTCGAGGCAGAGCCGCCTGCAGGCGCTCTCGGCCAGGTCCTCCAGCCTGGTGAAGCGGGGCAGCGGGGCCAGGCGATCCTCGTGGCACACCTTGTGGCCGAGCGCCTCGGCGACGGCGATCACGTCGTGGACCGTGGGCCGCTCCGGGCGGACGAGCCCGTGAAAGTGCGCCCAGAGGGGGTTGAGCCAGCTCATCGGGTGGCGCTCGGTGAGCTCCAGGACGACCCGCGCGCGGGCGTGGCCGGACAGCTCGGTGAGGAAGGCCGCCAGGTCGGGGACGTTGTAGACGACGTGGGAGGCGACCGCCACGTCCGCGGCCGGGGTCTCGGCCGCCACGTCGGGCCAGCGCCCCATGACGACCCTGAGGGGGACGCCCAGCGCGGCCGCCCGCGCCTCCAGCTCGGCGAGCATCCCGGCGGAGGTGTCCACCGCGATCAGCTCCCCCAGGCGCGCGGCCAGCGGCAGGGAGGCCGCACCGGTGCCCGCGCCGACGTCCAGCACGCCTCCCCCCTGCGGGAGCGCCTCGGCGATCCGCTCCAGGGTCGGCCCTCCGAGGTCGGCGAGCGCCAGGTCGGTCCGCTCGGCGAACCGCGCGGGCGAGTGTCCCCAGGGATTCGTCCGCGCCCGCGCCGCGATCTCGTCGGGAATCGCCCACAACGCGAGGTCGGCACGCCACCGCTCGTCCATGTTGACGAGCCTAGGAGATCCGCCGCCGATTCGCCGGGCGGGGCGCCTCGGACCCGCCGATTCCCTCGCTGAAGTGTGACAAACGTCCCTACGCGGACAGTTTCCAAGGGTTACCGACGGGTAGCATTACCGGTAAGGTTACTGACGAGTACAAACGGTCGGGTTCCCCCCGGTTTCAAGGAGCAGACCCCATGGGCCACTACAAGAGCAACCTCCGGGACCTGGAGTTCAATCTCTTCGAGGTGTTCGGGCGCCGGGACATCCTGGGCACCGGCCGCTACGCCGACCTGGACGAGGACGTCGTGCGGAGCATCCTCGACGAGGTCAACCGTCTCGCGACGGGCGTACTGGCGGACTCCTTCGAGGAGGGCGACCGCAGGCCGCCGGTCTTCGACCCCGCGACCGGCACGGTGACGATGCCGGAGGGCTTCAAGAAGTCCTTCGCCGCCTACCGCGACGCGGGCTGGACCAACATCGGCCTGCCCGCCGAGCTGGGCGGCCCCGGACTGCCCAGCACCGTCAACTGGGCGCTGGCCGAGCTGGTCCTCGGCGCGAACCCCGCCGTCTGGATGTACGCCAGCGGCCCCGCCTTCGCCTACGTGATGCACCTCATCGGCACCGAGGACCAGAAGCGCTTCGCCCGGCTGGCCATCGACGGGCAGTGGGGCGCCACCATGGTGCTCACCGAGCCCGACGCCGGCTCCGACGTGGGCGCGGGCCGGGCGAAGGCCGTACGGCAGCCCGACGGCACCTGGCACATCGAGGGCGTCAAGCGCTTCATCACCAGCGCCGAGCACGACCTCGCGGACAACATCTTCCACCTGGTGCTGGCCCGCCCCGAGGGACACGGCGTCGGCACGAAGGGCCTGTCGATGTTCCTGGTCCCGAAGTACCACGTGGACCTGGAGACCGGCGAGCTGGGCGAGCGCAACGGCGTCCGCGTCACCAACGTCGAGAAGAAGATGGGCCTGAAGGTCTCCACGACCTGCGAGCTCACGTTCGGCGGCGAGCGCCCGGCCGTGGGCACGCTGATCGGCGACGTGCACCAGGGCATCAGGCAGATGTTCATGATCATCGAGCACGCCCGGATGATGGTCGGCACCAAGGCGATCGCCACGCTCTCCACCGGCTACCTGAACGCGCTCGAGTACGCCAAGGCCCGCGTGCAGGGCGCCGACCTCACCCAGATGACCGACAAGTCCGCCCCGCGCGTGACCATCACCCACCACCCCGACGTGCGCCGCGAGCTCATGCTCCAGAAGTCGTACGTCGAGGGCATGCGGGCGCTGGTGCTGCTGACCGCCACCTACCAGGACGCGGTGCAGATCGCCGAGTTCGAGGGCCGCAGGGACGAGCACGCGGAGGCGATGAACGACCTGCTGCTCCCCCTGGTCAAGGGCGTGGGCTCCGAGCGCTCCTACGAGCTGCTCTCCCGCTCGCTGCAGACCCTGGGCGGCTCGGGCTACCTGCAGGACTACCCGATCGAGCAGTACATCCGAGACGCCAAGATCGACTCCCTCTACGAGGGCACCACCGCGATCCAGGGCATGGACCTGTTCTTCCGCAAGGTCCTGCGCAACCAGGGCGCCGCCCTCGGCTCGCTGTATGCCGACATCAAGGCCTTCGCCGCCTCCGAGGCGGGCAACGGCCGTCTCAAGGAGGAGCGCAGGCTGCTCGACGAGGCCGCCGACGAGGTCAAGGCCATGGCCGACACGATGGCGGGCTGGGCCATCGGCGCGCTGGAGAGCCCGGCGGAGATCTACCGGGTCGGCCTCAACACCACCCGGTTCCTGCTCGCCCTGGGCGACGCGGTGATCGGCTGGCTGCTCCTGCGCCAGGCGGAGGTGGCGCTGGCCGCGCTGGACTCCGCCGGCGACGCGCCGGACTCGGGAACCACCGGGCGGGACCAGGCGTTCTACACCGGTAAGGTGGCGGCGGCGTCGTTCTTCGCCAGGGCCGTTCTGCCCCGCCTCGCGGCCGAGCGCCGCGTGCTGGCCGACACCGACCAGAGCCTGATGGAGCTGCCGGAAGACGCCTTCTGAGCTCTCCGCTCCGCCGGACCGAGCTCTCCGCTCCGCCGGATCCGTCCCGGATCCGCGCCCCGGACCACCTGCTCCCGCGGCAGGCGAGAACGAGGGGTGATCCCGCTCACGGGATCGCCCCTCGTTCGTTTCGTCCCGGGACTCCGGGCCCGGGTTCGCGCGACGGGCACGACGGGCGGCAAGCGCGGCAGGCGGCGGGCACAACGGGACAACAGGACAACAGGCGCGGCGGGCGGCGGGCGGCGGGCACGACGGGTGCGGGGCCGGTGCGCGTTGTTGACGTCCACGACAAGTTATTCTCATAATGAGATTATCTTGATCCGAGAAGGACGTGTCATGGACGAAGACGAATCCGAGTTCCTGGCCGGATACGACCCGCGGGCCTACCCCGCGGTCGCCGTGACGGTCGACGTGGTGGCGCTGACCATCCGTCAGGACGCGCTGCACGTGCTGCTGGTCGAGCGGGGCGGACAGCCCCAGGCGGGACGGTGGGCCCTGCCCGGAGGATTCATCCGGCCGGGCGAGGACCTGCACGAGGCGGCCAGGCGGGAGCTGGCCGAGGAGACCGGCCTGGCCCCCCGCGCGCACATCGAACAGCTGGCCAGCTACGGGTCACCGGAGCGGGACCCGCGAATGCGGGTCGTCTCGATCTCCTACCTGGCCTTCGCCCCCGGCCTGCCGGATCCGCGGGCGGGCTCCGACGCCGCGGACGCGGCCTGGCACCGGGCGGACCGGCTGCCCGATCTGGCCTTCGACCACGCGCGCATTCTCGCCGACGGCCTGGAGCGGGCCAGGGGCAAGCTGGAGTACACACCGCTGGCCACCACGTTCGTGGACGAGCCGTTCACGATCTCCGAACTTCGCGGCGTCTACGAGGCGGTGTGGGGCGTCCCGCTGCACGCCGGCAACTTCCACCGCAAGATCCTGTCGGTGCCCGGGTTCGTGGAGAGCACCGGGGAGAGCACCGAGAGCGGCGGGACCCGCGGCGGTCCCCGGGCCAGGCTCTACCGGGCGGGGAAGGCCCGCCTCCTCCATCCGGCGCTGCTGCGCCCCACCCGTGAGGACGAGGCGCGATGACCACGACGACCGAGGCGATCGCGCTGGTGTCCGCCGCCCGGACCCCCGGGGAACTGTTCGGCGGAACGTCACCGAAACGGGTCTACCGGCGGCTGGCCCGGCTGCTCCACCCCGACCTCTCCCCCGGCCCCGAGGCCGCCGCGGCGTTCGCCAAACTGGCCCGGCTGTGGACGGCGCACGGCGCGGACCCCTCGGCGTCCACGCACGGCGGGAGCGGCGCGCGGGCCGCGGGAGGCGGGGACGCCGAGACGGTGATCATCACCCCGCGGGACTCCCACCGGATCGGAAAGGTGTTCCGCCGGGGCGCGACGGCCGTGCTGTACGAGAGCGGGGCCGGGACGCTGCTCAAGGTCCCGCACAGCCACGCCGACAACGACCTCATGCGGCGCGAGGCGGACGCGCTCAGGACGATCGAGCGGGACGGCGATCCGCGCTTGCTGCCGTACGTTCCCCGGCTGGTCGACTCCTTCCGGCACCGCTCGGGCGGGGTCGAACGGCAGGCCAACGTGATCAGCCGGGTCCCCGAGGGGTTCGTGAGCCTGGCGGAGGTCGCGCGGCTGCGGCCCGCGCTCGATCCACGGGACGCGGCGTGGATCTGGCGGCGGCTGCTGGTCGCGATCGGGACGGCCCATCGGGCCGGGGTCGTGCACGGCGCGGTGTTCGGGCACCACGTCCTGGTCCACCCGCTCGACCACGGCCTGGTGCTCGTCGACTGGAGCCAGTCCGTTCCGCTCGGCAGCCCGCTGAGCGTGCTCGTGGCCCGGCACCGCGACGACTATCCCCGGGAGGTCCTCGCCGGGGAGCCCGCGACCGAGGCCGTCGACATCCGCCTCGCCACCCGCTGCGTCGCCGCCCTCATGGGCGATCGGGCGCCCGGCGCGATCCGCCGCTTCGTGCGCGGCAGCCTGCTGAGCCCGCCGCGTGACGCCTGGCGGCTCCTGGGCGAGCTCGACGACCTGCTCGACGACCTCTACGGTCCCAGGAAGTATCGGCCCCTCCAGCTCTGAGGCGTCTCCGCGAGCTCATCGTCACGACCGCGCTGGACCTGTTCGCCGAGCGCGGCGCCGCCGTGTCGATGGAGGAGATCGCCCGCGCCGCGGGCCTGGGCGTCGGCACCATCTACCGCCACTTTCCCGACCGGCAGTCCCTGATCGAGGACATCGCCGTCGACGCGCTGCGCCGGCTCATGACGTTCAGCGAGGCCGTCGCGGCGGAGGGAAGGCCGTGCTGGCAGACCCTGCGCCTGGTCGTCGAGCACTGCGCCGGACTGCCCCTGGCCCTGATCAAGTCACTGTCGCCCGCGACGACCTCCCACCCCGAGCTGCCGCGGCTCGAAGGCGACCTCAACGCCCTGTTCGAGCGGCTCGCCAGGGGCGCGCAGGAGGAGGGGGCACTGCGCGAGGACATCCCGCCCGGCGAGGTCGTCGGCCTGCTCAACGTGGCCGTCTGCCGCCCCGGGGCCCGCGCGGACGACTACCTCACCACCGTCATACTCGACGGCCTCAGGCGCTGAGCGCGCCGTACCGGACCCGGGGAACACACGCGAGGCGGATCCGCACGGGTTGACGGGTTGACGCGGTCCATCGTTCTTCTCATAATGAGACTAACTCAGGGTGAGAACAACTAGGGAGAATCCCTCCGACACCCCTCCGAGGCTCCTTCGACGCTCCTTCGACGACCTTCACGGGCCTGGCAGACGCCGGCCCCCGACCCCGGAACCGGGAGATCCCATGGGAAGCGGAATCTGGTCAACCGACGTCTACACCGCCGCCGCGAGCTACCGGGCGGCCAAGGGCACCAGCGCCTTCGCCTACAGCGACGGCGGCGCGCGCTCCGTGCACGACGCCCTGAACCCGTACGGCGTGGCCGCCCGCGAGAGCCGGGACTCCGACGAGCACCCCGAAACGCTCGCCATCGCCGTCCTGTTCGACGTGACCGGCTCGATGGGCGGGGTGCCCCGCACTCTCCAGACCAAGCTGCCCGACCTGCTCGGCCTGCTGCTGCGCAAGGGTTACGCCACCGCCCCGCAGATCCTCTTCGGCGCGATCGGCGACGCCACCTGCGACCGCGCCCCGCTGCAGATCGGCCAGTTCGAGTCGGACAACCGGATGGACGACGACCTCGGCAGGATCCTGCTGGAGGGCGGGGGCGGCGGCCAGAAGACCGAGTCGTACGAGCTGGCGATGTACTTCATGGCCAGGCACACCACGCTCGACTGCTTCGAGAAACGGGGACGCAGGGGCTACCTGTTCATCATCGGCGACGAACTGCCCTACCCGAAGGTCAGCCGCCGCCAGGTCGCCCAGGTGATCGGCGACCGGCCGGCGCGGGACATCCCGACCCGGGAGATCGTCACCGAGCTGACCAGGATGTACGACGTCTACTACATCCTGCCCGCCGGGGCGAGCTACGCCGGGGACGGCCAGGTGCTGACCGCCTGGCGCGAACTGCTCGGCCAGAACGTCCTCGAACTGGACGACCTGGACGCGGTCTCCGAGACCATCGCGCTCACCGTCGGCCTCGGCGAGGACGCCATCGACCTGGACGAGGGGCTGGACGACCTCGGCGAGCTCGGTTCGTCCACCGGGAAGGCCGTGGGTAAGGCGCTCGCCAGGCTCGGCCGGCGGGCGCTCGTGGTGACCGAGGGGCTGGACGCCGGCGGTGAGAGCGGCGTGATCCGGCTGTGAACGCACGGCGGACCGGCCGGGAGGCGGGACACCTCACGGGCGAGCACGTGATCGTCACCGACCTCGGGTACGGCGACGCGGGCAAGGGCACGGTCGTGGACTGGCTCTGCGCGACGGGATCCGCCGGGGCGGTCGTGCGCTTCAACGGGGGCGGGCAGGCGGCGCACAACGTCGTCCTGCCCGACGGGCGGCACCACACCTTCGCCCAGTTCGGGGCCGGGACGTTCAGCGGCGTGCCGACCCACCTGTCGCGGTTCACGGTCGTGGACCCGCTTGCCCTGGCCGCCGAGGCCGCCCACCTGAGGGAGATGCGGGTCCCCGACCCGTTCGGGCTGCTCACCGTGGACAGGGACGCCCTGCTCGCCACGCCGTACCACGTGGCGGCGGGACGGGCGCGGGAGCTGGCGCGGGGCGGGGGCCGGCACGGGTCGTGCGGGATGGGCGTGGGCGAGACCGTCTCCTACGCCCTGCGACACCCGGACCTCGCGCCGACCGTCGGTGACTGCGAGAATCCCGCGCGGCTCGCGCGCAAACTGCACGTGCTCCGTGAGGCGCTGAAGACGACGCCGACGACGGGGGTGGTGGCGGAGCCGTCGGTCGAAGACTGTGTGGCGGCCTACCGGGCGTTCGCCGAACGGGTGACCCTCGCGGACTCATCGTTCCTGGCCGCGCTGCTGCGCGGGGGGCCGGTGATCTTCGAGGGAGCCCAGGGGGTGTTGCTCGACGAGTGGCACGGCTTCCACCCCTACACCACCTGGAGCACGACGACCTTCGCCAACGCGCTGACCCTGCTCGACGGGGCGGCCGCGGTACGGCTGGGCGTGCTGCGCTCCTACACCCCGCGCCACGGCCCCGGCCCGCTGGTCACCGAGGATCCGGCCCTGACCGCGGCCGAGCCGCACAACGAGACGGGCCCGTGGCAGGGCCCCTTCCGGATCGGTCACTTCGACGCGGTCGCCCACCGCTACGCGCTGGCGGTGACCGGAGGTGCCGACGCGCTCGCGCTCACCCATCTGGACGTCCCCGTGTCGCGGATGTGCGTCTCCTACGACATCGGCGAGATCCCGGTGGGTACGGCGGGCGACCTCGACGGGCAGGCGAGGCTGACCCAGCGGCTGACTGAGGCGCGTCCCCGCTACGTGGACGGCGTGGACGACTGGCCCGCGGCGGTGACCGAGGCGGTCGGCGTCCCGGTGCTCCTGGGGTCCTGGGGACCCACTTCCACCGACAAAACGCTTCTGGGAAGCATGAGCTCTCCGCATCGGGTATGACCAATGTAAGGACTTCGTTTACCCGTCCATTACTCGCATCCGGAGGGCCTGATGGGAGTCGGGGTCAGCATCTTCTTTCTCACGGTGGGCGCCATCCTTCGATTCGCCATCGAGCCCGACGTCCTGGGCAAGAACGTGCACATCGACGTCATCGGCCTGATCTTCATGATCGTCGGCGCCGTCGGGATCGTACTGAGCGTCGTGCTGGCCCCCAGACGCGGGCACACGTCGGACGGCCGCCTGATGCACCGCGAGAACAACCCGCCCGGCGTCTGACGCGGTAACCGCCCCCCTTCACCGACTCCGCGACCGCCCGGGCGCCGATCCGGCGAGCCGCGGAGCGGAGCGGACCGGCGCCGGCGAAGCCACCCCGTGTCAGAAGGTGAACTGCGCGGCCGCCCTGGAGGCGACGATGGGCTTGATGTACTGGGCGATCACGGCCTGGTGGTCCGGGTGGTCGCGGTAGACCAGGTAGTCGTCGACGTTGTCGAAGTCCGCGACGACGGCGAACTCGTGGTTGCCGGGGTTCACGCCCGCGTCTGCGCCGAGGGTGTAGGCGCGGATCTCCGGGATGATCCCCGTCAGCTTGGCCAGCTCGGTCTCGACCGCGGCCTTCTGCTCGTCGGTGGCGTTCTCGGTCCAGGTGAACAACACGACATGCCGGAACATGATCTTCCCTTCGTTCGGGTGCTCCGCCAGCGTACGGCCACGCTCTTCGGGAATCGACCGCGGGTGCCGAATCACATTCAGCATGGCACCGACTTCGCCGCCCAAAATGACCCGATATCCACCATTTATTTCTTATTTATACACATCTGTGGGCCTTTGCCAAAGCATAGGTGCTTTGCGGTGTCGTGGTAGATGCGCCTCCTGCGATGTTTGGGGTGTTCGGAGCCCAGGAGGACGGAACCGTCTTCTCGTGAAATCGGAGGATCGCATGACATCGAAGATTGCTACCTCGTTCGTCGCGAGCACTGTGGGCGCAGGGCTCCTCGTCGGAGCCCTCATGGCGACTCCGGCCGGAGCCACGGTCACGCAAACAGCGAAGACCACGGCCGCCCAGAACATCACGTCCACGGGCTTCATCACCGGCTGCGGATGCGGCTGGCGGCGCGGCTGCTGCTGGCGGCGCAGCTGTTGTCGCTGCGGTGGCGGCTGCGGCTGGAGGAACAACTGGCGGTGGAGTGGCTGGGGCGGCGGCTGGGGCGGCGGTTGGGGCGACGACTGGTGGTAGGCCAACGGCGGGACGCCCCGCTCGCCTGAGAACCGCACCACCGGGATGAGATTGCGTTTCCCGCTCCGGCCGGTCCGGGGGAACCCGGCCGGCCGGAAAGCGGAAAGGCGGTAAAGCCTCGGAAGCCGAAACGGCGTGCCGCCGGAAACAGCGCCGACGCCGATTACGGGAAGCGAAAACGAGCAGACCGTTTCGCTCCGCGACGAACCCGTTCCCCACGCCTCTCAGTGGGGAACGGGTTCGTCGCGCACGCTCCGGGTTCGGCCCGGAGGACACGGCCCGGAGGACACGGCCGGGAGCCGCGGGCCTGGCTCACGGGAGCCGCCGGGATCACGGGAGGCAGGGGGCACGGGCCCGGAAGAGGGCCAGAGGGGGAGTCACCGGCCGGAAGGGAAGGTCAGGCCGGGCGCGGTGTCGTGCCGTGGAAGGACGTCGCGCCGTGAACACCGACGAGCCTGACGCGGTCCCGCCTTGGACAGGCCACGGTGTCGAGGACGATCGTACGGGCCGTCTCGGGGATGAGACGAAGATCGTGGGTGATGAGGACGGTCGTACGGCCGGCCATCAGACGCCCGAGAGGCTCCATGATCCGTGCCACGGTGCGCGCGTCGAGGCCGGTCATCGGTTCGTCGAGGACGAGCACGGGAGCGTCGCGCAGGATCGCCCTGGCGATGGCGATGCGCTGGCGCTGACCGCCGGATATGAGGCGGCCGCGCTGCCCGACGGACGTGTCGTACTTCTCGGGCAGCGTGCCGATGAACTCGTGCACGTCCGCCAAGACGGCGGCCCTGACGATGTCGTTCATGTCCGCGCCCGGACGGCCGTAGGCGATGTTGTCACGCACGGTCCCGGAGAAGAGCAGGTTCTCCTGCTGGAGGACGGTGACGTTGTCACGCAGCCAGCGGCGCGGCAGGTCGCGGATGTCCACCCCGTCGAGCAGGATGCGCCCCTCCGTGGGGTCGTAGAAGCGCAGCAGGAGCTTGGTGACGGTGGACTTGCCCACACCGCTGGGCCCGACACACGCGACGAGCTCGCCCGGTTCGGCACTGAAGGACAGGTCCCGCAGCGTGGGCCTCGTCCTGCTGGGATAGGTGAAGCCGACCCCCTCGAAGCGGATCGCACCACGACTCGGCACCGCCGGGGACACGACTCCGGCGCGGTCGGTGACGGCGGGCCTGGCCCGCAGGATCTGGATGACGCGGTCGGAGCCTGCCGCGGCCTCGGAGACGATGAGCGCGAGCTGCCCGAGGTTCTGGACCGCGGGGTAGAGGTAGGCGAGATACGCCGCGAAGGCGAGCAGCCCGCCGATGGTGAGGCGGCCCGCCGCGATCTCCCACGCGCCGACGCCGATCACCGTGAGCAGGCAGACGGTCTCGATGATCTGGACGACCGGGCCGTACAGCGCCGACAGCCTGGCCCTGGCCACGTTGGCCCGCAACCAGGCGTTCCCCTCGTCGTGCAGCCGCCGTGCCTCCGCCTCCTGGCGGTTGTATGCCTGGACGAGGGACTGGTTGGCCAGGCCCTCCTCGACGACGCTGCTCATGGCCGCGTTGCTGAGCCGCTCCCGCGCCGCGGCGTTTCTGAACCTCGACGCGAAGGACTTGGAGACGATCAGGAACGCCGGGGTCAGCGCGAACGTCACCAGCGCCAGATCCCACCGGAGGTACAGGGCCGCCCCGGCGAAGAAGATCACGCTGATGATCGTGGTGAGGAGCCGGACCAGTCCGGAGCCGACCAGTTCCTCGATGGCCTCGATGTCGCCGGTGAGCCGTGCCATCAGGTCGCCGAGTCTGCGGTTGTCGAAGAAGTCGGGGGTCAGTGTCTGCAGGTGCGAGAACGCCTCGTCCCGCAGGCGCAGCAGAAAGCGCTCCCCGCCCACGGAGGTGGCGTAGGAACCGACGAAGGAGGCCGCGCCCGAGATGACCACCAGGATGAGCCAGGTGAGCGCGGGAGACCAGAACGCCGCCAGGTCCTGCTTGCTGAGCACCTCGTCCGTGATGAACCCGAACAGCCCGATCGCGGTCACCTCGCAGAGGATCGACACGACCGCCAGCAGGACACCGGCCACGAACAGCCTGCGGAGCCCCCAGGTGAGGGGCCAGAACCGCCGGAAGGTCTTCCGGATGGCGACCGTGGGCGCGATGGCCGGCGGGGAGTTGGCCACGGGTTCCGCCCCGTCCGGGCCGCCTGACACACCTGACACACCTGGCCCGCCCGGCCCGTTCCGTACGGGGGATCCGCCGTCACGCAGGGGGGAGTCAAAGGAGAACCGGCGGGTTATCCGCCGGTTCTCGCTCGATCTCGCTACCACCACCAGCCGCCCCCGCCACATCCGCAGCGACGACGACGGCAGCCGCCCCAGGCGAGCGGTGCAGGGTTAGCCGGGAAGAACCTGTCCAGTCTCATTGACTTTCCCTTCTGGCTGACCTTTCATGAACTTTCAATTTCCGACGATAGCACCAATATGCGTATTCACTACTAAACCAAAAACGGATTGAAGATGTTTTGACCGCCCATTCCACGGGCTCGCCCGGCCCGACGGGCGAGATCTTTGAAATTCTCTCCCGGCAGGCCATGCACACCGTCAATCAAAAGGCATGTCCGGCAAAGCCGGTCCCACAAAGAATGCAAGAGAGATCCGGCGTGATTTCACGGGAGGGTCATCACCATGCATGGCAAAAAGGTTGCACCGAACGCCTCACCACCCCCATGGATCCTCCACGGAAGAAACACAGGACCGACATGAAGGCAAATGAGGGACAAATGGCGCGGGCGCGCCCCGGCGGCGCCGGTGAGACTCCGAGGATGCCCCGGCGAGATCCACGGGGCGTCCGGGCGGACTC
Source organism: Streptosporangium sp. NPDC051022 (assembly GCF_040683035.1). Classification (NCBI taxonomy): domain Bacteria; kingdom Bacillati; phylum Actinomycetota; class Actinomycetes; order Streptosporangiales; family Streptosporangiaceae; genus Streptosporangium; species Streptosporangium sp. NPDC051022. Next base: position 16,601 of record NZ_JBFBCF010000055.1, on the reverse strand, counting down.
CGTGCCGCCCGGCGGCCACACCACAGCCCGGGAACCGTCCGGAAGCCATCGATCGAGGGCCGTCACGGGCCGTCCGAGACTGTCGGGGCTTGTCGGGGCTTGTCTGGGCTTTTCGGGGCCGCCGGGTCCGGCAGGGGCGGGACCCGTCAAAGGTCGCGGGGGCCGTAGAAAGCCGTTGAGGGCTGCCGAGGGTCGTTGAGGGCCGTCAAGGACGGTCGGTGAACGAGCCCGCCCCCCTTTCGGGGAGCGGGCCCGTCGCGTTCGCGTGCCGGCTCCGGCCCTTCCAGGTTGTTCCAGCTTGTTCTAGGTTGTTCCGGGTCGTTCCAGGTCATGTCCGGTGACGACCGGCCGCCCGGTACCGCGGCGCCGGCCGTACCGGGGGGCGGTCAGCCCCAGGCGAGCATGCGCAAGGGATCCTCGAGCATGGCCCCCACGTCGCGGAGGAACAGCGAACCGAGCTCGCCGTCCACGATCCGGTGGTCGAAGGAGAGCGCGAGCGTGCACACCTTACGCGGCACGATCTGCCCGTCCACCACCCACGGCAGGTCCCTGACCTGGCCGAAGGCCAGGATGGCCGACTCGCCCGGGTTGAGGATCGGGGTGCCCGCGTCGACTCCGAACACGCCCACGTTCGTGATCGTGATCGTGCCCCCCGCCATGTCCGCGGGCTGGGTACGGCCCGCACGGGCGGTCTCCACGAGAGCTCCCAGGGCTGCGGCGAGCTCCGGCAGGGGCAGGGCGTGGGCGTCCTTGACGTTGGGGACGAGCAGGCCGCGGGGGGTCGCGGCGGCGATGCCCAGGTTCACCCGGTGTTTGACCACGATCTCCTGGCTCGCCTCGTCCCACGCCGAGTTGATCATCGGGTAGCGGCGGGCGGCCACGAGCACCGCCTTGGCTACCAGGAGCAGCGGCGAGACCTTGACCTCGGCGAAGTCGGGAAGCGCCCGGAGCCGCACGACCGCGTCCATGGTCCCGGTCACGTCCACCTGGAGGAACTCGGTGACGTGCGGTGCGGTGAACGCCGAGGCGACCATCGCCTGGGCGGTCGCCTTGCGGACCCCCTTGACGGGGATCCGCTCCTCGTCGGCCTGGGTACCCCGTACCGCCGGCCCGGCCACCGAGCCGACCGCCGAGCGGACGTCGTCCCGGGTGATCGTCCCCTGCGGGCCGGTGCCGCTGAGCGTGGTCAGGTCGACCCCGAGGTCCTTGGCCAGCTTCCGCACCGGGGGCTTGGCCAGTACGGCGACCCGCCCGCCCCGCGTGGCCGCGCCCTCGTCCCTGGTGTCCCCGACGTCCCCGGCAGCCCCGGGAGCGCTCCCCACGACGGCCTGCGCGGACGGCCGGACGGCGGGCCGGGCGGGCGGCTGGGTGAGAGGCCGAACCGGGGACTGCGCCGAAGACTGAGCCGACGCCTGGGCCGACGCCTGGGCGGGCGGCTGGCCGGAGCCGGTCTGCGACGACTTGCGGGGGCGGCGCTTGGTGGGGCCCGTCTTGACGCCGTAGCCCACCAGAACGGGCTGACGCTCCGGCTTGGGAGCGGCGGGCACCATGTCGTCGGCCAGGGCCTGCCGGTTCTCCGGGGCGGCGCCGGACTCGGCACCGGCTCCCACGCCGGGTTCCGCGACCGGGGAGGAGACGGGACCGCTGCCGTCGTCGACCGTGATGATCGGCTTGCCGACGTCCACGGTCTGTCCCTCGTCCGCCAGGAGAGCGACCACCACCCCTTCGAACGGGCAGGGCAGCTCGACGACGGCCTTGGCGGTCTCGATCTCCACGATGATCTGGTTGATCTTGACGGGGTCTCCGGCCTTCACGTGCCACCGGACGATCTCGGCCTCCAGCAGGCCCTCTCCCACGTCGGGGAGCTTGAACTCCTTCATCGTCGTCTCCCCTCCTCTAGAACGCGAACGCGCGGTCGACGGCGTCGAGGACCCTGTCCAGATCCGGCAGGTAGTGATCCTCCAGCCTGGAGGGCGGGTAGGGGGTGGACGGCCCGCCGACGCGCAGCACCGGCGCCTCCAGGCTGTAGAAGCACTTCTCGGTGACCCTGGCCGCGATCTCCGCGCCGAAGCCGTTGTAGATCGGGGCCTCGTGGACCACCACGCAGCGCCCGGTCCGGCCGACCGACTCCACGACGCGCTCGATGTCCAGCGGGTTGAGCGAGCGCAGGTCGACCACCTCCAGGGAGCGGCCGTCCTCCTCCGCCGCCGCGGCGGCCTCCAGGCAGGTCTTCACCATCGGCCCGTAGGCGAGCAGGGTCACGTCCGTGCCCCGCCGTACGATCCGGGCCTGGTCGAAGGGCGTCCAGTCGGCGAAGTCCGAGGAGGTGTCGACGTCGGCCTTCTCCCAGTAACGCCGCTTGGGCTCGAAGAAGACGACCGGGTCGTCGGACCGGATCGCCTGCTGGATCATCGTGTAGCCGTCGGCGGGGTTGGAGCAGGCCACCACACGCAGGCCCGCGGTGTGGGTGAAGTAGGCCTCCGGCGACTCGCTGTGGTGCTCGACCGCGCCGATGCCGCCGCCGCAGGGGATCCGCACCACGACGGGCAGCTTCAGCTTGCCCAGGGAGCGCAGCGGCATCTTGGCGAGCTGGGTGATGATCTGGTCGGCGGCCGGGAAGACGAACCCGTCGAACTGGATCTCGCACACCGGACGGTAGCCCCGGAGCGCGAGGCCGATGGCCGTGCCGATGATGCCCGACTCGGCCAGCGGGGTGTCGATGACCCGCTGCTCGCCGAAGTCCTTCTGCAGTCCGTCCGTGACCCGGAACACGCCGCCGAGCTTGCCGACGTCCTCGCCCATGATGAGGACCTTGGGGTCGTCTTCCATGGCCTTGCGCATGCCCTCGTTGAGCGCCTTGGCCAGCGTGAGAGTCGTCATCCCTCGAACCCCTCCAGGTAGGCGGCGAACTCGGCGCGCTCGTCGTCCATCAGCCGGTGCGGCTCCCGGTAGACGTGGTCGAAGATGGCAAGTGGCTCTGGATCGGGCAGGGCCAGACAGCGTTTGCGCACGTCCCTGCCCAGTTCGTCGGCCTCGGCGTCGACCGCGTCGAAGAACTCCTGGTCGGCGAACTGGTTCTTGAACAGGTAGGCGCGGACCCGCTCGATCGGGTCCTTGAGCTTCCACGCCTCCAGCTCGCTCGCCACCCGGTAACGGGTCGGGTCGTCGGAGGTGGTGTGCGCGCCCATCCGGTAGGTGAACGCCTCGATCAGCATCGGCCCCTGACCCGCCCTGGCGTCGGCCAGCGCCTTGCGGGTGACCGCGAGGCAGGCCAGGACGTCGTTGCCGTCGACCCGGATCCCCGGGAAGCCGAATCCGCTGGCCCTGCGGTACAGCGGGATGCGGGACTGCTTCTCCAGCGGCTCGGAGATGGCCCACTGGTTGTTCTGGCAGAAGAAGACGATGGGCGCGTTGAAGACCGAGGCCCAGATGAACGACTCGTTCACGTCGCCCTGGGAGGTGGCTCCGTCGCCGAAGTAGACGAGGGTCGCGTCCTCGGCGCCGTCGCGCTGCACACCCATGGCGTAGCCGACGGCGTGCAGGGTCTGGCTGCCGATGACGATCGTGTAGAGGTGGAAGTTGTGCTCGGCGGGATCCCATCCGCCGTGGTTGACCCCTCGGAACATGCCGAGCAGGTTGACCGGGTCGACGCCCCGGCACCAGGCGACGCCGTGCTCACGGTAGGTCGGAAACACCATGTCGGTGGCGGCCAGTGCCCGCCCCGAGCCGATCTGCGCGGCCTCCTGGCCGAGGAGGGAGGCCCACAGGCCCAGCTCGCCCTGACGCTGCAGGGCGACCGCCTCCAGGTCGACGCGACGTACCAGGACCAGATCGCGGTAGAGCTCGCGGATCTCCTCCGGAGTCAGATCGATGTCGTAGTCGGGATGCTCGACCCGTTCCCCCTCTGGGGTCAGCAACTGGACGAGTTCCGCAGGTGCTTCCGCACCACGAGGGGCCTCGATTGTCACGTGCCACTCCTGTGTGCTCGGGGCCGGAGAGGAGATGGGTTCACCACCACTGTTCGGCCGGTTAGCAGCGCATCCGACCCGACTGGTGGTGGTTCGTCTGCGTTTGTGGACATCGTGGCAGAGGGCACATACCTGTGCGCAAGACCCGCTTCGGCATCCATACCGCTCCCCTGTTCCCCGCCGGATCTACTTTCACCCTCGCACGGACACCCTCGCACGGACGGCTTCCCGCCCCGGCGACGAACTGCCGCCGGAGCCCGTTACGCTTGATGCGCCGAACCGTCCCCGCTCCAACCAGGAGGAACACCGTGGCGCGCGTCATCGTCGAGGTCATGCTGAAGCCCGAGATTCTCGACGCGCAGGGCCAGGCCATCGCCCGGGCACTGCCGCGACTCGGCTTCTCCGGCGTCTCGGCGGTACGGCAGGGCAAGCGGTTCGAGGTCGAACTGGAGGGCCCGGCCGACGACGCCGCCCTCGCCGAGGTACGGAAGATGGCCGAAACCCTGCTGGCCAACACCGTGATCGAAGACTACCGAGTTACCGTAGAGTCCTAGATCGTCACTTATCACGTAGGTAGATTCCCTACGTCCGGGTAGATCACCCTCTGAGCGTGTCGCAATCCCACAGCTTGACCAACACTAAATAACATTAAGGTTATTTTGCGGTTAGCCCGGATTCTGGGGGGAAACCTTGACAGGGTGACGTCTGGCCCCGGGAGGGATCCGGTGGATATCGAGTTCTCGCTGGCTCTGCCCAGAGAGGCCGTCGGCATACCAATGGTCCGCAGGGCCCTGGGCGATTCACTGCGCTCGCTCGGCGTCACCGAGAGCTGCGTGTCCGACATCCTGCTCGCCGTCACCGAGGGGTGCGCCAACGCCGTCCGTCACGGCGGACCGGCCAACCGCTACGAGGTCGACGTGGCGATCGGATACGGCCGCTGCGACGTCCGCATCACCGACCGGGGACAGGGCCTGGCGCGACTTCCCGAGCAGTACCCCCCGGCCGACACCGAGAACGGCCGGGGCATCCTGATCATGCAGGCGGTGGTCGACGAGATCTCCTTCGGCACCACGCCCGGCCGGGGGACCACCGTGCATCTGCGCAAGCACCTCGCCTGGAACGAGGACGCCGCCGTCCTGCGCGGCGACCGCGTGCTCGCCGCGGTGTGACCCGACGATCGCCCTGGAGCGCGGCCCGAAGCACGACCCGGAGCGCGACCCGGAGTGCGAGCCAGAGCAGGAGCCGGAGTGCGACCCGGAGTGTGACACCGCCCACAGCGCGCCGTGAGCTGCGCCGTCGCGCGGCGCCGCGTGTGACCTGCATGCCGGGAGCGGATAGCCTGGGCGCACCGCCGCAGACCGATGTCCGACGTGAGAGACGCCGGCGCGGCGCTCGTTTGTGGAGGGGAACGCTGTCATGAGTGCTGCCCGCGTGGGCGTGGTCACTTTTCCCGGAACTCTTGACGATCAGGACGCGGCCCGTGCCGTGCGCCACGCGGGCGGCGAAGCCGTACCGCTGTGGCACGCGGACCCCGATCTCAAGGGTGTGGACGCGGTCTTCCTGCCCGGCGGGTTCTCCTACGGGGACTACCTCCGGTGCGGGGCGATCTCCAGGTTCGCGCCGCTGATGGAGGAGCTGATCCCGGCGGCCAGGGCCGGGCTCCCCGTGCTGGGCACCTGCAACGGCTTCCAGATCCTCTGCGAGGCCCACCTGCTGCCCGGCGCGCTGATGCGGAACGCCGGGCTGCACTACGTCTGCCGGGACCAGGGCATCCGGGTCGAGAGCACCGACACGCCCTGGACCTCCGACTTCACCGAGGGCCAGGAGATCGTGCTGCCGATCAAGCACGGCGAGGGCCGCTACGTCGCCGACGAGGCGACCCTGCGGGCGCTGGAGGCGGGCGGCCAGGTCGTCTTCCGCTACGTCGGAGGCAACCCCAACGGCTCGCTGAACGACATCGCGGGCATCCGCAACGAGGCCGGGAACATCGTCGGCCTCATGCCCCACCCCGAGCACGCGGTCGAGGACCTCACCGGCGCCCCGAGCACGGACGGCCGCGGGTTCTTCTCCTCCATCCTGAAGAAGCTGGTGAACCTGTGAGCGAGCACGTGAGCGAAGACGGTGCCCGGGAGCGGGCCACCCTGGACACCGTCAAGCGGGCGCAGGACACCCCCGACGAGCGTCAGCCGTACGCCGAGCTGGGCATGAAGTCCGACGAGTACGAGCGGGTCCGCGAGATCCTCGGCCGTCGGCCGACCAGCTCCGAGCTGGCCATCTACAGCGTCATGTGGAGCGAGCACTGCTCCTACAAGTCGTCCAAGGTGCACCTGCGCCAGTTCGGCACCAAGGCGCCCAAGTCGGAGGCGCTGCTGGTCGGCATGGGCGAGAACGCCGGCGTCGTGGACATCGGCGACGGCTGGGCGGCCACCTTCAAGATCGAGTCACACAACCACCCGTCCTACGTCGAGCCGCACCAGGGCGCGGCCACCGGCGTCGGCGGGATCGTCCGCGACATCATGTCGATGGGCGCCCGGCCCATCGCGGTGATGGACGCCCTGCGCTTCGGCGCCGCCGACGCCCACGACACCCGGCGCGTACTGCCCGGCGTGGTCGAGGGCATCAGCCACTACGGCAACTGCCTGGGCCTGCCCAACATCGGCGGGGAGGTCGTCTTCGACCCCTGCTACATCGGCAACCCGCTGGTCAACGCGCTGTGCGTCGGCCTGCTCCGCAAGGACCAGATCAAGCTGGCCACCGCCCCGGGCCCCGGCAACAAGGTCGTGCTGTTCGGCGCGCTGACCGGCCCCGACGGCATCGGCGGCGCGTCCGTGCTGGCCTCGGCCACCTTCGAGGACGAGTCGCACGCCAAGCGCCCCAGCGTCCAGGTGGGCGACCCGTTCATGGAGAAGCTGCTGATCGAGTGCTGCCTGGAGCTGTACCAGGCGGACGTGGTCGTGGGCATCCAGGACCTCGGCGCGGCCGGTGTGTCGTGCGCGACCACCGAGCTGGCGGCCAAGGGCACCGGCGGCATGGACGTCAGGCTGGACCTCGTACCGCTGCGCGACCCGTCGCTGCGGCCCGAGGAGATCCTGATGAGCGAATCGCAGGAGCGCATGATGGCCGTCGTCACACCCGACGACATCGATGCCTTCATGGCGATCTGCACCAAGTGGGACATCCCCGCCACCGTGATCGGCGAGGTCACCGACGGCGGTCGCCTCGTGATGACCTGGCACGGCGAGACCATCGTCGACATCCCGCCGGGCACCGCGGCCGACGAGGGCCCGGTCTACGAGCGGCCCTTCCACGAGCCCGCGGGCCAGGCCGCGCTCAACGCCGACCACCCGGCGCGGCTGACGCGCCCCGACGACCTGCGGGCGACGCTGCTGCGGCTGCTCGGCTCGCCGAACCTGGCGTCCAAGGAGTGGGTCACCTCCCAGTACGACCGCTACGTCCGGGGCAACACCGTGCTGGCCCAGCCCGCCGACGCCGGGGTGCTGCGGATCAGCGAGGTCATGCCCGGGGCCGAGGAGACGACCAGGGGCATCGCGCTGTCGACGGACGGCAACGGCCGCTACGCCAGGCTCGACCCGTACGCCGGCGCGCAGCTCGCGCTGGCCGAGGCCTACCGGAACGTCGCCGTGACCGGCGCGACGCCGCTCGCGGTGACCAACTGCCTCAACTTCGGCTCCCCCGAGGACCCCGAGGTTATGTGGCAGTTCGCCGAGGCCACGCGCGGCCTGGCCGACGCCTGCAAAACCCTCGGCGTACCGGTGACCGGCGGAAACGTCTCCTTCTACAACCAGACCGGTTCCACCCCGATCCACCCGACCCCGGTCGTCGGCGTGCTGGGCGTGATCGGCGACGTGGCGAACCGGGTGCGCAGCGGCTTCACGGCCCCCGGCCAGAAGGTGCTGCTGCTCGGCGAGACCGAGGAGGAGTTCGGCGGCTCCGAGTGGGCCCACGTGGTCCACGGTCACCTCGGCGGCCTGCCGCCCAAGGCGGACCTGGAGGCCGAGCGCGCCCTGGCCCTCGTGCTCACCGAGGCCGCCTCGCGCGGCCTGCTGACCGGCTCCCACGACCTGTCCGACGGCGGCCTGGCCATCGCGCTGGCCGAGTCGTGCCTGGCCCAGGGCGTCGGCGCCACGGTCTCGCTGCCGGACGACGACGCGTTCGTCGAGCTGTTCAGCGAGTCGACGGCCCGCGCGCTGGTGACGGTGGCCCCGGAGTCCTTCGAGGCCTTCGCCGAACTGTGCGCCGCCCACGAGGTGCCCTGCCAGAGCCTGGGCACCACGGGGGGCGACGCCCTGGTCGTGCGGAACGTCCTGGAGGTCCCGGTCGCGGAGCTCAAGGAGACCCACACGGCGACCCTGCCGGGCATCTTCGGCTGATCCACCGCACTGTAGATCACCAAGAGGGGGTACGGCTTCGCGGCCGTACCCCCTTTGGCGTGTCATCTCCATGAGGGGTTACGGCGATGGAGCGCGAGGCGCGATCGAAGCCTTCGGCGCCGTCTCGCCCGTCCCGCGAGCGGCACCGTCCTGCCACTTCCCTGCCGGCTCGGCACCCAGGCGTGCCCTGACCGGGAACGGCGCGGTCAGCCGCGCTTGGCGGGCGGCCAGCCGTGACCCCAGCCGCCCTGGACCATGGTCTGGAACGCCCACCCGTCCTCGGCGCGCACCAGCAGGTCGGCGTAGTGCATGTGGTGCTCCCGGCCCTCGATCGTCATCGTCGCCTCGGTCTCCACGACCACCAGGTTCGGGCTGAGAAAGCGCGGGGTGCGCGTCGAGCGCAGGCCGAGCCCGGCGGTGCCGCCCCCCATGGACTCCTTCATCGCCTCGACGTACTCGGCTCGCGTCCACTGGCGGACGCTCGCGTGGCCGCCCGGCACGTCGGTGGCCACGTTCATCGGGAAGACCGCCAGGTCGGCCAACTCCTCGATCGCGCCCCGCTCGGCCAGCGCGTCGTAGTCGGCGAACCATTCCTCAATGCTCTTCAGCTCCTCGGCGCTCGACTGGTACATGCCACCCCTCCTCGTATCGTACGGCGTACCGTACACTATACGGAATGCTGGTTCCCGTACAGGACGACGTACCTGTCGAGTGGCCATCGTCCTTCGCAACGCCGAAACCTCGTCCTTCTCAACGTGCGGGTACGGCCTGCGGCACGAGCTCGGACGGCTTGCCCAGCCACACCTCCTGACGGCCGTCGACGGTGACGGTCAGCCCGAACTCCTCGTGCCTCGGCCGCCCCCGTTCGATCCACCAGCTATGGGCGGCCTCCACCTCGTCCCACAGGCTGCGCGGCCCGCCCTGGTAGACGTTCGAACGCGCGGGGTCGCCCTCGTTGAAGAAGGCCACCGCCCAGGACAGGTCGGTGAGCCCGAACAGCCACATGGTCTGCCTGTCCTGCAGGTTACGGCCGTAGGTGTAGACACAGCCGGGTACCAGCAGGCCGAGAACGAACTCCACCGCGCTGTAAGGGCCGTCGGGAAGAACGTCCGCCTCGGTGAGCGCGGTCACCGACTCGCGGGTGTCCTCGGGCCAGCCGCCACCGGGCAGGTAGTCACCGAAGTTCCAGTCCACCCGCTGGGACCGCACGTGCATGAACCCGGCGGCTCCGCCGAAACGTCCACCGGCGGAGCCGTCGCCGCCCACGACCAGACGCACGACGGCGTTCTGCCCCGTGAAGACCGGTCCCCACGGCATCACGATCACCCCGCCGGGCCGGGTCTGCTCGATCCAGGCCCGGGGAACCCGCCGAACACCTGCGGTCACCAGGATCCGATCGTACGGCGCTCCCTCCGGCCAGCCGAGCAGGCCATCGCCGACGACGAGGCGTGGATGCCATCCGGCGGCGACCAGGGCTTCGCGCGCGGTCTCGGCCACGGCCTCGTCGAGCTCGACCGAGACGACGTTCGCCTCCCCGAGACGCGCCGACAGCAGTCCGGCGCACCAGCCCGTTCCGGTACCGATCTCCAACACTCGTGCCCCGTCGAAAACCGACAGGTCCCGAAGCATGGCGAACACCGCACCCGGCATGGAGCTGGAGCTGGTCGGCCGTTCCCCGGGCTCTGGGCCGATGTGGTGCCCGTCGTCCCACTGGGTGACGATGGGCACGTCGGCATCGGCCCAGAGCCGCCACTCCACCGGATCGTCAGACCTGGAGACGGCGATGTGTTCATCCGTGATGGAGGGCCACATCACGTCGGGCAGGAACAGCTCGCGAGGCACCGCCTCAAACGCCGGCACCCAGTCGGGGGTCATCGTCCCGGACTCCAGCAGCAGATCACGCAGCTCAAGTCGCCCCCGCTTCACGGTCACTTCTTCGGAGTCTCGGGAGTCGGCTTCTCGTGCTTACCCGGCTCGACGTAGCCGTCCTTCTGCCCCGGTGTCAGCTTCGGCGGCTCGAATATCTTCTCTTTCTCGGCAGGCTTGCCTTCGTGCTCTCCCACAGAGGGCTCCTTTCTCTCCGGGCTCCCGAAACGCAGCACTCACAGTGACTTTAACTTCACTTTGAGTATCAATGAGGAGGTAATCCAATCACTGGCGATCCGGTTACGACGCCGAGTGAGGCGGGTCCACCGTCCGTGGTGCGATTCCCTCAACTTGCGGCGGGTCCACCCACCCGTGGTGCGGTCCCTTCGCCGAGGCGCCCGTTGCCCACCCCTCCGAACCCCACCCACGTCCCCAGCCCCCCACGACGGCAACAGAGACGGTTACGGCGGCGCCCGCCCCGCCGAACCCCCACACCCTCGATTCCCGCAAGGGCGATGACGACGTCAGGGTGCCCGGCCGGGGTGAGATCCGGCCGAGCACCAAGAGCGCCGGCCCCGGGGCGCGTGACCGGCGCACGGCTCCCCTTCCCCGACGTGCGGGAACCGCATTGAGTGTGCGACCCGGGCCCCTCCCTCCCGAGTCGCACGTCGAGGGCACGGCGGCGAAGACGGCACTCTCCGCCGCCGTGCCGGTCTCAGGAGGCGCCGGTCCTACGCCGCGTTCCGGTAGGGGCGGCGGCCGTGCCACGGCATGACGGCGGACACCCGGGAGGTGGTGTCGCCACGCCCGCCTGGAGAACCACTTCTGCCCGAAGAGGGATGAGGGGACGGATCCGAAGGAGGATGAGGAGGCGTGGAGGGCCGCTGCCGGGCGAGGGCCGCCTCCGCCTCCCGCACCCGCCGCTCCAGCCCCTCGGCGGTGTCGTCGGAGACGGTCAGCGGTTCGGGTGCGGGCCAGGACGCGATGGCGTGGAAGCGGCGCTCACCAAGGCTGTAGAGCACGAGCCAGCCTGGCCATTGCCGGTCGAGTCGTTCCGCCTCGGAACGGGCCGGGCCGTCCCACAGGCGCCGGTGGACGGCGGTGCGAGGCCGCCCCTCCCGATGCCGACCCGGCCCACGGGACAGGCGCCCGATCATGAGGCCACCTGCCGGGCGATGTCCTCCTGTTGTTCCACCTCTGCCTGGATCTCGGCGAAGGTGTCGGCGTCCACCGCCGGGTCGGCCCCGGCGCGCATCGCCTCGACGGGAAAGGGCGCCTGACGAAGAGCCCAGAAACGCCCGGCGTCACTGATGATCAACCGCCATCCCGGAATGGCCGGTGCGGGCAGAGTGGTCCTAGCATCTTCCATGGGTCGCAGTCCTTTGCGATCAAGGAACCCCGTACGGCCTGCTCGCCTGCGGGGTTCCGCTTTCGTAAGCCGACCGATGTCACAGGTGCGGTCACCAAGAGCGCCAGGGGAGAAGCACCACATCGAAGTCGGCGTTCGACCGCCTCGATCTCACATGGGACCCGATCAGATCCTGTCTCGTTCGTGCAGGGTGCTGACAAGGGTTGATCCCCCTCCTGACAGTGAGGTCACGTCTGACGACGTCTCGACACAGGAGGAACCGTAAGCTCACGCCAACCGGCGAAGCCGTACCACGGTGATGTCAAAAAACCCGCACTTTTGTGCGGGGCGGCGTATCAGGAGATACCGACCCGACCGGCCAGGGCTCGAAGCTGTGGAGTGCTGGCTCGGTGTTCGCGCTTGAGGAGTTGGGTCAGCAGTTCACGAGTGCGCGTGCCGTAACGCACGAGCTCCGGGGAGAGTTGCTCAGCCGCGAGCAACATGTTCACCGACGCGGCGTCCTTACGCTGAACCGCGTAAGCCCGTGCCAGGTCCAGGTGGATTTGGGCCCGTCGCCCGATCAGGCCGGGCGCCATGCCGCCGAAGTCGATCGGTTCACTCTTGCTGATGGCCTGACGTGCGTCCCCGGATTCCACCGCCGCCGACACCTCATGAATGGCGACGTTGGTCGGGCCGAAGGCTGTCCAGAAGTCGTTTCGATCTTCTCCGAGCCTTTCGGCGATACGGCGGGCTCGGGTGAGGAAGGCAGCCGAAGCCGCTTGGTCGTACTGAGCGGCGGCGGCGGTGACCGCCACCAGATAAAGCGCGCCGAGCACCGACAGCAGTTGGGGATTGGCATGACGGGGGGACCTGTGCAAAGCCTCCGTCGTCTGGAGTACAAGCCGAAGCGCCTTGTCAGGCTCACGTAAACGCACGAAGACGTAACCAAGCCGGTAGACGCTCACGGCGGCGAGTAATGACCGGCCGGCCTCTTCTGCGGCAGCCATCGATCGATCCGCCGCCAACCAGGCGAGGTCGGGATCTCCCACACGGCGCAGCGTGGTCGCGGCGCAGTGATAGACCAGCGAACGAAGTGTCTGGTAGCTCCGGCGCTGACGGGCGGGAGCGTGACGGCTACCGAGTTCGGTCGCGATGATCAGGCCGGGCAGACGGCCGCCGACTTCGTCGTACCGCGTCGCCTGGTACAGCCGATTCACCCGACGGATCTCGTGACGCAGCCAGATGAGGCTTTCCGGCGAACCTTCCGTCCGGCGCGGATCAATCAAATAGGAAAGACCGTCGTAATCCATCATGGCGTGGCGAATAGCAGAGGCAGCTGCATAGCGTGTCATGACATCTGTCTTCGCACTAACAAGATCTTTAGCGGATATATCCAGAATTTCGCATAGTGCGGTGATCACACTATGGCTGTCCACCGAGCGTTGCCCGCGCTCAACCTGGCTCAACCAGCTTTCCGAGCGACCGATCAGTCCTGCGAGCACGGCTTGCGACAGACCGCGACGACGACGCGCCCGAGCGATCAACTGACCGATGTTCTTGAGAGCGGTGGTGTCTGCGCGAGCCTCCATGCCATCACCTCTGAGGGCGCCGGTCTCCAATAACTGTGCGTAACTCCTGCATCACGCTTTCCCAGGATGGCATGCGCGCATGAGGCGGCGCGTCAGAATCGAACAGCACCCGCACCCCCATCTCACGCAGCGTTCTCAGGCTCCGGCCGAACGCCGGATGACGGGCCAGAGCATCCTTCAGCAACGGAACCGCCAGGGTGGGAACACCGAACCCCACCACCTCGCACAGCAGGCCGACCGCGAACGTGTCCGCCATCCCGGCAGCCCACTTGTTGATCGTGTTGAACGTCGCCGGCGCCACCACCACGGCATCGGCGAGAGGCAGTCCCTTCGGCTCCCCCGGCATGCGGTAAACACTGCGGACCCGATCACCGGTCAGCCGCTCGATCTCCTCGGTGGCGACGAAACGCGCCCCCATAGGGGTGGTGACCACGTGCACCTGCCAGCCGTCCTGCTGAGCGAGTACGACCAAGCGGGCGAGATCGGCGGCGGCCGGAGCTGCACACGCGATCACATACAGCACTCCGCGCTCGTCCACGGCACGTGATCCTAGTCACGGTCGACTCGACCGACATGGCCAGATGGAGAACCAGCGATCGAAGGACCGTCGGAGCCTCATCGACCGTCGCCCCGGGAAGTTATCGGCCACAGGGCTGTGCCGGGTTTCCGGTCCAGCGCATGCGACATTGTCTCCGATCACCCTCCACGGTCTTCCACGCCACCTTGACCGATCCGGGATTGAGGGACGCCAGACGCCTCATGAGGAGAGCGCACCACGGGTGGAGGGCGCGACTTTCCATGGATCGGCCGCACCACATCTGGTCGGCTATGCAAAAGCTCAGACAACCCCTTCGGAAGGGAGTCTCCGTGAGTAAGAAGTCCCGCAGAGTCGACTACTGGCAGGACCCCGAAGCGCCGGAGCCCACCAGCCGCAAAGCCTCGGCGAGCGTGTTCGTCCGTGACGACGCCGGTGCGCTGCTCCTGCTCCGCCGTACCGACAACGACCTGTGGACCATCCCCACGGGCGGCATAAAAACGGGTGAGACCGTCGCCGAGTGCGGTATCCGCGAATGTCGCGAGGAAACCGGCCTTGAGATCGAGGTCACGGGCTTCGTAGGCGTCTTCTCCGATCCTGGACACGTGATCGTCTACATGCACGGAGACAAGATCGACGAGGTACGGCAGCCGATCAACATCTGCCTACGAGGGCGCGTGACGGGCGGGAAAATCCAACCGGATCCTCGTGAAGCTCTCGAAGTGCGTTGGGTGGATCCGGGCGAGCTCGACGGCTATGCGATCCACCCCGCTCTGCGACGACGAATCGACTGGGGCCTGCACCATCAAGATCCATATATGGGATGACGTCTCCCGGCGCGGCGTGTGGCGTAGGTTCCCCACGAGGGACGAGCCCCTCGGCGTCCTTGCAGGGACCAGGTCCGCGCCACTTCGGTGAGAGCCGGGGACGTGGACGAGAGTGATCGGGGTGGGCAACGACCGTCCCACCGAAGGGACAGCACCATGGGTGGGCGGACCCGTCCTAACCGGCGCAGCCTCCAAAAAGTGGCCGCCGGAGGGGGTCAGTGGTGGCTCAGGATGTTGATCACTCGGCCGTTGGGGTCGCGGACGAAGAAGCGGCGCACGCCCCACTCCTCGTCCCGCAGCGGGTGCACGATCTCCGCGCCGCTGTCCCGCATGGCCGCGTAGGCCGCGTCCACGTCGTCCACCTCGACGCTCAGGTCGGGGACGACCGGCGCGGTCCTGTCCTCGGCCATGAGGCTGATCTGCGCCGCCGGAGCGGACGGCGAGGCGAGCGTCATGATCCAGCCGTGGTTCATGACCTCCTCGAAGCCCAGCAGGCCGTAGAACTCCCGGCTCTCCCTGACGGCTTCGGAGCGGACGTTGGGCACGACGCGGCGAACGGTCATCGACGGCTCCAGGTGAGACCAGAGGTGTACGGGCTCCCAGCAGTACTACGCCCCACCGGAGATCGCAAACGTTTTCGAAACCGGGCTAGCCGGTCAGGTCGTCGAGATGGGCCCGGAGGACCTCGACACACCGTTCGGGGCCGAGCAGCCCGGGGTGCAGCGCGGCGTTGAGGCCGAGGCCGTCCAGCAGTGAGCTCAGCCGTTCGGTTTCGATGTCGAGATCCAGGCCGGCCCGCAGGAGCTCCGCATCGCCCATGCGGGTGAGGGTCCGCCTGACGAGGGTTCTCACACCGATGGCGGCCTGGCGGGCGAGCTCGGCGTCGATCGCGGGATGGGTCCTGGCCGCCGTGACGAAGTCGAGGAAGACCGCGATCTCGGCCCGGCGGGCCTCGTCGAGGGGGAGCAGCTCGGACAGCATGTCCGTGGCCAGGTTCCGTCGCTGTTCCCGGGTGAGGGAGGCCGTGTCCCCCGCCTCGTCGACACGGCGGAGCAGCCTGCCGCTCACCCGGTCGAGCATCGCCCGCATCGCGAACCCCATCAGCTCCTGCTGATTGGCGAAGTAGTGCCGCAGGGAGCCGATGTTGAGCCCGGCCTCGTCCGCGACGGCACGCAGTGACGCCCGTTGCAGGCCCTCACGGAGGGCGACCCTGAACAGCGCGTCGACCACGTCGGCGCGACGGGCCACCGGATCCACTTGCTTGGGCACACCTCTTTTTATCACATCTGTGATACCTTCGATTTATCACAGATGTGATAAATCGAAGGCGAAGGAGGACCCGTGGAAACGGTGCTCACCCTGTTGCTCATCAGATTCGGCGTGATCGTGGGCGCGCTCGTGGTGCTCACCCTGGTCGTGTTCGCCGTCGTCGTGGCACTCAGACGCCGGGGCGGGCTCGGCCGGGCCCGCCGGTACGCCGAGCCGGCGGCCCAGGCCGTCGCCCGATACCTGAGCGACCGCGACGCCCCGCGATCCGGACGGGGCTCGTCCCGTGGAAACCCGGCCTCCGGCGCGGTACGGATGGCCGCCCGCTACCTCGAAGAGGACCGGCGCCGGAACGGTGACCGGTGAACGGCGGCCCGCACACGCCGACGGCCGGGGGCGAGGATTCCGATCTCGCCCATCATCTGCTGTCCGACCTCCTGGTCAAGGGGGTCATCGTGATCGTCGCCCTGCTGGTCCTCGCGGTGGGCATGGTGGTCGTCTGGAGGACGATCGGAAGGGAGGGCACCCGCCGCCGCGACCGGTGACACGCCTGACGCGACCGTCCCACGCGACACCCGGAGGTCATGGACGACCGACACCCGGGGACGCGAACAGGGGCTGGGACGGGGCGAGTAACGGGTGCCTCATCGAGGCGACGGCGCCACGAGCGGTCCATGGACACACGAGCGGTCCATGGACATGGGAAAGGCCTCCCGGCCTAGGTTCTAGTGATCGTTGCAACACCTGATCTATTCAGGAGTTGCGGTGTTCGAGATCCGGCAGGATCGGTCCCCGCAGGGCCGGAAGAAGC
>NZ_JBFBCF010000054.1:0-43446 GCF_040683035.1 Streptosporangium sp. NPDC051022 | reverse complement strand
ACGGTGCACGTCATGGCTGTTTCCACGATTTCCGACAACGACGGTTTCTGGGATTCCCTGAAGAAGGCGTACGGCCGGCCGCCCGGACACGGTGAGCACCCCGGAACACCCGCCGCGTCCGGGCGCACCATGCTTTGCGTGCCCTTTACCGTTCAACGCCAGCCAGATACGAGCATCGGCGCAGGGGTGTGGAGCAGGATCCCACTACGAGAGCCCGCACGGACCAACAGGGAGGCCTGCCATGTTCCGCAAGACCCATCTGGCTCTGATCGTGACGCTCGGCGTGGGCGTCGTCTCCGTCGGCGCCGCGGCGCTGGCCGAGTCGGCGCCGAACGGCCCCGGCCGCCAGGGCTTCGCCGTGATCAAGAACGTCGACGGGGCGACCGTCGGCTCGCTCAGGATCGAGCGCGAACGGTACGGCAAGTCCCGGGTGATCGTGGCCGTCAAGGGCCTGACCGCGGGCTACCACGGCTTCCACGTCCACGCCACCGGAATCTGCGACCCCAAGTCCACCGACCCGGCGACCGGCAGCCCGTTCTTCAGCGCGGGCGGCCACTTCAACCTCGGCACCGGCAGCCACGCCGACCACTCCGGCGACCTGCCCGCCCTCCTGGTCGGCGCCGACGGCACGGGGAGCGCCTCGGTGGTGACCGACCGCTTCCGGGTCGACCAGCTCTTCGACAAGGACGGCAGCGCGGTCATCGTCCACGCGCTCGCCGACAACCACGCCAACATCCCCGGCCGCTACGCCGACGCGGGCGGCAAGGCCGGGCCCGACGAGGCGACGCTCAAGACCGGTGACTCCGGCGGCCGGGTCGGCTGCGGCGTGATCACCGAGCACTGACCCGTCACCGGGCGCCGGCCCCGGCGAGCCTCACCAGCGAGACCCGGGCCCGGGTCTCGCGGCCCTCCTTCCGGCGGGTCCGCGAGCCCTGGGCACAGGGCCCCCTTTCAGCCGACGATCCCCCAGGGCTCGGAGATCCGCGAGGCCAGGCGCGGCTTGGCGTCGGCCCACCACAGGACGGAGCGCACGAGGAGGGCGGCCGGGTCGGCCACCTGGTGCGTCGGCTCGAAGGGGTCGGCCATGCTCGTGTAACTCTCGAACATGCCCAGCAGACGCACCGCCTGGAGCTGGATCGGCGACAGGTGCTGCTCGGCGAAGGGCAGGAAGAAGCGGTGCCATCGCCTCGGCGAGATGAACGGCGGCACGGCGACGGGCGGGATCCCGCGCTCCTCGCGCCAGCCGTTGAGCGTCCGGCAGGTGATGTCGAGCAGCTCCTGCAGGGTCATGCAGTTGCTCCCGCCGGCGATCGTCTCGATCCTCGTCCCCTCCGGCGGCGGCCCCAGGGCGGCGTTCAGGATCACCTCGGCCACCTGGTCGACCGGCGCCACCTCGGCGTATCCCCCGGGCTCGCCGACCACCGCCGCAGCCAGCCCGGAGACCAGGGTCTGCAGCAGCGTGTAGGGACCGGAGAAACGGGCTATCGACCCGTCGTCGCCGCGCCCCAGGATCAGCGGCGGCCGCACGATCGTGGTGGGGCCGCCGTGACGCTCGCCCACCACCTCCTCGCACCGGGCCTTGGACCACTCGTATCCGTTGCGGTAGCGCCCGAACTCGTCGGGCTTGGAGGAGGGAGGGACGTCCGATCCGCCCACGTACGCGGTGGAGACGTGCACCAGGTGGGTACCGGGGTCGAGCAGGCCGAGCACGGCCTCGGCCGGGCCGATGTTGGACTCCACCGCCTCCTGCCTGGTCATCGTCCACCGGGTGGACGCCGCGGCGTGCACGACGACGTCCCAGTGCCCCCGCAGTTCCCCGGGGGGCGGCTCCCGGCCGATCTCCCAGCGGACGTCGCCCTCGTACTGCGGCCGCCTGGCCACCCGTACGAGCTCGACGTGCCCGGACACCCCTCGGAGGGCGCGGGACAGCTCCGTGCCCACCACCCCCGTCGCCCCGGTCAGCAGGATCCGCATCCCGTCGCCTCCGGCCGCGGCGCTCATCGAAACTCCTTAAGCGTGGAAACCCGGTCCTTCAGGGCCAGGAGGAAACGCGGCGCGACGCCGCAGGATTCGATAATGTGTTCGGTGGCGGCGATAACCAAGCCGCCACCTGCACGATCGGCTTCCCCCTCGCCGCCGGGCCGGCGGAGAGGTGAAACGCCTGCGGAGCTGGTGTAAGACCTCAACGAAAGATCCTTTTCGGGCGGGCGTCCGGCGGTGAAACAGGAAACCCTGCGGGCGATCGTGGGAATCCCCTCCCTTCAGGGAGGGGATGAGGTCAAGCGGCCCTCAGCACCAGGGACACGTTGTGGCCGCCGAAGGCGAAGGAGTTGGACAGGGCCACCGGGGAGGTGATCTTCCTCGGTGTTCCCGTGACGAGGTCGATCCCGTCGGCGCACTCGCTCGTGCCGAAGTTGGCCACCGGCGGCACCAGTCCCTCGGCGGCGACGCCGAGTGAGATCACCGCCTCCAGTGCCCCCGCGGCGCCGATCAGATGGCCGACGACCCCCTTCGGGGCGGTCACGGGCGGGCAGCCGTCCGCGAAGCAGGAGGCGAGCGCGCGGGCCTCCGCCCGGTCGTTGAGGTGGGTGGAGGTGCCGTGCGCGTTGACGTGGCCGATGTCGGCGAAGGAGAGCCCGGCGTCCTTGACGGCCCTGGCCATGCAGGCGGCGGCGACGGCGCCGTCCTCCCGGGGGGCGACGATGTGGTGGGCGTCGGAGGTGCTCCCGTAGCCGAGCATCTCGCCGAGGATGGCGGCTCCCCGCCGCTCCGCGTGTTCCCAGTCCTCCAGCACCATGAAGGCCGCGCCCTCCCCCATCACGAAGCCGTCGCGGTCGGCGTCGAAGGGGCGGCTGGCCGCCCGCGGGTCGTCGTTGCGCCCGGACAGCGCGCCGATCCGCGCGAAGGCGGCCATCACCATCGGCGTGACCGGGGCGTCGGCACCTCCGGCGATCATGACGTCGCACTCGCCGGAACGTATCTTGAGCATGGCCTCGCCGATGGCCGTGGCTCCGCTGGCGCAGGCGGTCGCGTAGGTCAGCGCGGTCCCCCTGGCCCCCAGCCGCATGCCGATCCGCGCCGCCGCGGAGTTCGCCATGATCTGCGGCACGGTGAACGCCGGGATCCTGGCCGGGTCGTGCTCGCAGTGCCGCAGCACCTCCTCGGTCGCGCCGAGGCCGGCGGTCCCGGTGCCGACCGCGACCCCGACGCGCTCGGGCGCCGCGAGGTCTCCCAGGCGGGCGCTCTCCACGGCGTCCACCGCGGCGGCCAGGGCCAGCGTGGTGCCGCGGTCCATCTGGCGCCGCTGGCGGAGGATGACGTAACGGTCGAGGTCGAACTCGGGAACGGTGCACGCGAACGTCACCGCGACCCCGTTCCCGGCCAGCTCCTCCACCGTCGCCGCGGTGGACCGGGCCTCCTTCAGCCGCTCGAGCAGGTCCTCGACGGTGTTGCCCGCGGGCGACTTCACCCCGACGCCGGTCACCGCGACCCGTCGCCTGCCGTTCACGCCGGTCACGCCGAGATCCGTACGGCCACCAGGTCGACGGCGTGGCCGATGTTCTTCATCTCGAGGAGGTCCTCGATCTGCATCCGGACGCCGAGCGCCCGTTCCAGCCGCGCGCCGATCTCCATGAGTTCCAGGCTGTCGACGGCGTACTCCGCGCCCAGGTCCGTCTGCTCGCCGATCTCGGCCCGGTCGACCCCCAGTACCTCGGCCACCTTTTCGATCATCAACTCGGATAGTTCGGCTCGGTTCATCTCAGTTCTTTCATCGCGTTCGTCACTTCGAGGTCGGCGGCCGGGAGGCCAGGGAGGGCGCGCACTCGTCCAGGTCGAGTGAGGCGGGCACCCCCAGTGCCCGCCTGCCGAGGAACTGCCGGGTCGCCACGGGGGTCGGCGGATGGAAGCGGATGGCCTGGGCGTCCCGCCACAGCCGCGCCAGCTCGCCCCGGCGGGCGTAGGACGCGCCGCCGCACGCCTCCGCCACCGCCGCCACGAGGGCGGGCACCGTGCGCACCGCCTGCTGCTTGACCGCGAGCGCGGCCGGCAGGAGACGTTGCGGGTCGGCCCGGTCGTCCATCCGGGCCGCGACGGCGGCGCAGCCCGCCTCAAGGGTCAGCAGCTCCGCGACGGGATCGCCCAGCACCGCCTGGTAGCTCGGCAGCTCGGCCCTGGCGCTGCCGAGGTGCGCGATCCGCTGGGCGCCGAGCAGGCGGCGCCCGGCGCTCAGGGCCGACTCCGCGAGCCCGAGGTAGACCGCGGTCGCCGTCAGGGAGAACCAGATCACGCCGGCGGCCAGGACGTCGTCGTCCTCGGCGCCCGCCGGAGCCTGGTAGAAGACCAGTTCGTCGGGGATCACGCAGCGGTCCAGGACCAGGGTGTTGGAGGCGGATCCGCGCATGCCCATCGCGTCCCAGTTCTCCACCACGCTCAGCCCGGGGGCGTTGGTCGGCAGCATCGCGACGAGGACCTGCGGTGGGCCGCCGTCCTGCGCGGGGGCCGCCACCTGGAGGCAGACCAGGTCCGCCTCCGCGGCCAGCGAGCACGGGTACTTCTTGCCGGTCACCTCCCAGCCGCCCGGTACCCGTTCGGCCATCAGCGTCGACCTGGTCGCCGAGCCGCCCAGGTTCGGCTCGGCGAAGGCGGAGGCGACCAGCCGGTTCTGGGTCGCGATGGCCTCGATGAGCAGCCACGACACGTCGGTGTTGCGCCGCCAGTGCTCCACCGTCAGGCCGATGGTGAAGATGTGCATGTTCACCGCCACCGCGAGCGCCGGGTCCGCCCGCCCCAGCAGGCGCTGCGCCGCGCAGGACTCCAGCAGGCTCGCGCCCCTGCCCTGGAAGGGGGTGGGGATGGCGAAGGCGGGCCAGCCCAGCTCCCGCAGCAGATCCAGGCTGCCGGGGCAGGGCCGCCCGTCCTCGTCGGCCCGCGCCGCGCCGGCCGCGAAGCGCTCCAGGGCGTCGGCGGGCATGAGCTCGCCGATGTCGGGCCAGAGTTCGGCGAAGAGATCGGGGTCGGTGCTCACGCCGGTCCTCCCCATGCCGCTCCGGCCTCTTCCAGGGTCTCGTCCAGCGTGGCCATCGCCCGGGCGATCTCGGGCGGGCCCGCCACCAGCGGCGGAAGCAGCCGGAGTGTCTCCGGCCTGCTCAGGCAGGGGGACACCAGCAGGCCGCGCCGGGCCAGTCCCATCTGGATCTCACCGGCCAGCTCGGGGCCCGCGAAGTCGATCCCCCACAGCAGGCCTCTGCCCCGGACGTCGGTGACCAGCCCGGAACGGTTCGCGCGCAGCGTCCGCAGTCCCTCCCCCATCAGGCGGGCCAGCTCCGCGCCGTGGCCGGCGGCGGCCTCGACCTCGGCCAGCGACACCGGGACCGCCGCCATCCCCAGGGGGTGGCCGCCGAAGGTCGCGGTGTGCCGGAACGGATCCTTCAGCAGCGGCTCGTAGAGGGCGTCCGAGCAGACCAGGGCGGAGATCGGCACCACCCCGCCGCCGAGGGGCTTGCCCAGCAGCACCGCGTCCACCTCCAGCCCGGCCGCGAGCGCGACCGAGGGGTCGCCGCACCGCCGCAGGCCGCACTGGATCTCGTCGGAGATCACGAAGGCGCCGGCCCGGCGGGCGTCGGCGATCCAGCGCCGCAGCACGCCGGTCTCCAGCGGGCGCACGCCGTTCTCCCCCTGCACGGGTTCGAAGACGATCGCCGCGACGTCCGTCTCGGCGGTCACCCGTGCCACCGCCTCGGGGTCGTCCGGGGCGATGTGCGTCACGCCGCCCAGCAGGTCGCCCAGCCCGTCGCGGAAGCGGTCGTGGTGGGTCAGGCCGAGCGCGCCGAGCGACTTGCCGTGGTATCCGCCCTCCACCGCGACGACGACGCGCCTGCCGGTCGCCAGGCGGGCGAGTTTCACGGCGGCCTCGACGGCGTCGGCTCCGTTGAGGCCGAAGTAGACCCTGTTCAGGGCCCCGCCGAGATGGCCGCCCAGGTAGGCGGTCACCTGTTCGGCCGCCAGCGCGGCGACCGGGTTGGCGAGGGTCCTGGTCGAGGTCGGCATGACGTCGAGCTGCCGCCGCACCGCGGCCACCACGGCCGGGTGCCGGTGTCCCAGGAGGGTCACCGCGTACGAGCCGAAGTCCAGCGCCGTGCGGCCGTCGGACAGCCGCACCTCGCAGCCGGACGCGTCCGTCTCGACCGCGCCCTGACCGGCGAACTTGCCGCTCAGGGCGAGTCCCGGGGACATGTGCCGCTGAATCCTCCGGAAGGTGACCCGCGCGATGTCGGGAGCCGCCGTCCCCGGTGGGGCGGGCGGTTCCAGCACGTGGCGATCCAACGTTTCCCTTTCCCTGCGTTCTCCCCGCGTCTCGAGGCGCGGGCTCCCTGCCTCTGGGGCGCGGACGCGGTCAGGCCACCGGGCTGACGTCGCTGTTGCGGTTGCTCAGCCGGTTCAGGATGGCCTTGGAGTTCTCCTCCAGCGCGCGGGCCGCGACCGGGTTGAGCATGTCCGCCATCAGCGGGATGCCGATGTCGAACTCGACGTGCAGCTCGATCGTCGTCTGGCCCGCCCCGTCGTCGGTGACCTGCCAGTACCCGTCGAAGTAGGCCAGGTCGCCCTCGATCTGTTCGAACTCGATCCGGCGCCGTTCGTGGTCCACGGTGTCCCGCTCGACCCACTCCAGCTCGGAGCCCTTCAGCAGCACCGCCCATCGGCTGGTCCTGTTCGAGCCCGATCGGTCGAGGATCGTCACGTCGACCACCTCGTCCATGTAGGAGGGGAACTCCTCGCAGTCGAGCAGCACCTCCCAGATCCGCTGCGCCGGCTCGGTGCTCGTGTGCGATGTCGTTACGGTGGGCACTTTCTTCTCTCCTTCGTGCGGGCGGATCCCGGGGACCGTCAGGTCCACGCCGCGGGAAACGCGATGGGAAGTCCGGTGGCCTCGTTGAGGGGCAGCAGCGTCCTGGTCAGCCTGAGCGCGGGGAACAGGCCCGTCCGGCCGCGGATCGAGGCGGGCGGCGTCTCGAAGCCGAGGTCGCGTTCCAGCTCGGCGACGTAGCGGCCCACCCGCTCCGCGGCCTCCCGGGCCGCCGGGATGTCGCCGGCCAGTGCCACGGCGCGGGCCGCGGCGAGCCCGTGCTCGATCTCGTCCTCGGTGAGGCCCGCGTACGGGTCGGCCAGCGGGTCGTGCTCGTCGGGCGGGAACCCCTCGCGCAGCAGGGAACGGATCGCCAGCGCGCGGACCACGGTGTCCCTGGCGACGAACTTCGCGACCGGGAGGAAGCCCTCGTCCAGGGTGCCGAGCAGGTCCTCGTAGCTCGCGTGAACCTCGAAGAGCAGCTCGAAGACGCCGAAACACTGGAAGGCGCCCCATCTGCGCGGCTCACGGACCCGGATGTGCTCCACCCGGTCGCCGGCACCGTCGTTCACAGCGTCGTTCACACCGTGCTCCAGTCGATCGACAGCCACAGCAGGTCCTCCCCGGCCAGGAGCCGGTGCGTCTCGGTCATCTCGCCGCTCCTGCCCGTCCAGTTCCAGCCGGGATCGCCGAGGAACTCGACGTCCCGGGTCCGTACCTCGACTCCGCGCAGCGCCCAGCGGTGGACGAGCGCGCGGTCGCCGTGGCTGCGCCACGTCTCCAGCCCGGCAGCGGGGCTCAGGCCGACCTCCGGGTCGGCGGGCAGGTCCAGGCGGGCGGCCAGCCCGGCGAAGAGGGCGCCCGCCTCGCGCAGGTAGGTCCGCGCCTCGGCGGCGTTCACGGGCAGGTCGAGGAAGCGCCCGTACAGCGAGAGCAGCTCGGCGTCGCCCAGCCGTTCCAGCTTGGCGCCCACCCATTTCTGCCCGAAGCAGACCTCCCCCCGGGCGGTGGCCAGGGCGTCGAGGGCCGCGACCCCCGCCCTGCCGAGCCGTTCGGCCGCGGCCGTCGGCCTCGTGTCGCGCAGCAGCTCGCAGGCGAGGCGGTAGCGGACCGCCTCGGCGCGCCACCACCGCACCGTCGCCTCGGCCACCGGCCGCCGCCTGTCCCGCTGCCAGTCGAGCCAGTCCTCGCCGCCTCGCAGGGGGTGGCCGAGGATGAGCCGGTTGAGCTGGGCGAGCTTCCTCCGGTAGTCCCGCCAGGCGGCGCGGTCCCGCGACTTAGGGGCCTCGGGGTTCCGCAGGGCGTCGGCGGCGCGCCGGATCGACTCGGCCCGGATGTAGTTCACGTCGACGGCGACGCCGAGGGTGAACGACGTGATGGGCAGGCCCGTCACCGTCGAGCTCTCGACGACGACGTGGACGTCGATGTCGCTCATCGGGGTGCCGAACCCGTGCACCACCGAACCGGCCGCCGACATCAGCACGGGTTCGCCGAAACTGGTGTCCACCTCCGCGACGAGATCGTCGAGCGTCCTCCCGTGCGCGGCGAGTCGCGCGCCGAGATGTCGCGCCATGTCTTCAAGGGATGTCAAGGAGCCTCCTTGGCCGGTGCCGGCCATCGTTCGGCCGGGCCGTCAGTACAGGTCGTATTTCTGGCGCCGGTAGTCGAAGGCCGTCGCGGCGACGACCCCGAGGATCACGGCGCAGCCGCCCAGGACGCCGATCGCCTGCAGGACGGGGGCCCACTCCCCCCGGCCGACCGTCGCCTCGTCCAGCGCGCGCAGCGCCCAGTGGTGCGGTGTCAGGAATCCCACCGCCCGGGACACGGCGGGCAGGTTCGCGTCCGGCACGATCGCGCCCCCGACGCTTCCCGCGGTGATCAGGAAGATGTAGAACAGGCTCTCGAAGGTCGAGGTGTCGCTGGTGACGAGATAGAGGACCACCCCCATGGCGCAGCTCACGCCCAGCAGCGCGACCGCCACCGCGAGGAGCTGCCACAGCGAGCCGTGGACGGGCGTGCCGTAGAAGACGACGGCGATGACGGCGAAGAGGCTCAGCTGCACCAGGCCGATCCCCGCGATGGGAAGGATCTTGCCGAGCAGGAAGGCCGCCCGCGACGGCCGGTAGAGCGCCTGCCGTACCCAGGTGTTGCTGCCGAACTCGCGAAACAGCGCCAGGCCCGTGTAGTGGGCGGTCGTGAAGCTGAACATGACGGCGATCCCGAGCATGGCGCGCCCGTGACTGCCGGATCCGGCCACGGCCGACCCGAGGGTGAAGGCCAGGGTCGCCGGCACCGCGAACATGAAGACCAGCGGGGTGCGCATCCGCCACAGGATCAGCAGCTCGGTCGTCGCGTAGCCCGCGACCAGGGACCGGAAGCCGGCCGTTTCCTCAGTCGTTCTCAACGACGCTCCCGCGAAGGTCGGGGTCCATGGAGATGATCTCCCGCAGGTTCCGGCTGGTGAGCCGTACGGACTCGACGGCCGAGCCGCCGTGTTCCGGGTCCCGCGCCCAGCGGGCGAAGGTCTCGGCGGCCTCGGCCACCGTCGTGGGCGCCGGGGCGCGCAGCGTCGCCGGGCCGCCGCGGGACTCCACCCGCACCAGCAGTTCGCTGCGGTAGCCGCCGAGCAGGTCCGGCAGCGGGCCGACGCCGACGACGGTGCCGCCGGAGACGACCGCGACGTGGGTGCACATCTCCTCGATGTCCTCGGGGTAGTGCGAGGTCACGATCATCGCGTCGCCCGCGTCCCGCCATCGCGCCATCAGGGTCACCAGCCGGGACCTGGTCTCGAAGTCGAGTGCGGTGGTGGGCTCGTCGAGGAAGCGGACCCGGGGGGCGTGGACGAAGCTCGCCGCGATGTGGGACAGCCGCTCCCACCCTCCGGACAGGCGGTGCACCGGGGTCCGCGCGACCCGGGCGAGGCCGAAGTCCTCGACCGCGCGCCCGACCGCCGCGGCGACGTCCCGGCGCGGCAGGACGAGCCGCGCGGCGTGCGTGAGGTTCTCGGCGACGGTGAGCTTCTTGTAGAGCGAGATCCGCTGGCCCGCGACGCCGATGTGCCGCCGGGCGGCGGTCCCCCCGGCGCCCCCGGCGCCCCTGGTGCCCCTGGTGCCCTCGGTGCTCCCGGTGCTCCCGCCCAGGTCGTCGCCCTCCCCCGCCTCTCCCAGGACGATCCTTCCGCCGCGCCTGCCGGGCACGATGTCCAGGACCGCGTTGATCAGGGTGCTCTTGCCCGCTCCGTTGCGGCCGAGGACTCCCAGTGCCTCGCCCGCCCGGAGGGTCAGTGCGACCCCGGTCAGGACCGGCTCGGAGGACTCGCCGTAGGCGAAGGACAGGTCCGTGACCGTCAGGAGGACCGGCGCGCCGGGCCGTCCGCCGCCGGGAGCGTCGCCGCGCATCCGTTCCTCCGCCGTCGTGTGTTCCGGGGACGTCGTGTGTTCCGGGAACGCGGCCCGCCCGCCCCCGCGGGTGACGCCGCTCACCGCAGCCGCGCCGCGATGACACCGGCCACCCGGTGGGCGTTCGCCATGGCCGTCAGGGACGAGTTGGTGGCGCCGGAGGTCGGCATGAAGCTGGAGTCGACCACGAAGAGCCCCCTGGCCTCGAAACACTCGCAGTCGCGGTCCAGCACGGCGTCCGAGGCGCTCTCACCGAAGACCGCCCCGCCGTGGTGGTGGGCGGAGACCACGTCGGCGCCCGCCGGGGCTGCGTGCACCCGGGTCTCGACGGCTCCCAGCGCCCGCCCCAGCCGGGCGAAGAGCTTGGTGACGTGGTCCTGCAGGAGGAGGTCCGCCGGATGCGGCGCGTAGGTCACCGCGGGCACCCTGGCCCCGAAGGAGTTCCTGCGCGTGCTCAGCGAGACGAACTTGCCGGTCGAGGGCAGGGACTCGCCCTTGAAGCTGGCCTTGACCACGTAGCGGCCGCTCTCGGCGCGCAGGAACCGCGCGAGCTCGGGGCCGAACATCTTCAGGTTGCGGACGTGCCTGGACGGCGTCTCGGCGACGTAGGCGTCGTAGAGGGCGAACTTGCCGCCCTTGCGCAGCGGCCCGGCGTCCCCGAGGTCGTAGAAGTCCTTGATCACGACGTTTCCGTAGAGTCCCGCCAGGCGGTCGGTCAGTTCCCGGTTCCTCGGTTCCGCGGTCACCAGGTAGCCGGTGCGTTCCAGGGTGAAGGTGAACCTCCGGCCGAGCAGCCCGTTGCGGTTGGGCAGGTCCGAGCTGAGCAGGATCCGCGCGGTCTCCAGGGCTCCGGGGGCCAGCACGACCGTGCCGCACCTGATCCGTCTCGTCCGCAGGTCCCCGCTCTCGTCGCGGCCGACGAACTCGACGCCCTGGACCTCTCCCGCCTCGACCAGGATCCTGGAGACGTAGGAGCCGCCCATCAGATGCACCCGCGGGTCGGTCCGCAGCCTGCCGTACAGGCCGACGTACCAGTTGGGGCGCGCCAGCATCGGCCGTTCGCGGTCGGCGGGGTGTCCGGTGACCGGTGAGACCGGGCAGCTGTCCCAGGCACGCCCGCCGAGGCAGCTCTGCCCGACGTAGGCGTTCAGGCCGTCGCGCCGGAACCTGTCGACCATCAGGCGTTCGAGGTGACTCGGCCCGGGCCGCTCCAGGTACGGTCCCCCGTCGAACTCCCGGTAGGCGGGCGCGGTGTGCCCGTAGGAGCAGCCGAAGGGCCCGAGCCGTTCCTGGACGCGGGTGTAGGCCCGCTCCAGCTCGGCGAAGTCCAGGGGCCAGTCGCGCACCTCGGGGCCGAGGGCGTCGCCGGACGAGGAGCGCATCCGCAGGTCGCTCGGGCGGAAGCGGGACAGCTGGCCGTACCAGAGCCAGGAGCCGCCGCCGGCCAGCCTGGCCGACCACCACTTGCGCAGCCGCGTCTGGCCGCCGGGGACCCGCAGGAGCACGTGGTCCTCCTCGGGGTCGACCGTGAGCGGGCGTTCGAGGGCCAGGCTGCGCTCGTCGGGGAAGGAGTGCTCGGCGGGCTCCCAGAACGCGCCCCTGTCGAGGACCACGACGTCGTTCGCGCCGCCCTCCTCGAGCAGCCGTTCGAGGACGGGGGCGCCGGTGAGCCCGAAGCCGACGACGACGGCGTCAGCGGAGCTCGTCCATCGGGTGTTCATAGCCCACCTCCCTCCGCCACCGCGGGGACGAGAACAGCACGTCGTTCACGCAGGCGCACACCGACTCCGCGGACGCGCGCAGTTCCTCGTCGTGGCCTTCCAGGACCCGCCGGAGGTCGTTCCAGTCGCGGACGCCCGCCCCGGCGAGGGCCCGCGAGCCGAGCCCCCGGGCCCGCGCCGCCCGCAGCGCCTCCCCGGCGAGCGGCTCCGTCCCCGCGTCGGGCAGGCCGTAGGAGCGCAGTACGGCCGTCACGACGCCCGCTAGGCCGTCGTCGTCGCGCGCCATGCCTTCTCCTGTTCGGTCGGCTCGTCGGCCAGGGAGCCGAACTCGCGCAGCCAGGTGAGCGTCTGGCGGAGGCCGTCGGCGAGCGGGGTGCGCGCCCCCGCCCCCGTCCGGTCCAGGCGTGTCGTGTCGAGCGTCAGCTCCAGGTCGCGGAAGGGGAAGTAGTCCCGCGCCGGCACGCCCGCGCCGGTGACGTGGACCAGCCGGGGCGTCGTCCCGGACGTTTCCGCCAGGACGTCCAGATACTCCGCGAACGTGCGGGATCCGGGTTCTCCGATGTTGTAGGTCCCGGGCTCCAGCTCCGCCGCGCACGCCGCCGCCACGGTGCGGGCCAGGTCGGAGACGTGGCAGAACTGGATCCTGGTACGGCCCTCGCCCGGCACGAAGACCGGCTGCCCGGCGAGCATCCGGGCCCACAGGAACCGCTCGCGCGGCTCGGTGTTGTGGGGACCGTAGACGTAGGGCGGGCGCAGGATCGTCAGCTCCGGGCCGGACAGGCCGGACAGCAGGCGCTCGCACTCCGCCTTGGCCTCGGCGTAGCCGCCCCAGAGGGAGTCGCCGCCCGCCGGGTCGCCCTCCCGGAACGGCGGACCCGCGTGCCCGCGCTCGTAGACCGAGGCCGAGCTGACGTAGACGTAGCGGGCGGCTCCGGTCACCGCGGGCGTGCCCAGGACGTTGCGCACGTGGACGGGCTCGGTGCCCGAGACGTCCACCACCACGTCGTGGTCCCCGTCCAGGGCGGCGCGCGTCCGGGCGGCGTCCCGCCGGTCCGCCGTCACCTGGGCGATCCGCGGATCCCACAGGGGCCGGGTTCCCCGGTTGAGCACGGTCACCTCGCAGGAGGGCAGCAGCGCCTCCACGATGGCCCGCCCGACGAACCGGGTGCCGCCCAGCACCAGTGCCCTGGTCACGAGCCCGGGACGCCGGTCGGCACGGTCTCGGCCTCCGCCTCGGCCGCGGCCGCCGTGCGGGAGCGCAGCCTCCGCTGGGCCTCCTGGATCAGGTGGTCGATCCGCTCGGCCCCCTCCAGGCGCAGGATCGGCACCGTGGCGCCGATGCCCGCCAGGAAGTCCTCGGCCCGTGCCCGGAGGTCGGCGGCCAGGTGCTCGCCGATCCCGGACCACCAGTCCTCCTCCGGGTTGTCCGGCGTGTAGACGTTGGGCCGCATGAGCTCGGCGACCTCCAGCGGGTCGGTGACCTCGCGCAGGAGGGGCTCGCGCCCGCGGGCGACGTCCGGCAGCACGATCATGCCGAGCGGCGCCTGGAGCGTGAAGTCCTTGCCGGTGACCGTGCGCAGGCTGGTCAGCGGGATGCTCACCTTGGAGTCGCTCTCGCCGCGCCAGAGCCGCTCCTCGCCCACCCCCCGGTACTCCTCGGGGATGAAGCCGTCCCAGCTTCCCGGATACTTCTGCAACGTTCCCGCCAGCACCCGCAGGCGGGTGGGGATGCCGAACACCTGGAAGCCCCCGGTGACCGGATCCGCGGCCAGGTGGACCTTGTCCACCGACAGCGGCCGGGCGCCGGTCCTGACGATCGCGTCGAGGAAGCAGGTCGTCTTGCCCGAGCGCTTCGGCCCGGAGAACAGCACGGCCTGGCCGTCGACGACGACGGCGGAGGCGTGGATCTGCAGCTGCCCGCGGGCCTCCAGGGTGCGCTGGAGCACGTGCAGGACCAGCAGCGCGAGGTCCTTGTGGACCGTCGGCCTGGCCGGGTAGTCGCCGCCGACGACGAAGGCCAGGCGGGAGTAGGCAGCGTCGGCCAGCAGCCAGGTCCGGGTCTTCAGCGTGCGCAGGAGCGTGGCGCCGCCCGCCCGCCAGTGCTCGACGGGAAGCGAGCCCTTCTCCGTGCTGCAGTACGAGATCATCGCGGGCCGGGTGCCGGGGAGCCCGGGGGCCGCCGCCTCCAGCCGTCCGGCGAGCTCGTCGTCGACCACGAAGGTCATCTCGACGTCGGGCCGCGCCCCGGACGGCGCGCCCGCGTGCGAGCCGAGATAGGCGTGCAGCGCCTCGAACAGGGCGCGGTCGCCGCAGCGCACGTCCAGTTCGAGACCCGCGATGTTCCAGGCCGTGACGACCTCGCACGGGGTCCCGGCCACGGCGTCCTCGACGCCGCCGAGCAGCTCCTCGGCATCGGTCAGGGCACTCATTGTCTTCACTCTCCGAAATCGGGGCGATCGGTGGTCACGCCAGATCCCGCGCGCGCCGCAGGACGGTCCGCGGCGGGAGGAACCCGTTGAACTGCGAGGAGTAGGCCGTGGTGTAGGCGCCCGCGGACCGGACGAACAGCAGGTCGCCCTCCGCCAGGTCGGCCGGCAGCTCGACACCGAGCGCGAAGGTGTCCTGGCTGTCGCACGTGGGCCCGGTGACGTTGTATCTGCGGGCCGGACCGGTCTCCCGCTCACCGGAGATCGGGTACGCGAGGGCTCCCGCGGTCTCCAGGACCTCCATCATCCCGTTGAAGACGCCCAGGTCGGTGTGGGCCCACCAGGTCCCGCCCCGGCGGACGACCTGGATGACCCGGCAGACCATGACCCCGGCCTCGGCCACGAGCGCCCGTCCCGGTTCCGCGACGACCCGGACCGGGTACGGCAGGGCGTCCAGGAGACCGGTGATGTGCCGGCCGAATTCCCGGATGCCGGGGACCGGCTTGTCATATCGCGCCGGAAACCCGCCGCCGATGTCCAGCATGGCGATTCTGATGCCTTTTTCCGCCAGCCGTTCCATAATCTCGGCCGCGTCACGGATCGGGGCGTCCCAGGCGTGCGGGTCCGTCATCTGGGAACCGACGTGAAAGGCTATTCCGTGGGGATGCAGGCCCGATCTTTCGGCCTCGGTGAGAAGACGGACGACCTCCTCCTTGGAGACGCCGAATTTCCCCTCGCTGGGCACGACGCTGGCCGCCAGATCGGTGCCGAGCCGCGCGTAGACGTGCGCGCCCGGAGCCGCCTGTGACAGTTTCGCCATTTCGCGCGGCGAGTCGACGGAATAGCGCCACACCCCCGCCTCGTGACATCGGGAGATGTGGTCGCGCGGCCGTACGGGATTGCTGTAGAGCACCTCGGCGGGGTCGACGCCCACGCTCGTCAGCAGTTCCAGCTCGGGGTGGGAGGCGATCTCGAAGTCGCAGCCCAGCTCCCGCAGGTACCGCAGCAGCTCCGGGTCGGGGTTGCACTTGACCGCGTAGTGGATCCCGACCGAGGGGAACGCCTTGCGGAATCCCTCCACGGCCGCGCCGACCAGCTCCTCGTGGAGGATCAGGCAGGGGGTCGCGAGTCCCGCGCCGCCGAGCCCCGCGACGGGCGCGACGGGCGCGTCGTCCGGAGCCCCCGGGACCTCCGGCGATCCCGCCGGAACGTTCCGGCCCGGGTGATCCGCCGCCAGCGGCGGCCGGGCCGTCACGGGGTACCCCGCAGGATCTCGCCGAGGAGGACGTTCGCGGCGTCCAGGTTCTCCCGGTGCCGTCGCGGAGATCGGCCGCGGACCAGGACCTGGAAGTTGTAGGTCCTGATGTGCCACAGGAGACGCAGGATCGCGATCTGCCGGGTGAAGACGGCGCGATCCCTGCCGGACCGCTCCAGGTAGCGCGACAGGACGATCTCCTCCTGCCCGGCCGTCAGCCAGCCGGCGCGCATCTGGTTGAAGTCCGCGGCCGCGACCCGGAACCTCGCCGCCTCCCAGTCCAGCGTCCACAGCTCTCCGGCCTGGTCGACCAGCCAGTTCTCCCGGTGCACGTCGCCGTGGCACAGGCAGGGGCGTTCCCCTTCGAAACAGGCCATCGCCCCGGCCAGGGCGTCCGGGGCGCCGATGAGCGGGTCACCGGCGTGACGGGGCAGCAGCTCGCACTCCCGCCGGATGAGGTCCAGCAGGTACCGGGGCACCGCCGTCCGGCTCAGCGCCCCGCCGACGTCACCGAGGCCGTCGGCCGGGATCGCGTGTATCGCGAGGAGCCGGTCGGCCAGCGCGGTCAGGACCTCGGGCGCCTCCCAGTCGGGGGCGCGCCCGTCGACGAACTCGAAGACGGCGAACCGGTCCCGGCCCTGCTCGTCCGCCACGACCTGCAGGACCTCCGGCACCCTGACCCGGCCGGACAGCAGGGCGCTCACGTACCGCTCGCCGGCGAAGGTCTGACCGTATCCCGGGTCGTCGAGGACACGGTGCCTGACGAACACCGGCCGGCCGCCCAGGGTGCCCGCGTAGGTGTCGTTCAGCGGTCCCTTGGTGATCGACCGCCCGGCCGCGCAGAGCCGCCGCAGGTCGTGGTGCGTCCACTCAGCCGTCCACTCAGCCACGGGAGAACTCCTCCGGTGACAGCAGCCTGGGGAGCTTGTCCACGGACTTCACCCAGTAGTGGCTCTCCCTGATCGGGTTCGGCAGGGCGTCGGGCATCGCCTGGGCGCCGTCGAGGGCGAGCCTGCAGTACAGGTCGGGCATGTTGAGGCCGAGACGGGCCAGGAAGTAGATCGAGGAGTAGAAGCGGGCGGGCTGCACCTCGGTCGGCAGCGCCCTGCCGTCGTGGTCGTAGGTGAAGTCGACGCCGATGATCCCGTGCGGGCGGGCGCAGACCGCCCGCACGCAGCGTACGGCGAGCTCGTGGAGGTCCTCGTCCCAGAAGGTCCGCTGGGCTCCGGTGATTCCGGTGACGCCGGAGACGGACAGCGCCGAGTACTTCCAGGAGACCCGCTCCCTGAGCTGGGAGCAGACCAGTTCACCGTCGTTCCAGAGCCCGCTGAGCGTGGCGGTCCGCTTCGACAGGTTCTCCGCCGCGGTGAACTGCCCCCACCCGGACTGCTCGTCGAGCCAGGCCCTGGCCAGCGGCATCGACCCGGTCGCGATCGATCCGGCTCCCCCGCTGCCGCTGCGGCGGCGCATCCACACCCGTGGATGGCGGGCCATGATCCTCTCCAGGTCGGACTCCGAGGTGACCAGGAGGGTGTCGGGAACGGGTATCCCGGCCCGCTGGAGCGCCTGGTGGGTGGTCCACTTGTCCTCCATCCGGCGGTGGTCGTCCCGGTCGGGCAGGAGGGTCGGCGCCGCGAGGTCGTCGCGGGCCTCGGCGAGGGCCAGCAGCTCCGGGCTGGTGTCGGCGGCGTAGATCAAGTCCGCTGACTCCCGCTCGGCGATGTCGTTGACCTGTTTCACCAGCCCGGCGGGGTCGTCCCAGGAGATGAGGTAGCGGGTGTCGGCCTCGCTGGCGTGGAAGTCCTCGAGCGTCGTGT
Organism: Streptosporangium sp. NPDC051022; assembly: GCF_040683035.1. NCBI lineage: Bacteria > Bacillati > Actinomycetota > Actinomycetes > Streptosporangiales > Streptosporangiaceae > Streptosporangium > Streptosporangium sp. NPDC051022. Next base: position 25,985 of record NZ_JBFBCF010000054.1, on the reverse strand, counting down.
CGACGCCGACGGTCCGGTATCCCCCGGCGAGGTCCAGCGAGCGGGAGAAGTTCAGCCCCGTGCCGTCGCCGGAGCTGACGACGAGGACGGTGCGGAGGTCAGAGGACGGGGACATAGGGCAGTCCGAAGGTGGCCGGGTGGCTGCGGATCTTGTCGCGCAGGTCGACGAGGGGCTCGCCGTCGGCCTGTACCCACGGGTACAGCGGCTCGGTCAGCTCCGGGTTCACGAAGTACATCAGGGACATGCGCCGCTCCAGGCCGAGGTTGCGCACCTGGTGGTCCAGCGCCCCGACCCGGCCGCCGCTGAGGTCGGCGAAGACGGAGCCCGGCATCAGGACGACCTCGTCCGGGGCCATCTCCACCGGCAGGCACTCCTCGCCCGGCCAGATCTCCAGCCCGGGGGCGGTGGTGTGGATGACGGTGACCAGGTGACCGTCCTCGTGCCGGTCCTGGAGCAGGTCACGCTCCCCGTCCGCGTGGGTGTAGTTGTTGACCTGCAGGTAGGACGCCGCCTCGAACCGGGGCGCCTTGGCGCCGCCGACGGTCTCTGCGACCTGGCCGACAACGTCGGAGACGAGCGTGGACAGGTGGTCGCGCCAGCGCAGGAGCGCGCCCGTCAGCGAGGCCAGCTCCGCGGAGTTCGGCACGAGGTCGAGCCGGTCCGACCACAGGGTGAAGCAGTCGTTGAGGTCCGGCCGGTCGGCGGTTATCGAGTACTCCATGCCCAGCGGGCGGTAGCCGAAGTTGCAGTCGGCGCTCGAGTAGCGCGACTTGGTCTCGTCAGGAAGGGAGAAGAAGCGCCGGCACTCGTCCAGGGCGGCGGCCAGGAGCGCGGCCTCCCCGGCGTCCAGCGATATACGCGCGTAGCCGACCCCGAGTAGTTCTCGAGCATAGTCAAGGGCCATGTTTGGCATTTCGAGGTTATCCCCCGTCGTGACGAAGAGTTTGCGATGGGCGAATGCCAGGCAGAGCGGAATCGCGCGGCCGTCAGTCGCTGGTCTCCCGACCAGCATTGCGAGCGAGTGTATAGGAGATGATCAAAGCAAATAAATGATGAATTTCGGGGTTAAAGTAACCCAAAGTTGCCCCTTAGCTACACACCTAAATGTCCGCAGCACAACTCGGATATGGCGTACGCGAGGGAAACTCATGTTTCTGGATTACGGGCGCACTCAACGGTTTCAGCGGGCAGCACCTTTTATCTCCGACCGGCCCTTCCTGGAGCGATCCAAGTGATCCCATCAGCGATGATCCCCGGACGGCCGGCGTCGCCACGGCCGTTTCGGTCAGCACCTTTCCAGAAACTTTTATCGCATTAATTGGAACGCTCCCCCCATGGTCAAGCGGTCCGCGACATGGCACACTGATCGCGCGCCGGGCCCGTCACAGGTGAACGGACGGTGACGTCCGCGTGCGGGCCGACCGGCGCGTTCTCCGCCCGTCCCGCTCGTCCCATCCCACGTCACGGTCCGGTCGGCGCGTTCTCCGTCCGCCCCGCTCGTCCCGCCTCACGTCACGGTCCGGCCGGATCCGCGGGCCGGGACGGCCGGTCACGGATGTCCCGCCGCCCGGCGGACGCCCACGCCCCTCGAAGGAACCCGCCTGTGGACGACAGTTCCCCCCTGCCCTCCGGGGAGCCCCCCGGGGTCGCCGTCTTCGACCTGGACGACACCCTGGTGCGGGGCGAGTGCGGCGAGTGGTTCCTGCGCTGGCTCATGAGACGGCAGCCGTGGCGTCTGGCGCTCCTCCTGCCGGCGCTGCCGGTGATCGCCTCGCTGCGGGCGCTGCCCAGCACCAGGACGCGCAAGGCCGCGCTGTCGGGTCTGTGCTGGTTCGCCACCGTCGGCCGGGACGACGAGGAGCTCGACCGGCTGGCCCGCGCCTTCGCGGCCGGGCACGCGGGGCCGGGGTCGGCGAACCCGATGCGCGCGGGACTGGCCCGGCTGCGCGAGCACCTGGCCCGGGGCGACCGGGTGGTGATCGCCAGCGGTTCCGGGCTGCGGATCGTCCGGGCGGTCTGCGTGGAGCTCGGGCTCCACGACGTGGAGATCGTCGCCACGCGCGAGAGACGGATGCTCGGCGGGCTCGTCGTGGACGAGCGCTGCCTCGGCGGCGGCAAGGTGCTCATGCTGCGGGCGGCCGGAACGGCGACACCCTTCGGCTACGCCTACTCCGACAGCGCGAGCGACCTGCCCCTGCTGCTCGCCGCCCGGCGCCGCTTCGCGATCAGCCCGTCCGCCTCCCACCTGAGACGCATCCTGGCCGGGACGGACGGCGACTGCACGGTCCTGCCGTGGCGGACGGAGCCCTCCGGTCCGGCCTCCCATCCGGCCGCCGCTCCCACTCCGACCTCCTGTCCGGCCTCCTGTCCGGCCTCCGGTCCGGCCGCCGCTCCCACTCCGGCGGCCGGACCCGCCGCTCAGCCGCCGTCCTCCAGATCCCCCTCGGACTTGAGGTAGACCTCCTGGAGCTCCCGCAGGATGTCGGGGTCGGGGTGCTCCCACATGCCGCGCCCGGCCGCCTCCAGCAGCCGTTCGGCGATGCCGTGCAGCGCCCACGGGTTGGACTCGGCCAGGAAGGCCTGGTTCTCCTCATCCAGCACGTAGGTCGCGGCCAGTTTGTCGTACATCCAGTCGGCGACCACCCCGGTGGTCGCGTCGTAGCCGAACAGGTAGTCGACGGTCGCGGCGAGCTCGAAGGCGCCCTTGTAGCCGTGCCTGCGCATGGCGGCCAGCCAGCGCGGGTTGACCACCCGGGCGCGGAAGATCCTGGAGGTCTCCTCGGAGAGCGTCCGGGTGCGGACCGCGTCGGGGCGGGTGCTGTCGCCAATGTAGGCGGCGGGCGCCTTCCCGGTGAGCGCGCGGACGGTGGCGATCATGCCGCCGTGGTACTGGAAGTAGTCGTCGGAGTCGGCGATGTCGTGCTCGCGGGTGTCGACGTTCTTGGCCGCGACCGCGATCCTCCGGTAGGCCGTCTCCATGTCCCGCCTGGCCGGGACACCGTCGACGCCCCTGCCGTAGGCGAAACCGCCCCACACCGCGTACACCTCGGCGAGGTCGGCGTCGTCGCGCCAGTTGCGGCTGTCGATCAGCGGCAGCAGCCCGGCGCCGTAGGCACCCGGCCGTGAGCCGAAGATCCGCATCGTGGCCCTGCGCTCGTCGCCGTGCTCGCGGGTGTCGGCCAGCACGTGCGCCCTGACGTAGTTGCGCTCCTCGGGTTCCTCCAGCGCGGCGGCCAGCCGTACGGCGTCGTCCAGCATGGCCACCACGTGCGGGAACGCGTCCCTGAAGAATCCGCTGATCCGGACCGTGACGTCCACCCTGGGGCGGCCGAGCTCCTCCGCCGGGATCGGCTCGAGGCCGGTGACCCGCCGCGACGCCTCGTCCCACACCGGACGCACGCCCAGCAGCGCCAGCACCTCGGCCACGTCGTCGCCGGCCGTGCGCATGGCGCTGGTCCCCCACACCGACAGGCCGACCGAGCGCGGCCAGTCGCCGGTCTCGGCGCGGTAGCGCTCCAGGAGGGAGTCGGCCATCGCCTGCCCGGTCTCCCAGGCCAGCCTGCTCGGCACGGCCTTGGGGTCGACCGAGTAGAAGTTGCGGCCCGTGGGCAGCACGTTGACCAGCCCGCGCAGCGGCGACCCGCTCGGCCCGGCCGGGACGTACCCGCCGTCGAGGGCGTGCAGGATCGCGCCGATCTCGTCAGTGGTGCGCGCCAGCCGGGGCACGACCTCCTCGGCCGCGAACCTCAGGATGCGTTCGACCTGCCCGGAACCGGCCCCGCCATCCGGAGCGTCCGGGGTATCCGGAGTATCCGGGGTGTCCGGGGCAGACCCCGTCCTGGCGGTTCCCGGCACGGTCGCGGCCACCTCGGCGGCGGCCTCCGGGTCCCAGCCCCGCTCCTCCATGGCCTCGACCAGCGATCTGGCCAGCGTCTCGGCCTCGTCGGTGCCCAGGCGGCCCGCCGTACCGTCCTCGCGGAGCCCCAGGGCCTCGCGGAGCCCGGGCAGCGCCTGGCCACCGGCCCACATCTGACGGGCGCGGAGGATGGCGAGCACCAGGTCGACGCGCGCCGCGCCCTCGGGCGCCGCGCCCAGCACGTGGAGGCCGTCACGGATCTGGACGTCCTTGACCTCGCACAGCCAGCCGTCGACGTGCAGCAGGAAGTCGTCGAACTCGGCGTCGTGCGGACGGTCCTCGATGCCGAGGTCGTGGTCGAGCCGGGCGGCCTGGATCAGGGTCCAGATCTGCGCGCGGATCGCGGGCAGCTTCGCCGGGTCCATCGCGGCGATGGAGGCGTGCTCGTCGAGGAGCTGCTCCAGCCTGGTCATGTCCCCGTAGGTGTCGGCGCGGGCCATCGGCGGGACGAGGTGGTCGACCAGCGTCGCGTGGGCGCGGCGCTTGGCCTGGGTGCCCTCGCCGGGGTCGTTGACCAGGAACGGGTAGATCAGCGGCAGGTCTCCCAGCGCGGCGTCCGGGCCGCAGGAGGCCGACAGGCCCGCCGACTTGCCGGGCAGCCATTCCAGGTTGCCGTGCTTGCCCACGTGCACCACGGCGTGCGCGCCGAAACCGTCGGCCAGCCAGCGGTAGGCCGCCAGGTAGTGGTGGCTGGGCGGCAGGCCGGGGTCGTGGTAGATCGCGATGGGGTTCTCGCCGAACCCCCGGGGCGGCTGCACCATGACCACGACGTTGCCCGCGCGCAGCGCGGCCAGCACGATCTCGCCGTCCGGATCCCGGGAGGTGTCGACGAACAGCTCGCCCGGCGCGGATCCCCAGTGCTCCTCCACGTCGGAGCGCAGGTCCTCGGGCAGCGTGGCGTACCACCGGGCGTACCGCGCCGCCGCGATGCGAACGGGGTTGCCGGCGAGTTGCTCCTCGGTGAGCCAGTCGGGGTCCTGCCCGCCCGCGGCGATCAGGGCGTGGATCAGCGCGTCGCCGTCCTGCTCGGTCACGCCTGGCAGCTCGCCCTCGGCGCCGATGTCGTAGCCCCGCTCGCGCATCGCGGCCAGCAGCCGCACCAGGCTCGCCGGGGTGTCGAGGCCGACCGCGTTGCCGATCCGGGAGTGCTTGGTGGGGTAGGCCGACAGCATCAGCACGATCCGCCGCTCGGCGGGCGGGACGTGCCGGAGCGTGGCGTGCCGTACGGCGATGCCCGCCACCCGCGCGGCGCGCTCGGGGTCGGCGACGTAGACGGTCAGGCCGTCCCCGTCGATCTCCTTGAAGGAGAACGGCACCGTGATGATCCGCCCGTCGAACTCGGGGATCGCGACCTGGGTCGCCGCGTCGAGCGGGGACAGGCCGTCGTCGTTCTCCTCCCAGGCGGCCCGGCCGCCGGTCAGGCACAGGCCCTGCAGGATCGGCACGTCCAGCTCGGCGAGCGCGCCGACGTCCCAGGCCTCGTCGTCGCCACCGGCCGAGGCGGTGGCCGGGCGGGTGCCGCCCGCGGCGAGCACGGTCACCACCAGGGCGTCGACCGTGCGCAGGGTCTCCAGCAGGCCGGGCTCGGCGCTGCGCAGGGAGGCGCAGTAGACGGGCAGCGCGCGGGCGCCCGCGTCCTCGACGGCCGAGCAGAGGGTCTCGACGAAGGCGGTGTTGCCCGCGACGTGGTGGGCTCGGTAGTAGAGCACCCCGACGACGGGGCCGTCCTGGCGGCGCGCCTCGCGCTCCAGCACGCCCCAGGCGGGGGTCGGGGCGGGCGCGGCGAACCCGTGCCCGGTCAGCAGCAGGGTGTCCGACAGGAACCGGGCGAGCTCGGCGAGGTTGGCCGGGCCGCCGTGGGCGAGGTAGGCGTGCGCCTCGGCGCAGACCCCGCCGGGCACGGTCGACAGCTCCATCAGCTCGGCGTCGGGCGCCTGCTCGCCGCCGAGCACGACGACGGGCAGGGGTCCGGCGAGCAGGGCGTCCAGGCCCTCCTCCCAGGCGCGGCGCCCGCCGAGCAGCCGGACCACGACCAGGTCGGCGCCCTCGACCAGGGGCGGCAGGTCCTGCGCGGTGAGCCTGGCGGGGTTGCCGAGGCGGTAGTCCGCGCCGCTCGCGCGGGCGCTGAGCAGGTCGGTGTCGGAGGTGGAGAGCAGAAGGATCACGCGTCGCCCTCCGCGGTGGGCGGGACGGCGCGGCACGGGGACACGCCGGGCGAGGCGGCGCGGCCCGGCCGTACGGCGGGCGAAGTGACACGGCCCGGCCGTACGGCGGGCGGGGCGGCGGGGTTCTGCGGTGTCACGGGCCGGCAGGGGAACGGCGAACAGCGCACGGGGGCTTCCTCCCTCGGGGTCCTCGCCCCGGGTCGTCGTCGGCTACGACGGCTGGAGTCTCCTGGCTCCCGGATCGACGCTCCCCCCAGCCTTCCCGTCCGTCGGTCGGACAGTGGCCTGGATGGGGTTCGCTCCCCGGTTACAGTGGCGGGACCGCGCCGGATTCACACCGGCTTCCTCCCTTTGCCGTCGCCAACGATGAGACTACGGCAGCGAGGTTCCTCGCAAGAAACTGGAGCTAACATCCTCAGCGTGTTCATTGGCGACTTCTCCGGGCGATCGCGGCCTGACGCGTGCCCGGGTGCCCTCCAGGTGCACGCCGCCGCCGACGGCGGCCTGGCGCGGATCAGGGTGCCCGGGGGACGGCTGACGTCCTCCCAGCTCCGGGAGCTCGCCGACGCCGCCTCGGCCTGCGGGAGCGGCGTCATCGAACTGACCTCCCGCGCGAACGTCCAGGTGCGCGGGCTCGGCGCGGACGGCGGTCACGCGAACGGTGACTCCACGGGCGGTGACCTCACGGACACCGATTTCGCGGACGGTGGCTTCGCGGCCCGCATGGCGGCCGCGGGGCTGCTGCCCTCGGCCACCCACGAGCGGGTCCGCAACATCCTCGCCTCCCCTCTGACCGGGTGCGACGGCCGGGGGATGCTCGACGTGAGCCCGCTGGTCTCCGACCTGGACCGGCGGCTCTGCGGCACGCCCGCGCTCGCCGGTCTGCCGGGGCGTTTCCTGTTCGCGTTCGACGACGGCCGGGGCGACGTGGCCTGGCTCGACCCCGACGCCGGAATCCTGCCGACCGGCCCCGGCGAGGCCGCCCTGATCCTCGCGGGCACCGACAGCGGCCTGCGCGTGCCGATCGGCTCGGCGGTGACCGCCCTGCTCGCCGCCGCCGAGGCGTTCCTGGCCGAGCCCGAGGTCCGGCGGGCGCGCGCCTGGCGGATCGGCGAGCTGCCCGGCTGCGCCGAACGGATCGCCGTCCGAGTCGCCGTCCGGGTCGGCTCCGCCGTGGGGGCCGGGCGGACGAGCCCGCTCCTGCCTCGCGCGCAGGCGCCCACCGGGTGGGAACCGGTGGGAATCCTCGGAGAGCCGGAAGGTCCGGCGGTGCTCGGGGTCGCGGTGCCGCTGGGACGGCTGACCTCCGCCCAGGCGGGGCTGCTGGCGGACCTGGCCTCCCCCGCCGGGGTACGGCTGACGCCGTGGCGCGGCGTGGTCCTGCCCGGCCTGACCCCCGCCGAGGCCGCCGGGGCCGCCGCCCTGGCCGGAAAGGTGGGTCTGGTCGTCGACCCCGGCTCTCCGTGGACGGGTGTGACGGCCTGCACGGGCCGCCCCGGCTGCGCCAAGTCGCTGGCCGACGTGCGGGCGGACGCGACCAGGGCCATGTCCGCCACCATGTCCACCGACATGTCCACCGACACGACCGCCGCCATGTCCACCGACACGACCGTCGATGTGACCATTGATGTGACCATTGATGTGGCCGCCGGTGTGGCCGCCCCCGCGGTCACGGCCCCGGATGCGGCGGGCTCGCCGCGCACCGGTACGCTCCCCGTGCACTGGGCGGGCTGCGAACGGCGCTGCGGTCGTCCCAGGGGGCGGGTCGCCGACGTGGTCGCCACCGCCGCCGGTTACCGGATCGATCTGGACGGCAGAAGCCTGAACTGCGCGGACATCGAAGAGACCACGGCCGTGGTGACGGCCCTGAGAGGGGAAACGTGATCGACTACGTCCGTGACGGCGCGGAGATCTACCGGCGTTCCTTCGCCACCATCCGCGCCGAGAGCGACCTGGACGGCCTGCCCCCGGACGTCGCCCAGGTGGCGGTCCGTATGATCCACGCCTGCGGGATGGTCGACCTGGTCGGCGACCTCGGCTGGTCGCCCGGCGTGGTGGCCTCCGCCCGCGCCGCCCTGCGCGCGGGCGCGCCGGTGCTGTGCGACGCGATGATGGTCGCCTCCGGGGTGACCCGCCGCCGCCTGCCCGCGGACAACGAGGTGATCTGCACGCTGGGCGACCCCGGGGTGCCGGAGCTGGCCGAACGGCTCGGCACCACCCGCAGCGCCGCCGCGCTCGAACTGTGGCGCGACCGCCTCGAAGGGGCGGTGGTCGCGATCGGCAACGCCCCGACCGCGCTGTTCCGGCTGCTGGAGATGGTCGATGAGGGTGCCGGGCGACCGGCGGCCGTGCTCGGCGTCCCGGTCGGTTTCATCGGAGCCGCCGAGTCCAAGCAGGCCCTCGCCGAACACCCGGCGGGCCTGGAGTACCTGGTCGTGCACGGGCGCCGGGGCGGAAGTGCGATGACCGCCGCCGCGGTCAACGCGATCGCGAGTGAGGACGAGTGAGCGACATGCAGGCCGGACGGCTCTGGGGAGTGGGGCTGGGACCCGGTGATCCGGAGCTGGTGACCGTCAAGGCCGCCCGGCTCATCGGGGAGGCGGACGTGATCGCCTTCCACAGTGCCCGTCACGGCAGGAGCATCGCCCGCTCGGTGGCCGCGCCGTACCTGCGTGACGGCCAGATCGAGGAAGCCCTGATCTACCCGCTCACCGTCGAGACCACCGACCACCCCGGCGGCTACCAGGGCGCCATCGACGACTTCTACGCCGACTGCGCGCTTCGGCTGGCCGCCCACCTGGACGCGGGCCGCGACGTGGTGGTGCTGTGCGAGGGCGATCCGCTCTTCTACGGCTCCTACATGCACATGCACAAGCGTCTCGCCCACCACTACGTCACCGAGGTCGTTCCCGGCGTGACCTCGGTGAGCGGCGCCGCGGCCGTCCTCGGCAGGCCGCTGGTCGAGCGGGACGAGATCCTGACCGTGCTGCCGGGGACGCTCCCGGCGGAGGTCATCGCCGAACGGCTCGCCACCACGGACTCCGCGGCGATCCTCAAGCTCGGCCGGACGTTCACCAAGGTGCGGGACGCGCTGGCCGAGGCGGGCCGCCTCGACGAGGCCTGGTACGTGGAACGCGCGACCACCGGCGCCCAGCGCCTGGCCCCGCTCGCCGAGGTGGATCCCGGCAGCGTGCCGTACTTCTCGCTGGCGCTGATCCCGAGCCCAGTCAACGCGGCCTCGCCCGGCCCGGCGGCACGGGAGACGCCCGCCGCGGCGGTGCCCGAGGTGACGGGCGAGGTGACGGGCGGGGCGGTGGACGGGACGGCGGGCGGCGGTCCCGGCGAGGTGGTCGTGGTCGGGCTCGGTCCCGCGGGGCGGCCGTGGCTGACCCCGGAGGCGCAGGAGGCGCTGGCCGCCGCGGACGAGCTCGTCGGCTACGGCCCCTACCTGGACCGGGTCCCGCCGAACCCGCGTCAGCGCCGCCATCCGACGGACAACCGGGTCGAGGCCGAGCGGGCGGCGCACGCCCTGGAACTGGCCGCGGGCGGGTCACGGGTCGCCGTGGTCTCCTCCGGTGATCCCGGGGTGTTCGCCATGGCCAGCGCGGTCCTGGAGGTCGCCTGCGAACCGCGGTTCGCCGACGTCCCGGTGCGGGTGCTGCCCGGACTGACCGCGGCGCACGCGGTGGCGAGCCGGGCGGGGGCGCCGCTCGGCCACGACTACTGCGTGCTGTCGCTGTCGGACCTGCTCAAGCCGTGGGAGGTCGTCGCAGGGCGGATCAGCGCGGCCGCCCGGGCCGACCTGGTGCTGGCGATCTACAACCCGGCCTCCAGGAGCCGCACCTGGCAGGTCGCCGCGGCCAGGGACCTGCTGCTGGAGCACCGCGCGCCGCAGACGCCCGTGGTCGTCGGCCGGAACGTGGGCGGTACCGGGGAGAGCATGACCGTCACCACCCTCGGCGAGCTCGACCCGGCCGCGGTGGACATGCGCTGCCTGCTGCTCGTGGGGTCCTCGACCACCCGGATCGCCGAGCGGGGCGACGGCGGCCGGGTGGTGTTCACCCCGCGCCGCTACCCCGCGTGACCGCCGTCCCGCCCGTCCCCCCGGCCGCGATCACCCGGCCGGGGACGGTGTCGTTCCGCGTGCCCGCCGCCCCGGACACCCCGGCTGCTCAGGCCGCGCCGGCCGCGCCGCGGCCCGGGGCCGCGTCAGCCCGCGCGGCCCGGCACGCTCTCCAGCCAGGCGAGCGCCGCCTCGACCGTCTCGACCGCGGGGACGCCTGCGGGCGTGGCCGGGCGCCGCACGACGACGACGGGAAGCCCGAGCTCACGGGCCGCGAACAGCTTGGCGGTGGTCATCCGGCCGCCGCTGTCCTTGGTGACCACCACGTCGATCCGGTGGTCCCGCATGAGGGCCAGCTCCCCCTCCACGGTGAACGGCCCCCGGCTGAGCAGCACCTCCGCGTGGCGCGGGAGGGGCGGCTCCGGCGGGTCGACCGAGCGGGCCAGGAACCACAGTCCGTCGAGACCCGCGAAGACCGGCAGGCTCCGGCGGCCGGTGGTCAGGAAGACCCGCTCCCCCAGTCCGGGCAGCAGCCCGGCCGCCGCCTCCAGCGACGGCGTCCAGCGCCAGTCGTCGCCCGGCCCCTCCTGCCAGCCCGGGCGCCGCAGGATCAGCAGCGGCACCCCGGCCCGCCCGGTCGCCTCGGCCGCGGAGGCGGTCATCCGGGCGGCGAACGGGTGCGTGGCGTCCACGACGACGTCGACGCGGTGCTCCCGGATCCACGCCTCCAGCCCGGCGGGGCCGCCGAAGCCGCCCTCGCGCACCTCGCCGACCGGCAGTCTGGGATCGCGGACCCGTCCCGCCAGGGAGGACACCACGTGCGTCCCGGCGCGCCCGGCGAGCCCGGCCGCCAGCCGCCTGGCCTCGTCCGTACCGCCCAGCACCAGGATGTTCAGCACACCTTCGCCTTTCTCTCGGTTCTTCGCCCGGGGCGGTCCGCTCCGCCATACCGGACGGTGCCGGGACCATGAGCACACCCCTGCGCCACGGATGGACCACCGGCGCGTGCGCGACGGCGGCCACGACCGCCGCCTACACCGCGCTGCTGACCGGCGCCTTCCCCGACCCGGTGGAGATCCTCCTGCCCCGGGGGCAGCGCCCGGCGTTCGCGCTGGCGAGGGAGCGGCTGACCGGTGGCGGCGCCATGGCCGCGGTGGTCAAGGACGCCGGCGACGATCCCGACGTGACGCACGGCGCGCTGATCTCCTCGACGGTACGGCACGGCGCCCCCGGCACCGGAGTGGTGTTCACCGCGGGTCCCGGGGTCGGCACCGTCACCAAGCCGGGGCTGCCGCTCCCGGTGGGGGAACCGGCCGTCAATCCCGTCCCCCGGCGGATGATGCGCGAGCACGTCGCCGAGGTCGCCGCCCGGTACGGCGGGACCGGGGACGTGGTCGTGGAGATCTCCGTCGAGCACGGCGAGGAGCTGGCACGCAAGACCTGGAACCCCCGCCTGGGGATCCTGGGCGGCATCTCGATCCTCGGCACCACGGGCATCGTGGTGCCCTACTCGTGCTCCGCCTGGATCGACAGCATCCGGCGGGGCGTCGACGTGGCCAGGGCGGCGGGCCGCGAGCACGTCGCCGGATGCACGGGAAGCACCTCCGAGCGGGTCGCGGCGGAGCTGTACGGGCTGCCGGAGGACGCGCTGCTCGACATGGGCGACTTCGCGGGAGCCGTCCTGAAGTATCTGCGCAGGCATCCCGTCCCGAGGCTGACCGTCGCCGGGGGGATCGGCAAGCTCTCCAAGCTCGCCGACGGCCACCTGGACCTTCACTCGGGCCGCTCGCAGGTCAACCCGGAACTGCTGGCCGGGATGGTCCGCTCGGCGGGCGGGGACGAGAGGCTGGCCGGGCGGGTGCTGGAGGCCAACACCGCGCTGCACGCGCTGCGGCTGTGCCAGGAGGCGGGGCTTCCGCTGGGCGACCTGGTCGCCGAGCGTGCCCGGGAGACGGCCACCGGCGTGCTGCGCGGGGCTCCCGTGACGGTCGACGTGGTGGTCATCGACCGCGCGGGGGTGATCGTCGGCCGCGCGGGCTGACCCCGGCCGGTGCCGTACGGCCGTCCGGTGAGGAGGCGTGACCGCCACCCGCGCGCCGACCCCGGCCCCGGCCCCGGCCCGCTCCCGGAACGGGACGGTCCGGTGTGCGGCGTGACGGAACGGGAGGCTCCGGCGCCGGGCGCGACGGGCTCAGTCACGGCAGCGGGCGGCCGAGTACAGGTGGCTGTCGGGGAACTCGGAGGCGGTCAGCACCCTGCCGACCACGATCACCGCGGTGCGGACGACGCCCGCGGCGCGGACCAGGGCGGCGATGTCGGCGAGCGTGCCGCGCAGGATCACCTCGTCGTCCCGGCTGGCCCTGGCGACCACGGCCACCGGGCAGTCGGCGCCGTAGTTGGGGATCAGCTCCTCCACGACCGCCTCGACCCGCTGCACGGCCAGGTGGAGGACCATCGTGGCCCGGCCGCTGCCGAGCGTGCCGAGGTCCTCACCCTCGGGCATGGGGGTGGCGCGCGCCGAGGTCCGGGTCAGCACGATCGTCTGGCCGACCCCGGGCACGGTGAGCTCCCGCTTCAGCGACGCGGCCGCCGCGGCGAAGGCGGGCACCCCGGGAACCACCTCGTACGGCACGCCCGCGGCGTCCAGGCGCCGCATCTGCTCGGCCATCGCGCTGAACACCGAGGGGTCGCCGGAGTGCAGCCTGGCCACGTCGTGGCCCGCCTCGTGGGCGGCGAGCATCTCCGCCACGATCTCCTCCAGCGTCATCCTGGCCGTGTCGACCAGGCGCGCCCCCGGCGGGCAGCACTCCAGCAGCTCGGCCGGGACCAGCGAACCGGCGTACAGGCACACCGGCGACGACGCGATCACCCGCTGCCCCCGCACGGTGATCAGGTCGGCGGCGCCCGGTCCCGCCCCGACGAACCGCACCGTCATCGTTCCTCCTCCACCGGCTTGACCGCCGTCCAGATCGTCACCGGCATCATGGACCGCCAGCCGGTGAACCCGCCGACCGGGGCCGCCCTGCCGACCGCCAGCCTGACCAGGTCTCCGCCGAGCCTGCCGTACCAGGAGGCCAGCACGGCCTCCGACTCGACGGTCACCGCGTTGGCCACCAGCCTGCCGCCGGGCCGCAGCGCCCGCCAGCAGTCCTCGACCACCCCGGGGACGGTCACCCCGCCGCCGACGAAGACGGCGTCGGGGGTCTCGAGCCCGGCGAGCGCCCCGGGCGCGGCACCGGTCACCACGTTCAGGCCGGGCACGCCCAGCGCGGCGGCGTTGCGGGAGACCCGCTCCGCCCGCGCGGTGTCCCTTTCGATGGCGATCGCCCGGTTGGCCCGGTGGCCGCGCATCCACTCGATCGCGACGCTGCCCGCCCCCGCGCCGACGTCCCACAGCAGTTCGCCGGGGACGGGCGCGAGGCGCGACAGGGTCACCGCCCGTACCTCGCGCTTGGTCAGCTGGCCGTCGTGCTCGAACACCTCGTCGGGCAGGCCGGGCAGGCAGGGCACGGGCACGGCCGCGGCGTCCGCGCGGCATTCGACGGCCACGACGTTGAGGTCGCGGGCGGCGGGCAGGGACCAGCCGCCCGCCGTACCGGAGATCAGGCGCTCCTCGGCGCCGCCGAGGTGTTCCAGGACCGTCATGGGGCTTTCGCCGTAGCCCCGCGCGGTCAGCAGCGCGGCGACCCCGGCGGGGGTACGGCCGTCCTCGCTGAGGACCAGCAGCCTGCGGCCCGGGTGGACCACGGTGTGCAGCGTCTCGACGGGGCGTGCCACGAGACTGACCACCTCGGCCCGGTCGGCGGCCCAGCCGAGCCTGGCGCAGGCCAGCGAGACCGACGAGGGGGACGGCAGCACCCGGACCCGCCCGGCGCCCAGCAGCCGGACCAGCGTCGTGCCGACGCCGTGGAACATGGGGTCGCCGCTGGCCAGCACGCACACCCTGCGCCCCCGGTGGGAGTCGAGCAGGGCGGGTAGCGCGGGCAGCAGGGGCGAGGGCCAGGCGACGCGCTCGGCGCCCCGTTCCGGCACCAGCGCGAGCTGCCTGGCGCTCCCCATCAGGACCTCGGCGGCCTCCAGCTCGCGCCGTGCCGCCGGGGACAGACCGGCCCAGCCGTCGGCGCCGATGCCGACGACCGTGACCGGATCAGACATTGCCGAGCACCCGGGTCACACGGATCTCGATCACGACGCGGGCCGGGTTCTCCCTGGGCTGCCGGTAGCGCTCGGTGTAGCGGCGCACGGCCTCGGCGACCGACTCGGGGTCGCGGCGGATGACCGCGCGCCCCTCCAGCGTCGACCAGCGGCCGCCGTCCACCTGGCAGACCGCGACCGTCGCGCCCTCGTCTCCGGCGGCCAGCACGTGGCGGACCTTGTGCGAGCCCCCCGAGGTGATCACCCGGGCGATCCCGGCCTCCGCGTCCAGCGTCACCCCGACCGGGATGACGTGCGGGGTGCCGTCCGCCCGCAAGGTGGTCAGCGTGCACAGGTGGTACTCCCGCCAGAAGGCCTGGAACCCGTCACCGCGATCCTTCAACACCGGCCGCCCCTCCCGTCGCTGCGTCTACGGGGCGACATGCTAGCCGCAGGGCCGGCCGGGCGGAGGATCGGCTCCGCCTGGCCCGCCCCGGTCAGTCCGCGACGGATGCCCCGTCGCGTTCCCGCTCGTAGGCCGCCAGGACCTGCTCGCGCCGCTCGGCCGGGAGCCGGTCGATGTACAGCGTGCCGTTCAGGTGGTCGGTCTCGTGCTGCAGGCAGCGGGCGAGCAGCCCGGTGCCCTCGACCGTGACCGGCGCGCCGGTGACATCGAACCCGTGCACCACGGCGCGGTCCGGCCTGGCCAGGGACGCGCGCTGCCCGGGCACCGACAGGCAGCCCTCGTCGTACTCGTCCAGGTGCTGCTCGTCCGGCGCGGGCAGCACCAGGGCCGGGTTGACCACGACGCCCTTGCGGTACTCCTCGGTCTCGTCGGGGCAGTCGTAGACGAACACCCTCAGGCCCACCCCGATCTGGTTGGCCGCCAGCCCGACGCCCTCGGCGGCGTACATGCTCGCGAACATGTCGGCCACCAGCGCGGCCAGCTCCTCGTCGAAGCGGGTCACGTCCTCACACGGGCGGTGCAGCACCGGCTCTCCGACGCACGTGATCGGCCTGGCCGTGCCCTCACCGTTCGTTTCCATCCGTAACGCCTCCAGGTCGCCGGGTGTGTCGCAGCAGACTACCCGGACGGGCGGGATCCACGGGGCGGACGGTCAGCGGCCTCCGCTGTAGATGACCTGCTCAGGCTTGATCCTGACGGTGATGCGCTGCTCGCCCGGCTGACGGTAGGGGTAGGTGTCGACCCCGAGGTACTTCTTCGCCAGGCCGTCGATGACCGCGTCCGCGCCCTCCGGCTCCAGTTCGGCGGTGCCCGAGACGCTCACCAGGTGGAAGGCATCATTGGGGTCGAGCACGCTCACCGAGACCTGCGGGTTGGCGCGCAGGTGGCGCTCCTTGACGCGGCCGACGGCCGTGTTGAAGAGGACGTCGTCTCCGTCGACGGCCACCCAGACGACGGTGCTGTGCAGCGAACCGTCAGGCCGCACGGTGGTCACCCAGCCGTGAATCGGCTGGTTGAGCAGTTCCTTGGCGTCGTCGTTCAGCTTTCCCACGGGGACCTCCACGATTTCACGTTGTACCTACGGACCAATCGAACACCACACGTAACTGATCGATTCCATCACCCCCACACCGATTCCGTCCCCCGCCGCTCCCCCGTGTACCAGCCCCGCGGCGTTTCGGAGGAGCGGGCGCGCACCCTGCCCACCCACCCGGCCCCCTCATCCAGAGGGAGCCGCCTACTGGGAGATTCCCCGATGGCGGGCGAGGCGGGGAAGTCTGCGAACCATCTCCGTGTGATCGCCGAAGTCCCATTCCTCACCGCCGAGCCTGAGCTCGATGAGCGGGAACCTCGGGTGGACCCCTCGGGCGCGAACGGCATCGCCCGGCGACCCCGTGTCCAGGCCGGTGACCCTCCGGTACGGGCCGAGCGTCACATGGCCCAGGAGCTCGAAATTCGGTTCCTCCTCCTCGGACCATGACGGAGACTCGCCGTTGGCGATCCTCGCGCGGAGGATCTCGAGCAGGCGCAGGAGCTGAGGCAGCTCGATCGCCTCGTCCGCGCACTCCGCCACCCGCTCGAACGGTTCGCGCCCCAGGCTCACCAGCCAGCTCACGAAGTACTCGAAACCGTTCAACGATCCCCAGCCGACGGTGCAGCAGTACACCGCGTACATGTCCCAGGTGCACAGCCGGCCGGTGACCGAGCACCACCACATCTTGAAGTCGACGATCTCCTCGGCCGGAAGCCGGGAGAGCTCGTTCTCCAGCCAGGCCAGCCGTTCCCGTCTGGTGCCGCTCTCCCTGTCGGACCGCTCGACCAGCTCCCAGAAGGCGTCCACATCCACGAAAGATGATCATGGTATCCGTGACCCTCCGCGTACAGCCCCGCGAAGCCTTCACACGACAGCTGCGGATCAGGACGCCGATCGAAACCCGGCCACGATCGCCGTAGAACACCGGCGGCACCGGGGCATGTCCCCTGGACGCTCAGGTCCGGCTACCACGCTCCCGGACAAGCCGTGCGCCCGATGATCCGGTCCGTACGCAGGTCGGCCGACCGTTACCGCCGACCGGCTAGCACTGCCACAGAAAAACGTCCACGGACCATGAGCACACAGTCCCGGCCTTTGATCCGCGGCCAGTTCAAGGTCATCCAAGGGATTTCCACGAAAGCATGGTGCGAGAGTTGCCTCCCTCCCTCATAGCCCGACGGGGACCCCTCCTACGCCTGCTCTTACCCCAGGGTCATGTTTACCTACAACCCCGCGCACACCGCGCATGGACGTGCTTACGTGACGATCATCCACGGCTCTTCAAGGAAGGTGCGATCCGTATGCCCAGAAAGCGCAAGTATGTGATCAACAAGGGGTTAGACGGGGAGCGGACCGTGTGGGCGGACACGGTCAATGAGGACGGGGGCCGCTATACCTTCAAGGAAGACGGCGAACTCATCTTGATGATTCATGCCGATCCGGTGAAGTCAATAGACCAGATCTAGAGTTCTCAGTCCCAGGTTCACGAAAGCCCCGCTCTCTCCTCGTGCGGGGCTTTTCTGCGCCTGAAGACGGTCCCCATCAGCATTCAGCTCTTATGGCCCCCGTTGTTTCCGCTACTGCTCCGCATGCTCATCGGTAAGCATCATGCCAAACCACCGGACGGCGATCTCGAACAGGCGATATGAGGGGAGAATCATCTGGAACGGCGGTGCCGTAGTTCCTCAAGCCATCGGCGTACCTGTTCGTCATCGTGCAGGAAGGGCCCATCCGGTCCGTGAGCCAGATCGATCCCATGCAGGAGGCACAACGCCCACCAGGCCACGTCACCCCAGACAAGCGAATCGTCGAGAACCCAGCGGGCCGCCCAACGGTCTGCCTCATCCCGGCTGATCCGTCCGTCGAGGATCGTGGCAAAGCGCTGCTCGATCTCGTCCAGTCCTGGCTGTTCGCCGTCGCTCACAAACCAACTGTATTTCCTACGGGGCGAACGTCGCTTTGCGCGGTGTCAGTACTGCTCTCCCGTCTTGTTTTCTCCGGGCCAGGTGCGCATCGAGAAGTCGCGTGTTTCGACGGCGAGGTGATCCGAGACCTCAGCGAAGCACAGACCGCAACGCCATGGAAACCCTCAAGGAGGTAGCCACATGGTGCTGGGCATGGTGAACAGCTGGGTCGTAAGGGGTACCGTCGCGGAAGTTCGAACACTTCATTACGGGTTAGGAGGACTGCGGCAAGATGATCCTTTCGCTTTGGGGACGACACCTTACCGACGCACTGACGAATCAGTTGCTCTCGTGGGGCGAGCTTCTGCTGCCGGTGTTCCTGGCCGGTCTCCTGCTGCGCGCCTCGCCGCGGACCGTGAGCCTGGGAATCGCGGCGATCTGCGCTGTTCTCGCCTTCCGGCTGTTCGCGATCTCTCTTCCGCCCGACACCCACCCCCTCACCGGCGCCGTCCTACCCGTCGAAGAACTCTGGCCGTCGGTCCTCTGTTACGTCGTGGCCGTCGTCGCGCTGCTCCTGACGGCCCGGTCGCCCCTGCCTCCGGCGCGGAAGGGAGCCGCGCTCTGGGCGACGGCCGTCGTGGCGAGCCGGACGCGGCACCGTATCGCATTGGGGCTCGGTGCGCTCCTCGTCATCGCGACCGTTCTCCCGGGGCGGACACCGTCGGCCGAACCCGGAGAACCTCACCCGTCGTAGAGACGAACCGGGGGAACGCCGGCGTCCCCTCCCCACGAGTGGGATCACGTCCGTCCAGGGTCGTCGAGCGATTGTTTCGAGCAGAGGCCCACACCGGCGTTCCCGAGCTCATCGGCCGGCCAGGTGGAGATCGCCTCCAAAGCTCCAGGCGACCACGCTTCCCGTGTCGAAGACGAACTCCGCCCCCATGCGCTGAGTGAGATATCGGCTGTCGAATCGCTCGATCACCCGCACCAGCCGTTCGCCGATGTGCCGTACGAACGGAACTTCGTCAGGGGCCGGGATGACGTCGACACGAATACCGAACTCCGGCATCGTGTAGCTCTCCCCAGGCTCGTCCGATGTGATCCGCAGCGTCCAGTCAGCCGCGACACGGACCAGGACGGTCACCGGCTCCAGATGGAGCCAGACCTCGAACACTTCGGAGACGCCGGACTCGTCCGTGGACCGGGCCGCGGTGACCGCGACCAGGCGTTGGCGCTCCAAACGGGAAAGATCCACCGTCCCCCGAACCGGTTCGAGCCGACTTTCGCCGACCATAGACGATCGCAGACCGGATGTGCTCGGTGATTTATGGCGATATGGGAGAGAGTGTGTAGTTGATGGGCTGAGGGATGGTAGTGCTGACCCCCCTGTCGAGAGCGGTGCCGCCGTGACTGTCTTCCGGTGCCCGGGACGGCAGAGTTGGAGATGTCAGAAGCGACGACCTGGAAGGCGGATCCCATGAGCGCGAACCTGCGGGCGGTCACCACCGGCTCCACCACCGACTCCACCGCCGACGCCCGGCTCGACGGGCTCACCCCGGCCGAGCGGCAGGTGTTCGTGCTGCGGGAGGCCTTCTCCTACGGCTACCGCGAGATCGCCGAGACCATGGGCCTGACCGAGACCGCCTGCCGCCAGCTTCACCGCCGCGCCCAGCAGCGCACCGCGGCGCGGCGCAGGAACGAGGAGCCCGGCGCCGGCCTCGGCCACGACCTCGGCGACCTCCTCCCGGCCGCCGCCTAGAACCGTCCCGCGAAACCACTCACGAACCCGTCCCGCGAAACCACCCACGCGACCACTCACGAAACCACTCACAGAACCGCCTGCGCGACCACTCACGGAACCGCTCACGAAGCCGTCCCGCGAGAGAGACCAGCCACGGAGCCGTCCCCCAGGAGCGGACGGCGGAGGCCACGACCGGCCCGGTGGGTGAAAAGGCGAGATCGAGCCGTTCCCCGCTCTCCCGCCCCCTCTCGTCCCCACCCCACCCTCACCTCGCGCGCCTCGTTGCGGCAGGTCACAGGCCCGATGAACAATGTCCGGGTGAGCACACGTGTGCGCTCCGCGATCAGAGTCGAGGGCATCGTGCAGGGGGTCGGATTCCGCCCCTTCGTGTACGGCCTGGCGACGAGACTCGGCCTCGGCGGCCTGGTCGGCAACGACGAGCGCGGCGTGTTCATCGAGATCGAGGGAGCGCCGTCCCGGGTCGAGGAGTTCACGGCCGCACTCAGCGGAAACCCGCCGCCGCTGGCGGTGATCGAGCGCATCAGCACCCGCGTGCTTCCCCCGACGGGCGAGACCGGCTTCGTCATCGCGCGGAGCTCGGCGGGCGGGGAGAAACGCGCGCTCGTCTCACCGGACGTGGCCACCTGCGAGGACTGCCTGCGCGAGATGGACGACCCGGCGGACCGACGGTACGGCTACGCGTTCACCAACTGCACGAACTGCGGCCCCCGGTTCACGATCGTCGAGGACGTGCCCTACGACAGGCCGAACACCACGATGGCGGCCTTCGCCATGTGCGAGGACTGCGCGCGGGAGTACCACGATCCGCGGGACCGGCGTTTTCACGCCCAGCCGGTGTGCTGCCCGGCCTGCGGTCCCCGGCTGCGGCTGCTCGGCCACGCGGGCGAGGAGATCGGCGACGATCCGCTGGAAGGGGCCGTGGAGCTGCTGCGCGACGGGAAGGTGCTGGCCGTCAAGGGACTCGGCGGATACCACCTGGCCGTGCTCGCCGCCTGCGAGCCGGCGGTGGCCACGCTGCGTTCCCGCAAGCACCGGGAGGACAAGCCCTTCGCGGTCATGGTCTCCGGCCTGGCCGAGGCACGGCGGCTGTGCGAGGTCGGCGAGGCCGAGGAGCGGCTGCTCACCGCCCGTTCCCACCCGATCGTGCTACTGCGGCGGCGTCCGGAGGCCGCCGTCGCGCCCTCGGTGGCGCCGGGGAGCCGCTGGCTCGGCCTGATGCTCCCCTACACCCCGTTGCATCATCTGCTGCTGCGCCGGTCGGCCACCCCGGTGGTACTGACCAGCGGGAACGTCTCCGACGAGCCGATCGCCCACCTCGACGGCGAGGCCCTCGCCCGGCTGGGCGGCATCGCCGACGCCTTCCTCACCCACGAGCGGCCGATCCGTACCCGCACGGACGACTCGGTCGTGCGGGTCTTCCGCGGCGGCGAGCTGCCGCTCCGGCGCTCGCGCGGTCACGTCCCGCATCCGCTGCCGCTCGCGTGGGACTTCCCCCGGCCCGTGCTGGCCTGCGGCGCCGAGCTGAAGCACACCTTCTGCGTCGCGAAGGGCGGCCACGCCTTCGTGTCCCACCACATCGGCGACCTGGAGAACTACGAGACGTTCCGGTCCTTCACCGAGGGCGTCGGCCACTTCCTGCGGCTGTTCGACGTCGCTCCCGAGGTGGTCGCCCACGATCTGCACCCGGAGTACCTGTCGACCAAGTACGCGCTGGCCGGGGAGGGGGTCGATCTGGTCGCGGTGCAGCACCACCACGCGCACATCGCCTCCTGCCTGGCCGACAACGGGGTGGCGGGACCGGTGATCGGCGTGGCCTTCGACGGGCTCGGCTACGGCCGGGACGCGACGCTGTGGGGCGGCGAGTTCCTGGTGGCTGACCTGGCCGGTTTCGAGCGGGCGGGCCATCTGGCCACGGTGCCGCTGCCGGGAGGGGCTGCGGCGATCAGGCAGCCGTGGCGGATGGCCGCCGCCTACCTCGACGCGGCCTACGACGGCGCCGTACCCGGTGACCTGGAGGTCGTCCGGCGCAACGCGGCGAGCTGGGAGGGCGTCGTCGCGCTCGGCCGCCGCGGGGTGAACGCCCCCCTCACCTCGAGCATGGGCCGGTTGTTCGACGCGGTCGCGACGATCGCCGGCCACCGCGACGTGGTCGGCTACGAGGGGCAGGCCGCGGTCGAGTGGGAGCAGCTCGCCGACCCGCGGGAGACGGGCACGTACGGCTTCCGCGTGACGGGCGAGGCCCCCTTCTCCGTACACGGCGCCGACCTGGTCAGGGCGGTCGCCGACGACGTACGGGCGGGCACGGAGCCCGGGGTGGTCTCCGCCCGGTTCCACAACGCGGTCGCCCACGTCGTCGCCGACGGCTGCGTCCGCGTGCGGGAGACGAGCGGCCTGTCGGCGGTGGCGTTGTCGGGGGGCGTGTTCCAGAACGTCCTGCTGCTCGAACGGGCCGTCACCCTGCTGACGGAGCGCGGTTTCCAGGTGCTGCTGCACCGGCGGGTGCCGCCGAACGACGGCGGGATCAGTCTCGGCCAGGCCGCCGTGGCCGGCGCCAGGGACAGGCTGCGCTGACCCCCGCGCCCTCGTCACGTCGAGAGGGCGCGCGGGGAAGCGCGGAGGGCACGCGGGAGCACGGAGAGGGCACGGAGAGGGCACGCGGGGAGACGGGGAGGGCTCGGGCCGCGTGACGGACCCGCCGGTTCAGCAGATCCGGGGCAGCGGGTCTCCGACCAGCATGTCGACGATGCGGGTGCCGCCGAAGCCGGTCTTCAACAGCACCAGGCCCGGCGGATCGTCCTTGACGTGGCCGACGAGCGCGGCGCCCTCGCCGAGGGGGTGCGCGCGCAGGGCCGCCAGCGCCGTGTCCGCCGCGGCGCCGTCCACGACGGCGACCAGGCGCCCCTCGCAGGCGACGTAGAGCGGGTCGATGCCGAGCAACTCGCACGCGCCCCGTACGGCGGGCCGTACCGGGATCGCGTCCTCCTCGACGACCACGGCGACGCCGGAGGCGTGCGCGACCTCGTTCAGGATGGTCGCGACCCCGCCCCGGGTGGCGTCGCGCATGCAGCGCACCGCGTCCGGGGAGACCTCGTCGCAGGCGTCGAGGAGCGCGGCGACCAGCCCGTTCAGCGGCGCGGTGTCCGAGACGAGGTCGGCCTCGATGTCCAGCTCGCCCCGGGCGAGCATGATCGTGACGCCGTGCTCGCCGATCGGCCCCGACACGATGACGGCGTCGCCCGGCCTGGCTCCCGACGCGCCGAGGGCGACCGGCCGCTCCAGCAGCCCGACCCCCGCGGTGCTGACGTAGCAGCCGTCGGCCTTGCCCCGCTGCACCACCTTGGTGTCGCCGGTGACGATCAGCACGCCCGCCGCGTTCGCGGCCGCGGTCATCGAGGCGGTGACGCGCCGCAGGTCGTCGACGGGGAACCCCTCCTCCAGGATGAAGCCCGCCGAGAGGTACAGCGGGCGCGAGCCGCACACCGCCAGGTCGTTGACGGTCCCGTTGACCGCGAGGTCCCCGATGTCGCCTCCGGGGAAGAAGAGCGGGGAGACCACGTAGGAGTCGGTGGTGAAGGCGAGCCTCTGGGAGCCGGCCTCGAGCACGGCGCCGTCCTCCATCGGCTCCAGCAGCGGGTTGCGGAAGTCCTCAAGGAAGATCGCCTCGATCAGGGACCGTGTGGCCTTGCCCCCCGCGCCGTGGGCCATGGTGATGTGCTCCTCCTTCACCCTGGCCTTGCGGCGGCGGGCCCGGTCGATCCGTTCGAGGACCTGCTCCTCCCGGCTCGGCCGCTCCGCCTCGGCGGCGTGTTCGCGGACCGCGGCCTCCGCCCAGCCCGCTGTCCTCTCGACGTCGGTCACCGTGTCGCCTCCCTCATCCCTCACTCGCTCGCGCGAGAACCGGCCGAAGTCGTGGCAGGCCGCGCGGGCCCCTTCCGAGGAGACCACGCGGGTGCCGATCGGGGTCTCAGGCGTGCAGGCCGTGCCGAACACGTTGCACTCCCATGGCTTGAGCACGCCCTTGGGCACTCACCTGTCCGCCGTCGTGTTCACCACACGTCCGGCCGGTCCGTGTCGTCGCCGAGCGGCTCGACCTCGTCGGGTGAGAAGTACAGGAAGCGGCCCTGTTCGCGCTGGAGGTCCGCCCCGGGGTCGTCGGCCAGCGTGACGGCCAGGTGGTGGACGCCGTCCACGTCGAGCAGCACGGCCTCGACCGTGGCGATCCGTCCGGCCAGGAACATGTCGTGGGCGTCGGCGCGGCGCCCGTACGAGGAGGGTCCGCTCGGTGCCCCCGGAAGGGTGGCTCGGCCGCCGGGCAGCAGCCGGACCCTGCTGCCTCTGGCGACGGTCACCCCGGCGACGACGACGCCGTCCGATTCCGGGGACACCGAGGTATCCGCGCCCGGATCCCACCAGGGCAGGTCCTGTAGCGGCTCCGAGTCCGCCGGATGCCGGGCCTGGCTGTCCGGGCGCGTGCCGCGGAGGGCGCCGTGCGGCCGCTCGAACAGTTCGGGCGGCAGGCCGGCGGCCCTGTCGACGATCTCGGCGGCACGCGGGCCGGTCGCTCCGGCCTCCTGTTCCTCCTCCTCGGTCAGGGTGAGCATCCTGAGGCTGAGCAGTTCGTCGATCTCGGTGGCGTCGAAGAGGTCTCCCGGGCTCTCCGGCGCGACCATGGGGTGGTCGTACAGGATGATCGGCGCCGACAGCATCACGTCGCGCCGGTACTCCTCGCCGATGAGCACCGGCCAGGTGTGCAGGTTGCGGCACGAGCGCGCCTCGGCCCACGCCCACTCGGGGGGATCGAGCAGGGACAGGAACGCCCCGTCCACGGTCGCGATCAGGGTGTGCGTGGCGATCAGCGAGTGGCGCAGCGCGTCGTCGCGCGACGCGCCCGGCCCGGGGTGCCAGCCGCCGGTGTTCTCGACCCGCACCCGCAGTTTCACCAGACCGTACGGCCCGGCGAGCCGTACGGCCCGCACCCGCATCACCGCGTCGAGCGGCCGGTGTTCGCGGACGACACGGCCCACCGGCTCCCCGTCGGGGTCCACCAGCGGTTCGACGGTACGGCTCGCGGGGGCCCCGACGTCGAGGACCTGTTCGGTCTCGAGCAGGGCGGGCAGCGGGAGCAGGGCGTCGTGCTGCGTCTCGACGGCCTCGTCGTAGGTCAGGTGGGTCCGGCCGCCGGCCTCCAGGGCGGGGACCGGGCGGTATCCTTCGCCTTCGGCGCGTTCGACGGATCTGGACAGGATCCGCAGGAACCGCAGCCGGATGTGCAGGGGCGCGTAGCCCGCGTCCTCGAGCAGGCATTCGGTCTGGCAGGCCGAGGGGTCGGCGGTGGCCGTGCACGCGGGCGGGGCCAGCACTCCGAACTGCCATCGCGCCTGGTTCCCGGCGGCGGAGGCACGGTAGGGGTGGAGCAGGTGGCCCTCGTACAGCACGGTGTCGGCCACCTTGCGGGCGATCTCCATCGGGGTGTTCATCGGGACGCCTCCCCGGTCCGGGCCGGCGGCGTCGCCACGGCCTCGTCCCAGGTGGCCAGGGCGCGTCCGGACTTGAAGCGGGGCAGGGCGCGCAGGGTCTCGCGGCGCAGCCGCAGCCACCCGCTCTCCGGGAGGCAGGGGTCCATCGGCTCCCGCCGGACGGGTACCGGCAGGTCGGTCATCGCCGTCTCCCCTCGTCGTCACCGGGTGGGCCGCCGCCCACCGGACGGCTGTGCCCGCGCAGGCCGTCGAAGAAGGCGTCGATGGCGTCCCACGCCTCCTGGCCGCCGCCGAAACCCTTCCAGCGCAGCCGTACCAGGCCGACGAGTTCGTAGCAGGCGTCGATCGGCACCAGGTGGCAGGCGGAGCGGTCGCCGCGGCGGTCGACGAGCAGTGCCTCGACGTCCGGCAGGACGCCGGCGAGACCGGGGTTGGCCGCCATGATCCGGTCCCAGGTCTCCATCGGGAGCTCGGACTCGGTCGCTCCGCCCGGGCTCGGGTAGAAGGCGACGGTCCGGCCGAGGACGGAGTTGCGGAAGAAGAACGCCATGCGCACCGGGATCTGCAGTTCGTCCCAGTCAGCCGCGGAGAGGGCGAAGGAGGGCGCGTACAGGTAGCGGTCCGGCACCGCCAGGAACCTGCCCATCGCCGCGCCCTCGGCGGTGAAGAGCAGGTGGCAGCCGCGGCAGGCGCAGATCAGGGCGCGGGTCTCGACGTTGACCACGTGGCCGTGCCCGGAGCCGATCGGCTCGGCGCACAGCTCGCAGTGCTCCTCGGCGGCCCGGGGCGGGGTGGGCGCGGGTTCGGTGAACCGCCGCAGACCCGTGTTCATCGCACCGTCGCCCTTACGGCTCTCACCAGGGCGCCCGGTAACCGGTCAGCAATTCCCGCCCCCGCCGACGCCATCGGGGCTCCTTGTCCACCGTCTTGAGCGTGATGCCCCGCAACGTACGCACCACCCCGCCATAGGCCGCACTGGCCGCCGAGGAGATCCGCGCCCCCGGCGGCTCGTCCATGAACGGCATGAACTTGTCCGGAAACCCCGGCATCGTGCACGCGATACA
>NZ_JBFBCF010000053.1:0-44379 GCF_040683035.1 Streptosporangium sp. NPDC051022 | reverse complement strand
ACAGCTGATCCTGGCCTGCTGGGCCGGGATCTGCCCCACCTGCCGCCGCGCGTTACCCAGACACGCCCAATCTGTCCCCACCTAACCAAGCCCTATTAGTGCTGTGACCGGGAACGTTCACCGAGCCGGGCGCCGTTCATCGGCGCCGACCCGCCCCGCTCCACCGCCCGCCGTACCGGCGCTCGGACGGTCACGAACACGGTGAAGGTAAGCGGTCACCGCAGTAGCGGGGACCGGCCATTTCACCGCCCGCCGTACCGGCGCTCGGACGGTCACGGACGGGAAGAAGGAAGGCGGTCGTCGTGCCGGCGTCCTCGGGGCCGTCGCCGCCCTCGCGGGCGCCTCCGTCGCCGCGTGACCCCGCTCGTGTGACCCCGCCCGGAGCTCGTGTGACCCCGCCCGGAGGAGGTGCGCGGTCACCGCGTCGGGTGACCGCTGTCGTCGTGAGACCTCCGCCGGATCACGGGATCCAGTTGAACGTGTCCGGGTCGGGGCCGACGCGCTCGTCGCGGTTCAGCCCGGAGATCTCGTTGATCTCGTCCTGGGTGAGCTCGAAGCCGAAGATGTCGAAGTTCTCCTCCATTCGGCTGCGCTTGGTCGACTTGGGGAAGACGATGTCGCCACGCTGGATGTGCCAGCGCAGTGTCACCTGGGCCGGGGTCTTGCCGTGTCGTTCGGCGATCCGCGTGATCGTCGGGTCACCGAGCACCTTGCCCTGCGCGATCGGCGACCACGCCTCGGTGGCGATGCCGTGCTCGGCGTCGAAGGCCCGCAGCTCGTCCTGGGTGAGGTACGGGTGCGCCTCGATCTGGTTGACCGCGGGCACGATCTCGGTCTCCTCCAGCAGCCTGCTCAGGTGGTGCGCGTGGAAGTTGGAGACCCCCACGGCCTTGGCGCGTCCCGAGCGGTAGATCTCCTCCATCGCCTTCCAGGTCTCGACGAAGTCGCCGACGTCGGGCAGCGGCCAGTGGATGAGGAACAGGTCCAGATGGTCGAACCCAAGATCCTCCAGCGACCGGTCGAACGCCTTCAGTGCCTCGTCGTGGGCGTGGAAGCCGTTGTTCAGCTTGCTCGTGACGAACACCTCGCCCCGGTCGAGCCCGGATGCTCTGACGGCCTCGCCGACCTGCTTCTCGTTCCCGTACATCTCGGCGGTGTCGATGTGCCGGAAGCCGGCCTTGAGCGCGGTGAGGACCGCCTCCTTCGTCTCCTCCGGCTTGATCTGGAAGGTGCCGAATCCCAGCTGCGGGATTTCGACGCCGTTGTTCAGCCTGATCGTGGGTACCGCAGTCATTCGACTCCCCCTGGTTATCTCGTGTATCGGGCCCCATGAGTGCGGGTACCCGGGTTCGCGCCATTTAACAGGTCGGCGGCTGTGTCCTGCGACACCGGGCGGCCGGTACGGCGGGCGGCCCGTCGCCCCCGTCCCGAACGCCGTGAGACCGGGGCGGAGCGTGGGGCTTTCGGCCCGGGAGGCCGGACTTTCGTCTCTTTCCCGTCATCTCGCTTCGGTCGATCGTGGAAGAGGATCACCCGGCGGAAGGGGAAGACGATGAACGTCATGGAAATGATCGACCAAGCACGGGACGCGGCGTCGGTCAAACGAGTCTTCGGCGAGCCCATCGTCCGGGGAGACGTGACGGTCATCCCCGTGGCCAGGGTCTCGGGCGGAGCCGGTGCCGGCAGCGGCAGGCAGGAGGGCGGGCAGCCGTCCGAGAACACGGGAGGCGGGTTCGGCCTCGGCGTCACGCCGGCCGGGGTGTTCGTCATCAAGGACTCCGAGGTCCGCTGGCAGCCCGTGATCGACGTCAACCGCGTCATCCTCGGTGGCCAGCTCGTCGCGGTGGCCGCCTTCCTGATGACGCGTGCCGTCGTCCGCCTGCGTGCCAAGACGGCGGGGTGCCGGTAGGGGCGGGGACATCCGGTGTCATCGGAAGTGAGGACGGTCTGAGATGCGCGCGCTCGTGGTGTACGAATCCATGTTCGGCAACACCCAGAGGATCGCGGAGGCGGTGGCCGACGGCCTGTCGTCCCGCATGGAGGTGAACATCGTGGAGGTCGGCTCCGCGCCCACGGTCCTTCCCGGGGGGATCGACCTGCTCCTGCTCGGGGGGCCGACCCACGCCTTCGGCCTGACCAGGGCGGCCACCCGGAGAACCGCCGCCGAACAGGCCGGGCGGGCCGGGTGTGCGCCGATCTCGAAGGGGATCGGGCTGCGGGAGTGGCTGGAGGCCGTACGGATCTCCTCGGTGGGGACCGCCGCGGCGGCGTTCGACACCCGCATCGGCAGTCATCTGCCCGGCTCGGCGGCGCGCGGGGCCGAAAGGCGGCTTCGCGGGCTCGGTCTCACCGTCGCCGCGCCCGCGATGAGCTTCCATGTCATGGAGACGATGGGGCCGCTGGCCGACGGAGAGGTCGAGCGCGCCCGGAAGTGGGGTGGGCGGCTCGCCGCGACCCTCGCCCTCCAAGGAACGCGGAAGAGGGCACAGAAGGCGTAAGAGGGCACAGAAGGCGTGAGGCGCCGTACCGGCCCCCGGTCCACCGCCGTACCGGCCCCGGTCCACGTCCGTCCGCCGACGGCCCGGAGACCTCGTGGAGGCGGCCGGGCCGTCCGCGAGACGGTCCCTGTCCGTGAGACGTCCCCTTCGCGGGGACGGGTTCGCCGGGAGGGTCAGGGGGTGGAGGCCGCGGCGGGTTCGGGGACGGTCTCCCGGGGTGGCCGGGTGTGTTCGGGGAGCCGCCAGGCGAGCAGGACGGCCACGGCCAGCACCGCGATGAGGGTGGTCAGGACGGTGTGCACCCCCCACCTGTCGGCGAGGATCCCGAAGACGGGGGAGAGGAGGCCGCCGACCGACAGGGTCAGGCCCAGGGTGAGGCCGCTGGCGGTTCCCACGCGGTTGGGGAGATAGTCCTGGGCCAGGGTGACCTGCGCCGCGAAGGGGACGAACAGGGCCGTACCGAACAGGAGCGTGCAGCACAGCACCCCGGCGAGATGGGGGATGAACACGACACCGGCGGCCGCGAACACGGCCGTCAGGTAGCCGAGGCGGATGGCGCTCAGCCGTCCCCGCCGCTCGGCGAGCCATCCGCCCGCGAGCGTGCCGACCACGCCGCCCGCGGTGAACGCGGTGAGCGTGGCCGCTCCGGTGGCCGTCGAGACGTGGAAGCGGCCGATGACGTTCAGGGCCGCGAACGAACCCATGACGACGTAGGGAATCGACCAGAAGACCGAAAGGGCGGACAGACGCCCGAACGCCCGCCAGTCGTCGCGCTCCGTGGCCGTGGCCGTGGCCGTGGCCGTTCCGGTCCGCGAGGCCGAGGCGGAGCCGGAGACGCGGGACGTCCGCTGCGCGAGGAGGTAGCCGACCCCGGCCACCACGGCCGGTACGGCCAGCAGCCACGTGCCCCGCGTCCCGGTGGCGTCGAGGGTGAAGGCCACGAACAGCGGGGCGAGCGCGACCCCGGCGTTGCCGCCCACGGAGAACACCCCCATCGAGCGCGCGGAGCCGCCGCTCACGACGCGTACCGCCTTCGCCGCCGCGGGATGGTAGGCGGCGATGCCCAGGCCGGAGACGGCGATGGCGAGCCAGGTCCACAGGTAGCCGTCCGTCAGGCCGGACAGGCCGACCCCCAGACCGGCGACCATCATGCCCACGGCGACCAGCCAGTTCAGCGGACGGCGGTCGATGAGCACTCCGAACAGGGGCTGCACGATGCTGGACAGCCCCGTGGCGGCCACGATGATCCCGGTGGCCAGCGCGTAGCTGTAGCCGCGCTCGGCCACCAGGAAGGGGAGCAGGGCGGGGACGATGCCCTGGTACATGTCGTTGACCCCGTGGGTGAGCGTGAGCAGCCCCAGGGCTCTGCCGTTCTTCACTGCCTGTCTGTCCTTCACTGCTTTTCCGGAGCTCTCTCCGGTGCTGCTTCTTCGCCGGTTCCGTTTCTCCGGCTTCTTGGGACATCTGTCCTCTGAGGACTGTTGTCGGTCCTCAGAGGACCTGCGGCGCCGACCGGCCGACCGCGGCGGCCGGTTTCACCGTTTCGGAGGGTGCCGGGGTCGGAGGGTGCGGGGGCGGTGTCGGGTTCTCTACGGGGTGCCGAGGGCCACGGCTCGGTCCGCCTTGGCGCTCCAGCGCCCGTCGCTCCGGGTGATCCGGACGGGATGGTCGAAGCACGTGCTGATCCGGTCGGTGGTCAGGACATCGGCGACGGGGCCGGAGGCCAGGCACTGCCCCTGACGCAGCAGCATCGCGTGCGTGGTGCTCGCGGGGAGCTCCTCCAGGTGGTGGGTCACCAGGACCGTGGCCAGCGACGGATGCTCGTGCCTGAGGATGTCGATGCTGCTCAGCAGCTGCTCTCGGGCGGCCAGATCCAGGCCCGTCGCGGGCTCGTCGAACAGCAGCAGGCGCGGCTGCGGCATGAGCGCCCTGGCGATCAGGGCCCTGCCGCGCTCGCCCTGTGACAGCGTGGGCCAGCGCGCGTCGCTCCTGGCCTCCATCCCGAGCATCTTGATCAGGTGGTCGGCACGCTCGGTCTCCTCGGCCGTGGGGGACCAGCGGGGCACGAGCGCGATCGTGTTGGTCAGCCCGGTCAGGACGACCTCCTTGACCCGCAGCGGGGAGTCGGGCGCGTGACGCGGGTCGACGTGGCCCAGGTAGGAACGCAGCTCCCGCATGTCGACCCGCCCCAGCCTCCGCCCCAGCACCTCGACGACGCCGCGGGTGGGGTGGGTGACCGCGCCCAGCAGGTTGAGCAGCGTGGTCTTGCCCGCGCCGTTGGCGCCGAGCAGGGCCCAGTGCTCACCCCTGCGCACCGTCAGGGAGATCGACCGCAGCAGATGGTCGCCGTCGCGCACGACGTCGACCTCCTGCACGCACAGCACGGGTCCGGTGTCCGAGGGGTGGGAGACGATCATTGATCCGCCCTGTCCGTCGTCGCTCTGCTGTCTCGCCCCGTCATCGGTCCGCCATCTCCGCCTTGATGAACGCCATGGTGCCCTCCAGGTTGTCCACCGTGGCGGCGACCGCGGCCTCGGCGTCGCCGCGCGCCAGCGCCTCCAGCACGTCGGCGTGGGCACACGAGACGTCGGGCAGGCGGGCCTCGTGGGTGACCATCTCGATCAGCGCCTCGCGCAGCACGGGGCGCACCACGGTGAACAGGCCGACCAGGACGGCGTTGCCGGACAGCTCCATGATCGCGTGGTGGAACTCGAGGTCGGCGTCCACGAAGGCGGCGGGGTCGCCACCGGCCCGATCCTGGCGGTCGCGCAGCCGCGACCTCAGCCGCTCGACGTCCTCGGGGCGGATGCGCTGCGCGGCCAGCCTGGCGGCCTCGACCTCAAGCGCCCTGCGCACCTCGTACGCCTCGAGCAGCCGGGCCCGGCGCAGGAGCTGGCGCACGTCCGGCGTCTCCTCCGTGACCGGCGGCGGGGCCACGACGAAGGTGCCCGAGCCGTGCCGTACGTCCAGCAGGCCGTCGCGTGCCAGCAGGCGGACGGCCTCGCGCACCGAGGAGCGGCCGACGCCCAGCTCCTCGGCGAGCCGCACCTCGCTCGGCAGCCGCTCACCGGCTTTCCAGCGCTGCTCCCTGAGCAGCTCGCGCAGCAGGTTCTCAAGCTGCGGCACGACAGGCCCGTGCCGCAGTCCGGACGGCTCCGGCATCCTCCACCTCCCCGTCGTTTCCGGGTGCCGGGAACGGCACCTTCGACATGAGGACGATAGCAGGTCCTCAGACCTCTGAGGTCTCGGCGTCGGCCCGACCGGTGAGAAATCGGCTTTCCGGCGACTCAGGGGGCCGGGCCTGCGGTGATTCGCCGGGAACCGGCTCCCGGCGCCCCGGCCGCGGTGGTCGGCCACCGGCCCCGGGCCGGTCGTCCGCGTCGCCGATGTCACCGGCTGGTTTCTGTTCCGCTCCCCGGCGAGAGCAGCGCGGGATATATCGCTAGAGTTCGGATTCCGGCCCTCTGCAAGCGGATCTTCGGGGCCGGATCCGAACATGGCTCCATCGGCGCCGTACGGCGCCGCGAAAGGTTTCGGCGTGGACGTCTACACCCTCGGCGAGGCCTTCGCCGTCGTCACCAGCGGCCGGATCCGTCACGAGCACGAGGCCAGGCTGGACGTCGCCGGGGCGGAGTTCACCGTCGCGGTCGGGCTGGCCAGGCTCGGGCACAAGGTCGCGTGGCTGGGCAAGGTGGGCGGCGACGAGCTCGGCGCGCGGATCCTCACCGCGTTGCGCGGGGAGGGCGTGGACGTCTCCGACGCCCGGGTCGAGGACGGGACCGCGACCGGGATGCTGCTGCGGGAGACCCGGCTGGGGCAGGCCGCCAGGGCCACCTACTACCGATCGGCGGCCAGGCTCGCGCAGGGGAACGTTCCCGTGGACCGGGTCGCGTCCGCCCGCATCCTGCACGTCAGCGGGATCACCGCCGCGCTGAACGCGCGCGACGCCATGCAGGCCGCGATACGGGCCGCGCAGAGCGCGGGAGCGGTCGTCTCGGTCTCCGTCGACTACCGGGACCAGCTCTGGCCCGATCTGCGGGAGGCGGAGGAGATCCTCGGCGCGCTGGCCTCGTCGGCCGACCTGCTGTTCGTCCGGCAGAGCGAGCTGGACCTGGTCAAGCCCGCCCTGGGCGGCGGGCGGCAGGTCGTCGTGCTCCGGGGCACCCGGGGCGCGAGCGTCCGGGTCGACGGTGTCCGCCATGACGCCCCCGGCCTCTCCGCGCCCGTGGTCGACCCCGGCGGCTCGCACGAGGCCTTCGTGGCGGGCTATCTCAGCGCGTTGCTGGAGCGGCTGTACCCGGCCGACCGGCTGCGCAGGGGCGCCCTGCTTGCGGCCTTCGCCTCCTCCAGCCCCAGTGACTGGCAGGGCCTCCCCACCAGGCCCGAGCTGCCGCTCCTGGAGCTCGAAGGTTAGCCACGGGGCCCAGGGGGCGGCGGGTCACGCGCCGGAGGGCCGGGGAGGGAGGTCAGAGGGGTTTGGGGTCGCCGAAGGTCATGGCCAGACGGGAGATCGTGCTGCTCACCAGGGCGCGTTTGGGCAGGCCCAGCTCGCTCAGCTCCCTGGCGATCGGATGGTTGCCCAGGCGGACCAGCGCGCCGCCGGGGCGGACACGGACGCCGCGGGGGGTCGTCGACCAGGGGATGCGACGGGTGACGCCGTCCAGGTGGCTGTAGGCGTCGGCGGGGGTCAGCGTGCCGGCCATGGGCACCGGGACGCCGGGTTTGACGAGCAGGTCCAGCACCAGGCGGCCGTCCTTGCGGACGATGCACCGCTTGTATGGGGACGACAGGCGCATGTCGATGTCGGTGAGTTCCTTGGGGAATCCCCAGATCGCGCGTCCCGCCTCCAGGGTGAAGCCCTGGTCGACGGGGAGCCAGTGAACGAACGCTCCCGTGTCGCGCAGGTCGGACAGGCTCTCGCGCAGGCCGCGGTCACGGGGAGGCGGCCCCGCGTCCGGCGGTCTGATCAGGAAGACGACGCCGAACTCCCGGTAGGCGTCCAGGTCGCCGTCGGTGTAGTCGGCGAACATCAGCGTGCACAGGGCCTTCCCCGGCAGCACCTCGGCGACGTCCAGGCCCGAGTAGGCGATCACCGCTCGGGCGGCGTTCGCCCGGACCAGGTACGAGGCGCTGCACGCCGTCGCATCCCTGATGCGAACCGGTGTGGCGATCTCACGTCCCTGGATCAGATGGCGTGCCATGCCTCCAGTACACCAATCTCCACGCCGGACGTCACCGGTTTACCGGCCCATTCCTCCAGCCGCCCCACGAACTCGCGCGCGTGGTCGGGCCAGTGATAGTGGCACAGCGCCTCCTCGTAGCCGCGCTTGCCCATCGTCGCGGCCCTGCCGGGATCGTCCCGCAGCCCGAGTACGGCCTGCAGCGCCGCGTCCACGTCCCCGAACGGCACGACCACGCCGCAGCCGACCCGGTCGATCATCGAGGCCGCGGTGGGCAGCGGCGTGGTGACCACGGGAAGCCCGCGGGCCATGTACTCGATGACCTTGGTCGGCATCGACTGCCGGTAGTTGGGCACGTCGTGCAGGAGCGACAGCCCCGCTATCGCCCCCTCGGCCATCCGCAGCGCGTGCTGGTTGGGCACGTAGCCGTACCAGTCGAGCACGCCCTCCCGCTGCGCGTCCCGCAGCAGCGGCCGGATCTCCTGGTCGGCGGCGCCCACCAGGTCGGTCCTGATCCCGTACGGCAGCAGCCGCCTGGCCAGCTCGATCAGCTCGACGGCGCCCCTGGCCCGGGAGAGGTGACCGACGTAGACCACCCGGTTCCCGCCGGACGGCGCGGGAGGCCGCCGGGGCACGTAGGTGGTGTTGAGCACCACCGGGTGGGGGCGGGCGAACCGCTCCCGGTAGGACTCCTCGGCCAGGATCAGGTGCAGGCGGCGCTCCGCCCTCGCCTCGATCCGGCGGACCAGCGACGGCAGCGTCCGGCGCAGCGCCTCGGGGAGGTACGGCTTGGCCTCCAGCGCGGCGGCCGTGTCCTCGTGCACGTCCCAGACGGTGACCGGGCGGCGCCGGGGAAGCCGGAACAGCAGCTCGATGTCGTGGACGATCAGCAGGTCGGCGTCCTTGATCCCGCGCTTGAGGGCCTGGCGGGCCGCCTTCAGCGCACGTCTGCGGCGGCGGCCGACCGCGCGGGGAACGTCCACGGCCCGGATCCGGGGATCCGGGGTGACGTTGCAGTCGGTGAAGGGCGCGACATAGGTGATCTCGTGCCCGGCATCAAGAAGCGACCGGATCTGCCGTTGCATGATCCGGGCGTCTTCCGGGTGATGGACAATCGTCCCGACACATACCCGCATATGCCGATGCTGAGTGCCGGTTCCGTCCTCACCGCGTGTGTTGCGTTAACTACTGGGAAACTACGGCTGAACTCTCCCTGTTCGCGGGGGCTTCGGTGGGTCTGCGGTACAGCCAGACCAGGCGGGGCTCCAGCAGCCATTTGAACAGCGTGCGGGTCTGCGGCAGGCAGAGGATGGTCGCCAGCAGGAACGAGCACGACGCGATCGCCAGCACGCCCAGCGGGCCGTACAGCCAGGGGAACTTCAGCCAGCCCTGGTCCTTGGCGATGAGCACCACGACGCCGTGGAGCAGGTAGGCGTAGAGCGTGCGGGTGCCCAGCTCGGAGAACCAGGTCTCGCGCCGGGGCACCAGCGCGAACAGCGCGAACGACAGCGTCAGACCGGCGAGCAGCATGCCCGCGCGCACGATCAGCCCCATCCACCAGCTGAGGTCCATGGACTTGAAGCTGTAGCGGTAGTAAACGGGGTCGAGCCCGACGCGGGGGGCGATGTAGACGGCCGTGGCGATGGCGGCGACGAACACGACCCCGGCCGTGATCCTCACCCAGAGCGGCTTGAGCAGGTCGAAGTGTTCCGGCTTGAGCAGCAGGCCGAGCACGTAGAACGGGAGCAGGCCGAAGAAACGGTCGAGGCTGAAGTCGCCGGAGATCTCCGAGAAGCCCGCCATCATGTAGATGGTCACCGCGACCAGCAGCGGTTGCCGCATCCGGGTCCAGATGGGGGTGGATATCCGCCAGAGCACCAGGGCGACCAGATACCAGTTCAGCCAGGCGGGGTCGATGATCGTCAGCGTCCACTTCTGGCCCAGCGAGTACCGCAGCAGCGCGTAACCGATCTCGACGAACGCGTAGGGAACCAGCATGGTGTCGACCAGCTTGTTGATCTTCGCGTTGGAGTTCCAGAAGTTGCGCCCCAGGTAGCCACTGAGCAGCACGAACGCGGGCATGTGGAACGTGTAGATGAACATGTAGGCCGACTTGGCCGAGTGCGCCGCCAGGGTGGGCACCAGCGAGTGCCCGGTGACCACCAGAGCGATCAGGACGAACTTCACGTTGTCGAGGTACGGCTCGCGCTTCTTCTTGGCCCGGGGCGCGGCGGGCTCCTCCTCGGGGCGCGGCTCTCGCTCCTGCTCGGGCTCGGGGAAGTGGCCCCAGCGCGAGCGGCCGGGCTCCGGGCCGAGAGCGGGCTGCGGGGCGGGAACGGGCTGTGGGGCGGGGGCGGCCTGCGGACTGAGAGCGGGCTGCGGGGCGGAGGCGGGTTCCAGGCGGTGCCCGGGGCCCTGCTCCCGTGGCGGGGAGGGCAGGTACTCCCGAGGGGCCCCGGGAAGGGGCGCGGGTTCCTGGACGGGGGCGTCCCAGGCGGGAGCCTCCCAGTAGGAGAAGGGACGCTCGGAGGAGGGCGGGACCTCCTGCGGCAGGGGCCGGGTCGCGGGAGCCGCCGGCTGGGCCTCGGGGGCGGCGGGCCAGGCCGGGGCGGAACCGGGGAAGGAGTGGTGGGACGGCGCCCCCGGGTCGGCCTGGAGATACGGGGAGGACTGCGGGAACGGGGCGGCGGGCGGCGCGTCGGAGTAGGAGGAGACGGGCGGCGCGTCGGAGTAGGGCTGCCGGGTCACCCGCGCGGCGTGCCCGGGGGCGTCGGCCACGCGCGGGTCCGGGGACGGGGCGCTCGGGTGGTTCGGGCCTCCCGGGGCGCCCGGGTGGTTCGGGCTTCCCGGGGCGCCCGGGAAGGGGGCGCCAGTCCCCTGGAAGGCCGTCCCCTGGAAGGAGGTGCCCGTCCCCGGGTACGGCGCGCTCGTCTCCGGTCTGGAGTACGGCTGCGGGTCCCGGTAGGCCGGGTAACCCCACGCGGTGATCTCGCCGGCGTCCTCGTCGGACTCCCCGTTCCAGCCGTTCCGGTCGTCGTTCCCGCCGTTCTGGTCGGCCTGGCCGTATCGGGGGGCTCCCCAGGCGGCGGGAGGCGGGCCCGGCGGCTCCGGCCACGGCTTCTGTGACGCCCCGAAGGCCGGTGGCGTCCCGTATGACTGCGGTTCCCCGTATGACTGCGGTGTCCCGGACGTCGGCGGCGTTCCGGCGGACTGGGACGTCTCGGACGGCTGTGCGTGCTCGGAGGCGGGCCATGGGGCGGGTTGCCGGTCCTGTCCGCCGGTGGACCCGCCGGTGGCGGCACCGGAGGAGCCGTCTTCCCACGGGGTCGGTACCTGGGATGGGGATCGGGTGTCGCTCACGAGGAAAACGCTCAGCTATCTGTCGGAGACGGGGAAGGTCGAGCACGTCGGCGGGGTCGCCCGGGGATCGCCGGGAACGGGGACGGATGGCGGGGTCCGCTTCGCCGATCCGACCACCATAAACGCTCATGAACGCGGTGTCGCATGAGCGCACCGCCTTTCACGGGGTTCCCGGCGAATCGTGACCGTGAGGTCACCCATGCCAGTCAAACCGGTCGTGACCGTTGGGTGAATCATGATCGTCAGGCGAACCGCCGTCCCCCGCTCGTGACCCCGGTCCCCTGTCCGCGCTCCCGGATCCCGTGCCCGCGCCGTACCGGAGGGCACGGGCGGGCACGGAGACGGGCACGGGCGAGGGGCGGGGGTCAGAGGCAGGGGTTGGTGTCGGCGTCGATGACCTCGCCCTTGATGCTGTCGGGGATCTTGATGGGGGAGGCGACGCCCTTCCAGTCGGCGCCGACGACCAGCTGGATCACCGGTCCCTGCCCCTCCGGGGGCGTCGCGGCGGTGGGCGTGGCCGAGGGCGTCGCGCCGGACTCGGGGGTGGCCGAGGACACGTAGGGCTTGGTGCTGCCGGGCTTGATCTTGCCCCCCTCGGGCTTGACCTTCTCCTCGTTGAGCAGCTTGGCGGCCACCGGGGCGGCGTAGTCGGCGCCCTCCTGGGCGTTCTTGGCGAACAGGATCTTCGTCTTCGGCTGGTCGGCGCCGTTGGACAGCCGGGCGTCGCCCAGCTCGGTCACCGTGAAGCCCTGGGCGGCCAGCGCGTCGGCCACCTCCTGGGCCTTGCCCGAGGTGTTGGTGCCGTTGAGCACCTGGATCCTGACCTGGGAGGGCTTGATCGCCGGCTTGGCAGGGGCGGCGGTCTGGGTGCCGGTGCCGGACGGCTTGGGCGTCGCGGTCGGCTGCACCTCGATGTCGCTGCGGATCGCGGCGAACAGCTGGTCGGCCTTCGGCTGGGCCCACTCGACCCGGGCCGGGTCGGGCGCGTAGGGCTTCCAGGGGACGGTGACGGACTTCAGGCCCTTGGCGGTCAGCGACTTCGCGCTCTGCGCGATCTCCAGCAGGCGCCCGGTGGTGAGGTTGCGGTCCATCGTCACCGAGGAGGTGGCGGCCTGGAGGAAGTCGGTCAGCTTGCCGAGGTCGGTGAGCAGGTCGGAGCTGGTGGCCTTCTTCATGACCTGGGTGATGAAGACCTGCTGGCGTTTGATCCGGCTGATGTCGCTGCCGTCGCCGAGTTGGTAGCGGGCGCGGACATAGGCCAGGGCGGTCTCGCCCTTCACGATGTGCTTGCCCTTGGTCAGGTTGAGCTTGGCCTTCTTGTCCGCCACGTCCTTGGGCAGGCAGATCTCGATGCCGCCGAGGGCGTCGACGATGCCCTTGAAGCCGGAGAAGTCGACCTTGACGAAGTGGTTGATGTGGATGTTGGTCAGCGTCTCGATCGTCTTCCACGTACAGGCGATGCCGCCGTCGTTGAAGGTCGCGTTGATCTGCCGGAGGCTGGCCGGGATGACCGCCTTGGTCTTGGGGTTCTGGCACTCGGGCGCCTGGACCATCGAGTCGCGGGGGAAGCTGAGCAGGGTCGCCTTGTCGCGATTCGGGGAGATGTGCAGAAGGATGATCGTGTCGGTCCGCTCGCCGGTCCCCTGCAGGTGCTGGCCGTACTTCTTGTTGCCCGCGCCGTCGCGGCTGTCCGAGCCGACGACGAGCACGTTGAGCGCGCCGGTGTCCGGCGGGCGGTTCGCGCCGAGCTTGTCCTCGACGTCCTCGCGGGCGATGTTCCCCGAGATGTCGCGGTAGAACTTGTATCCACTGAGGGTGCCGACCACCAAGACGCCGGTCAGCGCGACGCTGACCCAGCCGCCGACACTCAGCCGCTTCGCCTTGCCGTTCGATCCGGACCTGCCGCCGGACCTGCCGGGGCTCCGGGGGGGCTCGTCGTACGGGGCCGGGTGCTCCTGTGGCGGCGCGCCGCCCCGGTCCGCGCGCCGGGACCCCCGGCGGCCGGGAACGGTCGGCTCGTCCCTGTGATCGCTCACGCCGACGTGCCGGTGGTCGCTCATGCGATCTCCTTGCTCGGCGGCGACGTCCGCTGCTGTTGCGACTCGCTCATTGCGCCCAAAGAGTAGGTCACGAGGCGAGTTCCGGGAGCGGTGATGATGCGAACTTGGTCATGACCGCCCCCTGCAGCCTCCGTGAAGATCCGGCCGCCCAGCATACTCAAATACGGACATTTATTGGAATGTTAGTGAAAGAAGGTTTACTCACGGCAAGTGCCGCCGCCAGGCACGCGGCCGGTACGGCGGGCAGCACGTACCGGTAGTCGAACTCCGCCACCGCCGCAGGCATGACCAGCAGCGCCACCGCCGTCGTCCAGGGCAACAGCCACGCCGTAGCCGTCGACGCAGGTCGCGGCCGCCCGCCCCGCTCCGGCCGCAGCCGCCGTACGCCCGCCGCCACCGGCGGGACCAGCAGGATCACCAGCACCGCCGCGCCGGGCAGCCCGGCGACGTTCTGGTAGGCCCGCATCCAGCCCGCGTACGGCTCGACGATCCGGGTGCCGATCGGCCCCTGCTCGTAGCTCTGGGCGAACTTCGCGCCCACCATGGCCGGGTAGCGCCCCGGCGGGGCCGGAGGTTTCGCCGGGAACCGGTAGTAGTCGTATATCTCCTGGTCGGGGTAGACGGGGCGGTCCAGGGTGAAGGAGCGGCCCAGCTCGGTGAGGACCGAGCCCAGATAGCCGAGCGGCTGGCTGCGGATGGCCAGCGACGCGAACTCCCCGGCCAGCGCGTCGTTCTCCCGGGTGAAGGTGATGCCCGGCAGCCTGACCAGCGGGGAGTCCTGGTCCCAGATGTACTCCTGCGAGGGGGGCCGTCGCGCGGGCGGGCGGGGATCGCAGAGCACGGCCAGCTCCGGGGACGGTTTCATCACCGAGCAGTCGGCGAACGTCATCGTCTTGGCGTAGAGGAAGGCGCCGTTCGCGCCCACGAGGCCGATCCGCTGGTAGGTCGCGTAGAACCAGGCCCCGTACCCCAGGATGGGCAGCGCCGCCACGGCCAGCATCACCGAGGCCGCAGCCACCCGGCCCCGCGCCCGGTAGACCAGCCAGGCCGCGAGGATCGCAACCAGCGGCAGCCCCACGGTCCTGGTCAGCGTCGCCACCGCCAGCAGCAGGCCGATCGCGCCCGCCCTGACCAGGTACGCCCTGCCCGGGGCGGTCCTGCCCGAGGCCGCCGGTCCGGCCCCTCCCACCGCTCCCGCTCCCGTTTCCGCCCTCGGCCGGGCCGCGGGTCCCGGCACGGCGAGGCAGACCGCCCCCATCACCAGCGCCCCGAACAGAGTGTCCGAGACCAGCAGGTGCTCCAGCTCGATCTGGTAGGCGTCCAGTAGGGAGGGGACGGCGGCGAGCACCGCGGCCCAGCCGGGGGCGCGCAGCCGCCGGGCGGTGACGTAGACCAGCACGCCGACCAGGAGCCCCAGCAGGTGCTGGATCAGCGCGACGAGGGCGAAGCTGTGAAACGGTTCGAGCAGTCGCAGGAACATCGAGTATCCCGCCGGGCGGACCAGGTCGGGCCTGGGCCGCAGCGCGGTGACGACGTAGGTGTAGGAGTCGGGGAACCACAGCGCGGGCCGGTAGCCCAGCATGGTGATCGTCCGCAGGACGACCCCGGCGCCCAGCACCCCCAGGAACCATCGGTGCCGCCGAGACCACCCGACCACTGTCCGCCCCCTTCGCACGCTGCGCGTACGCTACCCGCTCCCCCCGGACCGGCGCGCGCCCTC
Source organism: Streptosporangium sp. NPDC051022 (assembly GCF_040683035.1). NCBI lineage: Bacteria > Bacillati > Actinomycetota > Actinomycetes > Streptosporangiales > Streptosporangiaceae > Streptosporangium > Streptosporangium sp. NPDC051022. The sequence continues at coordinate 29,561 of NZ_JBFBCF010000053.1, read as the reverse complement.
GTCGCCCGTGGCGGGCGCTGCCGCTACGCTCGGGGCCAGCTATGAGGATCGGCTGGTCGGATCGCACACGCAGGCCCTCGGCGGGCAGGGTGCTCGCCGTGCTGTCGACCGTGCCCGCGCTCGCGCTGGCCGGCTGGCTGCTGGCCGGTCTCCCGCTGCTGATGCTCGGCTGGTTCCGGCCGGTCGCCGCGCTGCCGCTCGGCCTGCTGGCCGCCGTGCTCCTGTGCCGCTACGGCCTGCGCCGCCTGCCCGAGACGGTCGAGGCGACCGCCTGGCAGACGGGCGGGGTGGTCGCCGTCGCCCTGGGCTCGGCGGTCTTCAACGGCCTGCTCGCCGGCGAGCAGCTGCTCATCCGCCGGGATCCCGCCACCTACGCGCAGTACGCCGTCTGGCTGGCCGGGCACGGCTCGCTGCCCATCCCCTACCAGGAGGCGGCCTTCGGCGGCCCCGATCCGGCGCTGCGCTTCGACAGCATGGGCTTCTACGACTTCGGCGGCGCGGTCGTGCCGCAGTTCATGCCGGGGCCGCCGATGATCCAGGCGCTGGGCCACTGGCTGGGCGGCCTGTCCGGGCTGCTGCTGGTTCCCGCGGTGCTCGGCGCCCTGGCGGTGCTCGTCCTGTCGGGACTCGTCGCCCGGCTCGTCGGCGCCCGCTGGGCCCCCCTGGCCGCGCTGATCTTCGCGATCAGCCTGCCGATCCTCTACACCTCGCGCACCACGTTCAGCGAGATGCCGTCCCTGATCATGATCTTCGGCGGCCTCGCCCTGCTGTACGACGCCCGGGTCAGGCTGCGCTCCGGCATCACGGGGCTCGGCTACCTGCCGCCCGTCCCCTCCGGGGAGAAGCCGGGCCTGATCCGCGCGGCCCAGTCCTACGGCGCGATCGCCGGTGCCGACCTGGCCGGTCTGGTGTTCGGGCTGGCCGTCCTGGTCAGGATCGACGGCCTGCGGGACGTGCTGCCCGTGCTCGTCTACGCCGGGCTGCTGATCGCCATGCGCCGGGCCGACGGCCGCGACGAGGGCAGGCTCGGCCTCCCGCTGCTGTGCGGCCTGACCGTGGGGACCGGGCTGGGGCTGGCCGGCGCCTACTTCCTGTCCAGGCCGTACCTCGGCTACCTGTCGGGCTCGGTCAGGCCGCTGCTGCTCATCTGCGGCGCGGTCGTGCTCCTCACCCTGCTGACGGCGGCGCTGACCCCGGTGCTGGCGCCCGTGCTGCGGCGGATCGTGCGGATCAGGTGGCTGCCGGAGATCGCCGCAGGCCTGGTGGTGCTGGTCGTGCTGGTCTTCGCGGCCAGGCCGTGGCTGCAGACCGTGACCCGGATGCCGCTCACCGTCGACGACGTGCTGAACGCCGGGTTCATCGAGCGGACCCAGCAGGCGAACGGCCTGGCGGTCGAGCCCTACCGGCTCTACTACGAGGAGTCGCTCTACTGGGTGATCTGGTACGTCGGGGTCCCCGTCGTGGTGCTGGCCACGCTGGCCGCGGCCCTGCTGACGCGCAGGCTGGTCAGGCGGCGCGGGTTCGGCTGGCTGCTGCCGCTGGCCGTGATCGGCTGGACCACGGTGGCCACGCTCCTGCTGCCCTCCATCACCCCCGACCACCCGTGGGCCTCCCGGCGGCTGGTCCCCGTCGTCATCCCCGGCCTGATCCTGCTCGCCGTCTGGGGCCTGCGCTGGCTCAGGGAGAAGGCACGCAGGGTGGGGTACGGCCTGCGCGTGCAGAACGGCCTGGCCGCCGTCGGCGCGGTGGTGCTGCTCGTCCCGCCCGTGATCACCTCGGCGGGCACCGCCTTCACCCCGGTCGAGCGCGGTGAGCGCGCGGCGGTCGAGGCGCTGTGCGCGGCACTGCCGTCCCGTGCCTCGGTGCTGGTGGTCGAACGGGTCACCGGCGACCGCTTCACCCAGGTCGTCCGGGGCACCTGCGGCGTGCCGACCGCCAGGGTGGCCTTCCGCCAGGGCGCCGACATCCCCGCGCCCGCCGACGTCACCCGCCTGGTCGGCCGCGTCCGCGCGGCGGGCCGCGTCCCGGTCCTGCTCGCGGTCAAGGCCGACCAGCTCGCCCTGTACGGCGACCCGGCCCAGGTGGTGAAGCTCGTCACCCGCCAGGACGGGCGCTCCCTCGTCGCCCCGCCGAAGGGCACCTGGTCGATGGCCGTCGACGTCTGGATGACCGTCCCGGACGCGGGCTCCGCCCCCTGACCCCGGCCGCCGGTAACGATTCCGTCCCGGGGGCGGCTTTGTACGCGGGCCCGTCGAGCGATGATCGGATCCGTGATATCCATGCCTAGCCGTTGATCGAAATAGCTGGTTTAGCACTGTGGGTGACGCAATGGACGCGATGAATCCCGTGAACGGTCCGGACGTCAGGCGAGTGCGGTCCGGAGTTCGTCGCGCCCTGCTGGGCGGGGTGGCGGTCGCCGCGGCGCTGCTGGGGGCCACGGGAGCAACCCAGGCCTCCGCGTCACCTCTGCCCCCGCAGTCCTCGCCGCCGGACGGACCGTGGGCCGGCGGCCAGAAGTTCTCGCCACCGCCCGCCGGCCCCTGGCCCAAGGACGGGAGTTTCTTCGTCTTCCTCTGCTGGAATGACGCCCCATGGGACAACTGCCACAATCGGGCCATCACTCCCGAGCAGCGACGCGCGCTCGAAAGGAAACTACGGGCGATGCCCCAGGTGGCGGAGGTGAGGTTCGAGTCCCGCCAGGAGGCGCTGGCCAACTTCAGGGAGGCCTTTGCCGACGACGAGGTCATGCTCTCCGTTGTTGAGGCCAAGGACATGCCGGAGTCGTTCGTCGGCACACTCCGCAGGCGGGCCGACGTCGTGCCGTTCAGATCCGCGTTCACGCAGGTGCCGGGCGTCGCCAACGTCGCGGCCTTCGGCGGTGACTTCTGGGCGGGTAAGGCAGACGTCCTGATCTCGCTGTGCGGAACCGACTGTGACGGGCGCGGTCGGGTCACGCGTCAGGAGAGGGAGGCGGTCGAGGCCAAGCTTCGAGGCATGCGGGAGGTCGAGCAGGTCTATGCGGAGGACGCGGCGCACGCCAGGCGGGTGGCGTCGTTCTTCTGGGTGGACGAGACTTTCGGGTCGACGGACTTCCCGGAGAGCTACTACGTCAAGCTTGTCCGCCCGGATGACGCGCGCCTGGTCTCTGGAACGATGGCACGACTGCCGGGTGTCAGCGGGGCCCGTGTCATGGACGTGGACTGATCCTTACCGCGACCGCGCGAACAGGCGAAGTGGGTTCGGTGCCCAGCCGGGCAGAGTATCCTCGCCCGACGTGAGCACGCCCGAGACGCCGAAGAGTGGAACCGCTGTGGACGCAACGCCGTACGTCACGATCGTCCTGCCCTGTTACAACGAGCAGGACCACGTCATCGACGAGGTCGAGCGCATCTGTGACGCCATGGATCGCAGCGGTTATACCTACGAGCTCGTGGCCGTCGACGACTTCTCGACAGACCAGACGCTGGCCCGGCTGCAGGAGGCGGCGCCGCGCTTCCCGAACATGCGGATCCGGGCCTTCCATCGCAACGGCGGCTCCGGCACGGTGCGCAGGATCGGCACGCAGGAGGCGCGCGGCGAGATCGTCGTGTGGACCGACGCGGACATGACCTACCCGAACGAGCGCATCCCCGAGCTGGTCGACATCCTGGAGAAGGACCAGACGATCGACCAGGTCGTCGGTGCGCGGACCACCGAGGAGGGCTCGCACAAGTTCCTGCGGGTCCCGGCCAAGTGGTTCATCCGCAAGGTGGCCGAGCGGCTGGCCGGTCAGAGGATCCCCGACCTCAACAGCGGGCTGCGGGCCTTCCGCAAGTCGGTCGCCCGCCCCTACCTGCGGCTGCTGCCCCCCGGGTTCTCCTGCGTCACCACGATCACGCTGTCGTTCCTGTCCAACCAGCACGACGTGTACTACCTGCCGATCGAGTACAGCAAGCGGGCGGGCAAGTCGAAGTTCAGCTTCATCTCCGACGTCTACCGCTACATCCTGCAGGTGCTGCGGATGGTCATGTACTTCAACCCGCTCAAGGTCCTCATGCCGCCCGCACTCTGGCTGGTCGGCATCGGCCTGGTCAAGGGCGTCGTCGACATGGTCCGTTACGGGTTCTACCTGACCAGCAACACCATCGTGATCTTCCTGTCCGGCCTGCTCATCGGGTCGCTGGCGCTGCTGGCCGACCTCATCGTGCGCTCCAGGAGCGAGTAGATGCGCATCGCGATCGTCGGGCCCGCCCATCCCTACAAGGGCGGCGGGGTCGCGCACACCACCGAGCTGGCCCACCGCCTGCGCGCCGCCGGGCACGACGTGGTGATCGAGTCATGGTGGGCGCAGTACCCCTCCTTCCTGTATCCCGGGCAGCAGACCGTGGACACCCCGGACGGCGCCCCCTTTCCCAACGTCCTGCGTGACCTCGACTGGCGCCGTCCCGACGGCTGGGTCCGCGCCGGCCGCCGCCTGGCGAGCGCCGACCTGGTGGTCCTCGTGGTGCTCAGCCCCGTGCAGGTGCCGCCCTACCTGGGCATCCTGTCCGGCCTGCGCCGCCGGACCCGGGTCGTCGCGCTGTGCCACAACGTGCTGCCCCACGAGCGCAAGCCGTACGACACGCCGCTGATGAGGGCGCTGCTGCGCAGGGTCGACGGGGTGCTCGTCCACTCCGAGCAGCAGGCCGCGCTGGCCCGCGGTCTCGGACCGGCCCCGGTGACGGTCGCCGAGATGGCGCCGCACCTGCCCTCCGCCTCCGGCGGCCGTGACCGCCGGGACGGCGCGATCTCCGGTGCGGACGGCGTGGACGGGGCCGCGGTGGCGAACCGGCTGCTGTTCTTCGGCCTGGTCCGCCCCTACAAGGGGCTGGACGTGCTGATCCGCGCGCTGCCCGAGGGCGTCTCGCTGCGGGTCGCGGGTGAGTTCTGGGGCGGGCTGGAGGAGACGAAGGCGCTGGTCGCAGAGCTGGGCCTGACCGGCAGGGTGGAGCTGCGGCCCGGTTACGTGGCCGACGAGCACGTGCCGGGGCTGTTCGCGGACGTGGACGCGCTGGTCCTGCCGTACCGCAGTGGCACGGCCAGCCAGCAGGTGTGGCTCGGTCACGAGCACGGGGTGCCGGTGGTCGCCAGCCGGGTGGGGACGCTCGGCCACCACGTCACCGACGGGGTCGACGGCCTGCTGGTCGAACCGGGCTCGGTCGAGGACCTGCGGGCCGCGCTGACGGCCTTCTACCGACCCGGCGAGCCCGAGCGGCTCCGCGCCGGGGTCAAGGCCGTCGATCCCGAGCCCCACTGGGCCGCCTACCTCAAGGCCCTGGTGCGCGGGACGACGGAGACCGGCGACCGGACGGGCCGGGTGGACCGGACGGACCGGGTGGACCGGGTGGACCGGACGGACTCGACGAGGAGCGGCGGGCGGGCGATGGGCGACGGCGGACGGACGGCGCAGCTGGAGTACTCCGAGTTCCAGTCGGCGATGCTGGACGAGGAGAAACGGCGCCGCAAGGCCGCGAAGATCGTGGCGGTGCTCGGCCACTTCCTCGGCAGGAAGGACAACGTCCTGGAGGGCCTGACGGTCGCCGACATCGGATGCTCGGCCGGGTTCATCGCCGACGAGCTGGCGGCGGCCGGGGCGAGCCGTACGTTCGGGGTGGACATCGACGTACCAGGCCTGCGCAAGGCGGCCACGAGGTTCGGCGGGCGGGTCGAGTTCGTGTGCGCGGACGGTACCGCGCTGCCCTTCCCCGACGGCTCGGTCGACGTGCTGGTCTTCAACCACATCTACGAGCACGTGGTCGACCCCGACGCGATCATGGCGGAGATGCGCCGGGTCCTCGCCGACGACGGCGTGCTCTACCTGGGCCTGGGCAACCGGCTCGGGGTGATGGAGCCGCACTACAAGCTGCCGTTCCTGTCCTACCTGCCGCCCGCGCTCGCCGACCGCTACGTCCGCCTGTCCGGGCGGGCCGACAGCTACTACGAGCGCTACCGGACCCGCCGTGGGCTGCGCAGGATGGTGCGCGGCCTGCGGGTGTGGGACTACACCTTCCCGGTGCTTGCCACCCCGGAGGCGTTCGCCGGGTCCGAGCTGTTCCCCGGCGTGCTCGGCCGGGCGGCCGGGGGTGTGCTGTCCCGGCTGCCGCGCGGCGTCCTGCGCGCGCTGCTGCCGGTGGTGCCGACCTACCTGTGGGTGGCGACCAAGGGCACCCGGCGCCCCGCGGGGGCGTCGCTGCCGCAGCCGCCCGAGCAGGTCCGTCCCCTGGGACCCCGATGAGACGGCCGCCCCTGCCGAAACTCCCCGTGCTCCCCGCACTCCGCGTGAAACGGCCGGTCCGGTGAAACGGCTGGTCCGCGTCGCCTTCCTGGTCATCGCGCTCGGCTTCGGAGCCTGGGCCGTGGCCAGGCAGTGGGACGACGTCCGCGCGGGGTTCGCCCGGCTGTCCTGGCAGGCGATCGCCCTGTCGCTGGTCGCCGTGGTCGCGGCGCTGGGCGGCGGGATGATGACGTGGCGGGCGCTGCTGGCCGACCTGGGCTCGCCGCTGCCGTTCCGTTCCGCGGCGAAGGTCTTCTTCGTCGGCCAGCTCGGCAAGTACATCCCCGGCTCCCTCTGGCCGGTGCTCGCCCAGATGGAGATGGGCAGGGAGCTGGGCGTGCCCCGGTCGCGGAGCGCGGCGGCGTTCTTCCTGACGTTGCCGGTGCAGCTCGGCACCGGGCTGGTGATCTCCGGGGTGACGCTGGCGGCCGCGCTGCCGGGGGCCGCCGTGCCGTACGCCTGGGTGTTCCTGCTGATCCCGGTGCTCGCGGTGGTCTTCGAGCCGCGGGTGATCAACGCGATCCTCGGGTTCGGGCTACGGAAGCTGGGGCGCGATCCGCTGGAGCGCCCGCTGACCCGCAGGGGCATGCTCACCGCGATGGGCTGGGCACTGCTCGGCTGGACCGCCTACGGCCTGCACCTGGCGGCGATCGTCCGCGACTTCGGGCTCTCGGGCGTCTCGATGATCGTTTTCTCGGTGGGGGCGTTCGCGCTGTCGTGGTGCCTGGGCATCATGACGTTCGTGGTCCCGGCGGGGGCGGGGGTGCGAGAGGTGGCCATGGTGGCCGTGCTGGCTCCCGTGCTGAGCCAGGGACAGGCGATCGCGGTGGCGCTCTGCTCCAGAATCGTGATCATTGTCGGCGATCTCGTATGCGCTGGTGCGGCGGGTTTCGCGGCCCGTCGTGACGTCGGTTCCACGCACAATCAAACAACGGGAAAACCCGTGTGATTTGCCCCACGTTTTCTGAGGTGCTCGCAATAGAGTGTCGGGGGAAATCAGACAACGATCTCGCGTGGACCCTGAGGGAAGTGATCGTTCTTGACGCCCCGAGTGCTCGTCGACGCGGCCGCGGTTCCGGCTGATCGCGGTGCTTTGATCAGATACGTCGACGGCCTGCTCGCCGCGCTGGACAGGGCGGGCACCGACCTGGCGATCGTGTGCCAGCGCGCCGACTCTGAGCGCTACGCCGCGCTGGCCCCCTCGGCCAGGATCCTGCCCGGACCTCTCGGCATCACCAACCGGGCCGCCAGGCTCGCCTGGGAGCAGACCGGCCTGCCGGTCGTCGCCCAGCAGGCCGGCGCCCAGGTGATCCACGCGCCCTACTACTCGATGCCGCTGCGTTCCGGGCTGCCGACCGTGGTGACCGTGCACGACGTCACCTGGTTCACCGAGCCGTCCCAGCACAGCGGGGTCAAGGCCTCCTTCTTCCGCTCGGCGACCCGCACGGCCGTACGGCACGCCTCCAGGCTGATCGTCCCGTCGAAGGCGACCAGGGACGAGCTGGTCAGGGTGCTGGCCGCCGATCCGACCAGGATCGACGTGGCCTACCACGGCGTCGATCCGCGGCTGTTCCGTCCTCCGGCGCAGCGGGAGATCGATCACGCGGCCGGCCGGCTCGGCCTGCACGGCACCCCCTACGTGGCCTTCCTCGGCCTGATGGAGCCCCGCAAGAACCTGCCGAACCTCGTCAGGGGATTCGTGCGGGCGGTCCATGACCTGCCCTCGCCGCCCGCCCTGGTGCTGGCCGGAGGCGTCCACGACGCCGACGTGGACGCCGCGATCGGCGAGGTGCCGTCGCGTGTCCGCGTCGTCCGTCCGGGCTACCTGTCCTTCGCCGACCTGCCGGGATTTCTCGGCGGCGCGCTCGTGGCGGCCTTCCCCTCGCGGGGCGAGGGGTTCGGGCTTCCGGTGCTGGAGGCCATGGCCTGCGGCACACCGGTGCTCACCACGCACCGCACCTCGCTGCCCGAGGTCGGCGGTGACGCGGTCGCCTACACCGAGCCCGACGACGTCAGCATCGCCGAGGCGCTGCGCACGCTGCTGACCTCTCCGGAACGCCGCGAGATCCTGGCGAAAGCCGGTCCGTCCCGCGCGCGGGAATTCACCTGGGAGGCCTCGGCTGAGGCGCATTCACTGGCGTATCAACGCGCTCTCGAATAGTGGTCTTATCGGCGTGTCGCCGGATAGTGAGCTAATCTCGCGGGATGACGGAGACCCCTTTGCCGAAACTTGAGGCGATTCTCCTTGTCGGCGGACAGGGAACGCGCCTGCGTCCGCTGACACTCGGCACCCCGAAGCCGCTGTTGCCCACGGCGGGGGTCCCCTTTCTCGCCCACCAGCTCGCCCGGGCCCGCTCCTTCGGCGTGCGGCGCATCGTGTTCGCCACCTCCTACCGGGCCGAGATGTTCTCCGAGGCGTTCGGGGACGGCTCGGCGTTCGGGCTCTCGCTCGAATACATGACCGAGGAGACCCCGCTCGGCACCGGCGGCGCCATCAGGAACGCCGCGGAGGCGCTGACCTGCGGCCCCGACGACCCGGTGCTGGTGCTCAACGGCGACATCCTGTCCGGTCACGACATCGGCGACCAGGTCGCCACGCACGTCGCCCGGCGGGCGGCCATCACCCTGCACCTGACCGAGGTGGACGACCCCTCGCGCTTCGGCTGCGTGCCGACCGACGCGGACGGCAGGGTGACCGCGTTCCTGGAGAAGACCCCGAACCCGGTCACCAACCGGATCAACGCGGGCTGCTACGTCTTCACCCGCTCGGTGATCGACTCGATCCCGGCAGGGGAGGTCGTCTCCGTCGAGCGCGAGACCTTCCCCGGGCTGATCGAGGGCGGCGCCCTGGTGCTCGGTTACGCCGACGCCTCCTACTGGCTCGACGTGGGCACGCCCGCCGCCTTCGTGCGGGGCTCCCGCGACCTGGTCCTCGGCCGTCTCGCCTCGCCGGCCCTGCCCGGCCCCACCGGCGACTTCCTGGCCCTGCCCGGGGCCGAGGTCTCGGCTGAGGCGAAGATCGACGGCGGTTCCGTGGTCGGCGCCCGCGCGGTCGTCGAGTCCGGCGCGCAGGTCACCGGCAGTGTGCTCGGCGACGACTGCGTGGTGCGGGCCGGGGCGTCGGTGACCGACTCGGTCGTCGGCGCCGGAGCGCAGATCGCCTCGGGCGCGGTCCTGTGCGACGCGGTCGTCGGTGACGGCGCGGTGGTCGGTCCGGGCAACGAGTTGCTGGCGGGCAGCCGTGTCTGGCCCGGCGTGGTGCTCCCCGAGTGCGCCGTCCGTTTCTCCAGCGACATCTGACGGCGTCCGTCGCGCGCGGCGTTCGGTGTGAGAACGGCTTCGTGAGAGAGAGTTCGTGAGAGAGGGTTCGTGAAGGAGCGGGAGTGGCGGTCCGACAGGCCGCTCGACCTCCGGCTGACCCTCGAACCCCTCCGGCACGGGGGCGGGGATCCCGCCTGGCGGCGGACGGCGGACGGGGCGGTCTGGCGCACCTGCGGAACCCCCGACGGGCCGGGCACGCTGCGGGTGGCAGCCCTGGGCGGGCACGTCACCGGGGCCGCCTGGGGTCCCGGGGCCGACTGGCTGCTGGAGACGATGCCCGCGCTGCTCGGGGCCGGCGACGACGTCTCGGGCTTCGTGCCCGAGCACGACGTCGTACGACACGCCGCCAAACGTCACGAGGGACTCCGGATCGGGCGCACCTTCCGGGTGTTCGAGGCCCTGGTGCCCGCCGTACTGGAGCAGAAGGTCGTCTCCGAGGAGGCCTGGCGGGCCTGGCGGTGGCTGCTGTACCGGTACGGCGAGCCCGCCCCCGGACCCGCCCCCGAGGGGATGCGGGTCTGTCCCGCCCCCGAGGCGTGGCGGTCGATCCCGTCGTGGGACTGGCACCGGGCGGGGGCGGAGGCCGTACGGGCGAGGACGATCGTGAACGCCGCCCGCTACGCCGGGAGGCTGGAGGCGGCCGGTGACAGCGCCGACGCCGACCGCCTGCTGCGGGCGCTGCCGGGGATCGGGGTGTGGACGTCGGCGGAGGTACGGCAGCGCTCGCACGGCGACGCCGACGCGCTCTCGGTGGGCGACTATCACCTGTCCTCGCTGGTCGGCTGGGCGCTGACCGGGCAACGGGCCGACGACGCGGGCATGTTGCGGCTGCTGGCCCCCTACCGGGGGCACCGGCACCGGGTCAGCAGGCTGCTGAAGTTGGGCGGTGCGCGGCCGCCCGCCCGCGGGCCGAGGATGCGGCCGCGGGACTACCGGTCGTTCTGACCCGCGCTCTTTCCCGCTCTTCCTGACTTCTCGGACTTATGGGGGCCATCGGCGGGAGCTCGGCGCTCCGCCAGTCACGGCCGTCGCGCGTGTCCGTCCCGATCAGCGGGGCGACGGCGGAGACGACGAGGAGGGCGAGGAGAAACCAGATCATTTTTCGCTCCTGGGACGCGGTGGGGGCTTTTAGTATATGCAAGTGCAAATATTTACGTCTATCGAGATATGCTTGAGTGGACGGTTAAGTGATGCTGAAGAAACCTTCGCCGACCCGGCACCCACCGCCGGAGCACCCGAGGCCGGGTCGTAATGTGCCGTCATGAGCGTCAACCCCACCGACACCGCGATGCGCCGGGCCCTGGCCCGCGCCCGCGACGGCAAAGCTCTTGATCTCACCGAAGCCACGGTCCTGCTGCACGCGCGAGACGAACACCTCGACACCCTGCTCCAGCACGCCGGACGCGTCCGGGACGCCGGCCTCGAAGCCGTGGGACGGCAGGGAACCATCACCTACAGCCGCAAGGTCTTCATCCCGCTGACCAGGCTGTGCCGCGACCGATGTGGGTACTGCACGTTCGCCACCGCCCCGCACAAGCTCGAAAGCATGTTCCTGAGCCCCGACGAGGTGCTGGAGATCGCCCGGCAGGGCGCGGCCATGGGGTGCAAGGAGGCGCTGTTCACCCTGGGCGACCGCCCCGAGGACCGCTGGTCCCAGGCCCGCGAGTGGCTGGACGCCCACGGCTACGACGACACGCTGTCCTACGTCCGCGCGATGGCCATCCGGGTGCTGGAGGAGACCGGGCTGCTGCCGCACCTCAACCCGGGCGTCATGACCTGGCGCGACCTCCAGCGCCTCAAGCCGGTCGCGCCGTCGATGGGCATGATGCTGGAGACGACCTCCCGGCGGCTCTTCGAGGTCAAGGGCATGCCGCACTACGGCTCACCCGACAAGGACCCCGCCGTACGGCTGCGCGTCCTGGAGGACGCCGGGCGGAGCAACGTGCCCTTCACCAGCGGCATCCTCATCGGCATCGGCGAGACCGTCGAGGAGCGGGCCGAGTCGCTGTTCGCGCTGCGGAAGGTGGCGCGCGAGTACGGCGGGCTCCAGGAGATCATCGTCCAGAACTTCCGCGCCAAGCCCGACACCGCGATGCGCGGCATGCCGGACGCCGACCTGCAGGAGCTGGCCGCCACGATCGCGGTGACCCGGCTGGTGCTCGGCCCCAGGATGAGGGTGCAGGCGCCGCCGAACCTGGTCGACTCCGAGTACGACCTGATGATCAGGGCGGGGATCGACGACTGGGGCGGCGTCTCCCCGCTGACGCCCGACCACGTCAACCCCGAACGGCCCTGGCCCCAGATCGAGGAACTCGCCGCCCGCACCGCCGCCTCCGGATTCACCCTGCGCGAGCGGCTGACGATCTACCCCGAGTTCGTGCTGGCGGGCGAGCCCTGGCTCGACCCCCGCCTGGGGGCCCACGTCGCCGCCCTCGCCGACCCGGAGACGGGCCTGGCGCGCGAGGACGCCGTCCTCGTGGGCCGTCCCTGGCAGGAGCCGGACGGCGGCTTCGTCTCCGCCGGCCGCGTCGACCTGCACACGGCCGTCGACACCGAGGGCCGCACCGGCGACCGCCGCGACGACTTCGACCACGTCTACGGCGACTGGGAGGCGCTGAAGGAGCGGCTGCCCGCAGCCGCCGCTCCCGCCGCGCTGGTCGGTGAGGTCGGGCGGGCGTTGCGCCAGGCCGCCGACGACCCGGCACGGCTCACCGACGCGCAGGCACTGGCCCTGCTCGACGTCGCGGGTGACCAGAACGGCGCCGGGGCCGACGACGCGGCGCTGGAGGAGCTGTGCCGGATCGCCGACGACCTCCGCAGGCAGGCGGTCGGCGACGACGTGACCTACGTGGTCAACCGCAACATCAACTTCACCAACGTCTGCTACACCGGCTGCCGGTTCTGCGCGTTCGCGCAGCGCCGTACCGACGCCGACGCCTACACCCTCAGCCTGGAGCAGGTCGCCGACCGGGCCTGGGAGGGGTGGCAGGCCGGGGCGACCGAGGTGTGCATGCAGGGCGGCATCCACCCCGACCTGCCCGGGGACGCCTACTTCGACATCGCCAGGGCGGTCAAGGCCAGGGTTCCGGAGATGCACGTCCACGCCTTCTCCCCGATGGAGGTCATCAACGGCGCGAGCCGTACGAACCTGTCCGTGGAGGACTGGCTGGTCGCGGCCAGGGAGGCGGGGGTCGACTCGCTGCCCGGCACCGCCGCGGAGATCCTCGACGACGACGTGCGCTGGGTGCTGACCAAGGGCAAGCTACCGGCCAAGGAGTGGATCGAGGTCATCTCGACCGCGCACCGGGTCGGCATCCCGACGACCTCCACGATGATGTACGGCCACGTCGACACCCACGCCCACTGGGTGGCCCACATCCGGCTGATCCGCCGCATACAGGAGGAGACCGGCGGGTTCTCCGAGTTCGTGCTGCTGCCGTTCGTCCACCACAGCGCGCCCATCTACCTGGCCGGGATCGCCAGGCCGGGCCCCACGGCCAGGGAGAACCGCGCCGTCCACGCGCTGGCGCGCGTCCTGCTGCACGGCGCGATCGGCAACATCCAGTGCTCGTGGGTCAAGCTCCAGGACGACCTGTGCCGTCAGGTGCTCCAGGGCGGGGTCAACGACCTGGGCGGCACGCTGATGGAGGAGACGATCAGCCGGATGGCGGGCTCGGAGAACGGCTCGTTCAAGACCATCACCGAGATCGGCGAGATGGTCGCACCCACCGGCCGCCGCATCCGCCAGCGGACCACCGAGTACGGCACGCCCGACGCCGAACGGCTCGCCGCGTCGGCTGCCAGCGACGGCGTCTGCCGCAGCGTCCGCGGCCTGCTCCCCCTCGAACAGGCCTGAGCCACCGAGCGGGTCCGCCCATGCGGACCGTCTTGGAAGGGCCCGCATGCGTGGACCGTTTTTGGGAGGGGCCTACATGCGTGGACCGCTTCTGGGAGGGGCCCGCATGCGTGGACCCTTTTGGGAAGGGCCCGCATGCGTGGACCGCGTAAGCCTTCGCGCTTCGCGCGGTCCACGCTCGGGCCCTGCCTTCTCGGGCTCCGCCCCGAACCCCGGGCGAAGGGTCTGCCGACCCCTCGCGCTCCCCGGTCACCGGCCGGTTTCCCGGCGAGACAAGCACGGTGTGGATCGGTGAGGCGGACGTCTGCGCCGTATGCCGAACACCTCCGGATGCCGTCGGTAGCGGCGGGAACGGAGAACGGACACCCCGAAGTCCGGGTGAAACGTCATTCCCAGAACTGACTTGCGTGATTACGGTGCCCGGCGCAAAAAGGCTTATGCCGGATAAGTCATGGCGTTCTTCGAAGGCGGGAGGAGCCCGGAGACGACTGGTTCACCGGAACCGGATCTGGATCCGTATGCGTCCCCGCGCATTCGATTCGGGGCGGAACTGCGAAAGGTCCGGCTTCTGGCCGGGATGGGTCAGCGGGAGCTGGGTGCTCTCATTCACATGTCGGTCAGCCAGGTCAGCATGGTCGAGAACGGCCGCCGCGCCCCCACTCTGGATCTGGCCCGTACGATGGACGCCGCCCCGGGGAAGGGCAGGGAGCTGACCGACCTGCTCGACCGGCTGACCTCGGCAGGAGGAGGCGAAAGGCACGGACGTCGGTCTCATCAGTCGATCAGCCGACGCCACCACGAGCTCTTCGGACGCCCAGCGGTCTGGGCGCGTCTGAGGTTCTCCTGCGCTGTTCGCGTGGCCGGATGGTCGCTGCCCAGCACCTGCTTGAGATCTGGCAGCACCCGCTCGTACAAGGCGATGGCCTCCTCCTCCCGTCCCGCCCTCCAGTACGCGGAGGCGAGGTTGTAGCGGCTGACCAATGTGTCGGGGTGATTGTCGTGCAGTTCCCGCTCGCTGTCGGCCAGTACCTTCTTTAACAGGGGAACGGCCTGCTCGGGCCGCCCGGTCTCCAGGTAAGCGGTCGCGAGGTTGTGGCAGTAGGTCAGGGTGTGGGGGTGATCGTCTCCCTGTATCCGCTCGCTGTCGGCCAGCGCCTGCTCGAACAGGGGGATGGCCCGTTCCACCTGCCCCGCCCTCTGGTAGACGAGGGCGAGGTTGTTGCGCGCGGTCAGGCTGTCGGGGTGGTCGGCGCCCAGCATCCGTTTGGCGTCGGCCAGTACCCGCTCGCACAGAGGGATGGCCTGCTCCGCCCGCCCGGTCTCCAGGTAAGCGGTCGCGAGGTTGTTGCGCGCGGTCAGGGTGTCGGGGTGGTCGGCGCCCAGTGTTCGCTCATTGTCGGCCAGCAGTTGTTCGAACAGGGGGACGGCCTGTTCCACCCGCCCGGCCTCATGGTAGGCGAGGGCGAGGTCGTGGCGGCGTATCACGCTGCTGAGGTGGTGGGGGCCCGCCATCCGCTCGTAATCCGTCAGCGCTCGCTCGAGCAGGGGGACGGCCTGTTCCACCTGCCCCGCCGCATGGTAGGCGGCGGCGAGGTTGTCGCGGCTGGTCACAGTGTCGGGGTGATCGTCGCCCAGTCCTCGCTCGCTGTCGGCCAGTACCTTCTTGAACAGGGGGATGGCCTGCTCCGGCCGCCCAGCCGCCCGGTAGGCGAAGGCGAGGTCGTCGCGGCTGGCCAGGGTGTCTGGATGATCGTCCCCCTGCGTCCGCTCGTTGTCGGCCAGTACCTTCTTGAACAGGAGGATGGCCTGCTCCGCCCGCCCGGTCTCCAGGTAAGCGGTCGCGAGGTTGCGGCGGCTGGCCAGGGTGTCGGGGTGATCGTCTCCCCGCGTCCGCTTGTTGTCGGCCAGTATCTGCTCGCACAGGGGGATGGCCTGTTCCGCCTGCTTCGCAGCCAGGTAGATGAGGGCGAGGTTGTTGCGGCTGAGCAGGGTGTCGGGGTGGTCGGCGCCCAGTGTTCGTTGCCGGTCGGCCAGTACCCGCTCGAAGAGGGGGACAGCTTGTTCCAACTGCCCCGCCTCATGGTGGGCGAGGGCGAGGTTGTTGCGGCTGAGCAGGGTGTCGGGGTGGTCGGCGCCCAGCACCCGTTCGAGGTTGGCCAGTACCCGCTCGAAGAGGGGGATGGCCTGCTCCTTCCGTCCGGCTTGCCGGTAGGCGCGGGCGAGGTTGTTGCGCCCGGTCAGGGTGTCGGGATGATCGTCCCCCTGCGTCCGCTCGTTGTCGGCCAGTACCTTCTTGAACAGGGGGATGGCCTGCTCCGCCCGTCCGGTGTCCAGGTAGACGGTCGCGAGGTTGTTGCGTCCGGTCAGGGTGTCGGGGTGGTCGGCGCCCAGTGTTCGTTGCCGGTCGGCCAGTACCCGCTCGAAGAGGGGGATGGCCTGTTCCGTCTGCCCCGCCTCATGGTAGGCGAGGGCGAGGTCGTTGCGGCTGAGCAGGGTTTCGGGGTGGTCGGCGCCCAGCGTCCGTTCGAAGTCGGCCAGTGCTCTCTCGCACAGGGGGATGGCCTGCTCCGCCCGTCCGACTTGCCGGTAGGCGCGGACGAGGTTGCCGCGGCTGAACAGGGTGTCGGGGTGGTCGGCGCCCAGTGTTCGCTGTCGGTCGGCCAGTACCCGCTCGAAGAGGGGGATGGCCTGCTCCGCCCGTCCGGCGTCCAGGTAGGCGCCCGCGAGGTTGTTGCGTCCGGTCAGGGTGTCGGGGTGGTCGGCGCCCTGTGTTCGTTGCCGATCGGCCAGTACCCGCTCGAGCAGGAGGGTGGCCTGCTCTGTCCGTCCTGCCTGCAGGTAGGCGCCCGCGAGGTTGTTGCGGCTGAGCAGGGTTTCGGGGTGGTCGTCGCCCAGCGTCCGTTCGGAGTCGGCCAGTGCCCGCTCGTACAGGGGGATGGCCTGCTCCGTCCGCCCGGTGTCCAGGTAGGCGAGGCCGAGGTCGTTGCGGCTCTTGAGGGTTTGGGGGTGCTCGCGCCCCAGTTGCCGCTCGCTGTCGGCCAGCTTCAGTTTGAGCAGGGCGATGACCGATTCCGGCGTGCTCATGATCGCCCGGCCATCGCGTCGCCATCAGCGCAGAAGCGCGTTGTCGGCCGCACCGCCCCTGGCGACACGACCGAGGCCGCAGAAAGCCGGCCCCTGCGCGACGATTTTCGCAGACTCGTCATGAGGTTTATTTTCGATGCGAATACCGACTGGTGGGAGCAGTGATGCCAAATAGCAATAAATCGCCATAAAGGGACATGGTGTAATGCTGTGGCGCTTTGTGGCATAAATGCGAAGGGTGAGATGGAGGGGGCCGGAAATGTGTTCGCTTATCGGCGTCATCGCTCGTTGATCGGAGGTCGCCCGTGAGATGGTCCGTCGACGTCGCCTGACGGTGGCGTTGTGAAGCGTTCGCCGACGCCGGTGAGGGTTCGCAGCGGTGAACCCTCACCATCCGGGCCGGGTCACCGGGGCGCGGACTGTCATGCCCGCCGCCAAGGGGTGATCAAGGGCCTGACCGGGTGCCGGCCCTGGCTACTCGCCCCTGCCGAGGAGCGTGGACGGCCGACGACACCGGTGGCGAGCGGGTTGCGGCCATCACTGCGTTTGTGGACGTCGCGGCTCTTCCATCCGATGGACCAACCGTTCATCTCGTTTTCGGGACCAGCCAGGCTCGGCCGGTCGAGATCGTGGCAGAGCGATATCGTCGTGGGCTCGCCTTGCTGATCATCGGGACGGGGGCAGTCGGCACAACGGCATCGCTGAGGGGCGAATGTTCCGTCACCTCCTCGTTGAACGTGATGTCCTCGATGAAGCGATCCGCTATGAGGATAAAATCCACCAATGCCTGGCGGAATGTTGAATTCTTGCTGCCGTTTCTCCGTAAGGCTTTGGGGCGGGGGTGGGTCATCGCGGCCATCTGTAAGTGGTGCCACCGCCATGCGGTTCACGCCTTGAAAATCCTTGCGCCTGATACCGGTGCTTTCAGCCAGGTCAGCATGATCGAGAACGGCCGCCGCGCCCCCGGTTCTTCGGCGTGGTCACCCGACCACCTTGTCCAGGAATCCGGCCAGGTTGGCCGTGGTTCTGTCGATCTGCTCCTCCAGGGTGAGCGACTCGTGGAGCCGTCCGCCGGGGCCGACCTCCTTCTTGCCGCGCAGGTAAAGGGAGCAGGCCAGGTCGGTGCAGATGTAGGCGCCCACCGAGTTGCCCTGCTGTCCGTTCCGGCCCGCCCTGCGGGCGGTCAGCAGGGAGACACCGTCTCCCGTATGCATGGTCAGGCAGAACGAGCACATGCTGCGCCGTACGTGCCCGGCGTGGGGCGCGGCCTGCCGCAGCGCCACCCCCACGAACCCGTCGCCGGACTCGGCGACCAGGTAGCCCCGCTCCGGTGAGGCGGGGTCCCGCCAGCCGAGGAAGTCCAGGTCGTCCCACGGCCGGGTGGCCAGGTCCCTGGGTACGGCCAGGCGCTTGGCCTCGCCCTTGGTGCAGTTGACGAACGACATGCGGATGTCGCGTTCGGTGACTGGTCTCATAGATGGGGAAGCTAGCTTCCTTAGGCCTATTAAGCAAATACTTAATGCCTCTAAGTATGCGAGAAGGGTGGCACATGGCACGCGCGGGGATGACCGCTGAACGCCTGACCCGGGCGGCGGCGGACCTGGCCGACGAGATCGGCTTCGGGAACGTGACCGTCTCGGCGCTCGCACGCAGGTTCGGCGTCACGGACGCGAGCCTGTACTTCCACATCAAGAACGCGCAGGACCTGCGGGTGCGGGTGGCGGTGCTGGCCCTGGCGGAGCTCGCCGACCGGGTCTCCGCCGCGCTGGCCGGTCGCGCGGGCAAGGACGCGCTGGTGGCCTTCGCGAACGCCTACCGGGACTACGCGAAGGCGCACCCGGGGAGATACGCCGCGATGCAGACCGAGCTCGACCCGGAGACGGCGGCCGCCAGCGCGGCGGGCCGGCACTCGGAGATGACGCGGGCGATCCTGCGCGGCTACACGCTGCCGGAGTCCGACCACACGGACGCGGTACGGCTGCTGCACAGCACCTTCCACGGGTACGTGAGTCTGGAGATGGCGGGCGGGTTCAGCCACTCGCCCGGGGTGGAGACCTCGTGGCTCAGAGCCCTGGACGCCCTCGACCTCCTCCTCAGAAACTGGCCGTCGGTCTGACACCGTCCCCCACGGGCCGTGAGCCCTGATCATGGTTCCCGCCTTGCTCTCCCCGGTGGTGGATGGCTCCTCCTCAGCGGCCACGTCACCTCGCGCCTCGGCGGACGCGGTCCCAGCTTCGAGGTCTGAGAACCGCCGGTGCGGAGGGGCGGAACGGATAACGATGGGCGAATGGGACATGAAGTCAGGGCGATCGACGCCGATGTCGTGAGGGAACTGCTGGACGGCGACGACGCGGGCCGGGCGCCGAGGGTGTTCGTCGCCGAGGAGGCCGGTGCTCCGCTGCGCTGCTGTCTGGCCAAGGCGGAGGCGGGGGAGCGGGTCGCGCTGCTGTCGTACGCGCCGCTGCGTCGCTGGGCGGCGGAGCGAGGAGTGGACCCGGGGGCCTACGACGAGCAGGGGCCGGTCTTCGTGCACGCCGGGGACTGCCCCGGCGCGAAGCCGGGCTGGCCCGAGGCGCACACGGCCCACCGGATGCTCCGCGCCTACGCCGCTGACGGGCACATCCTGGGGGGACGTTACCTGGCCGACGGTGAGGACCCGGACGCGGCGCTGCGGGAGGTGTTCGAGGATCCCGAGGCGGCGACGGTGCACGTGCGCGCGATCGAGTTCGGCTGCTTCCACTTCGAGGTACGGCGCGGCTGAGACGACCTCGGCGTTCACCGGCCGATTCCCGGGCGGAACGTCTTCCCGGGCGGCACATCGAAGCCGTTGGGGACCGCGGCCTACCGGTCCTGGGCCTTGACCGCGCCGCGGACCGCGTCAAGGAGATCGGCGGCTCTCCGATCCGGCACGCCTTCCCGAATGTGATTCATGGTGTAGCCGAAGGCGAGGCCGTTCGCCGGGTCGGCGAAGCCGAGCGATCCGCCGTAGCCGGGGAAGCCGAAGGCGGTCGGGCTGTACCAGAAGGCGTCGGGGGTCGGCAGGCCGAAACCGGTGCCGAGCCGGACGGGTACCCGCAGGACGCGGTCGACACCGGCGACCTGTTCGGCGGTCGCCGCGGCCAGGATGCCGGGGCTGAGGATGCGGTGCCCGTCGACCTCGCCGATGAGCGCGGCGTAGAAGCGGGCCAGCGCGCGGGCCGTACAGACGCCATTGGTCGAGGGCATCTCGGCGGCCTGCTCGTCGGGGTCGTCGTGGTTCAGCATCGGTGTGACGACGGTCATCGCCCTCATGGTCAGCGACGTGGGGTCGGCGTAGGCCCGCATCGCCTCGCGCGCGGGCTCGGGGAGGGTGTCCAGGTCGATCCGGGCCAGCGCGTCCAGGTCGATCGGGGCGGCGACGATCCGGCTGGCCCGGTGATGCTCGCTCTTCGGCAGCCCGATCCACAGGTCCAAGCCGAGCGGCGCGGCGATCTCCTCGGCGAGGAACGTGCCGAGGCTGCGGCCGGTCACCCGGCGGACGACCTCTCCGACCAGCCAGCCGTAGGTGTGCGCGTGGTAGCCGTGCGCGGTGCCCGGCTCCCAGAGGGGACGCTGGGCGGCCAGCGCGGTCACCATCGGGTGCCAGGCGATCGCCTCCGCCGGGGTGATCGGGTGGTCGATCGCGGGCAGTCCGGCCTGGTGGGTGAGCAGCCAGCGGACCGGCACGCGCTCCTTCCCGTTCGCCGCGAACTCCGGCCAGTACTCGGCGACAGGGGCGTCGAGGTCCAGCTCGCCGCGCTGGGCCAGCAGGTGCGCGCAGGCGGCGGTGACGCCCTTGGTGGTGGAGAACACGACCTGCAAGGTGTCGCGCTCCCAGCGGCGGCCGGTCGCGGGATCGGCGATTCCGCCCCACAGATCGACGACCTTCCGGCCGTGCAGGTAGACGGCGACCGCGGCGCCCACCTCCTGCCCGCCGGCCAGATTGGCCGCGAACGCCTCGCGCACCTCTTCGAATCCCGGTGCGGTGCTTCCGCCGATTTCGGGCATGCGTCATCGCCTTCCGTTTGGTGGGGTGTTACCGGAAGCGCTACCTACGCCATTTCTCGATGAGCCAGGCGCAGACTTCCGGCTCGGTCATCTCGGGAAACTCTTCGGTGAACGTGACGAGCGCGCGTATCGCCTCGTCCCGGGTCAGGCCGCGCGCCATCGCGGCCCTGAGGTACTCCTGACGTGCGGCGGAAGGACGGCCTCCGCCCGCGCCGCGGCCCGGCAGGCCGTCGCGCCAGCGCATGATCTCCTCCAGCCGGTCAGCCCGCCAGCCCGGAGCTCCATCGACCTCGACGTCGGGCTCGGGAAACGGGTGACTCGAATCGCTCGGGTAGCGGGCGCGCCACTTGTGCACCGCGTGCCGGCTCACCCCCAGCGCCTGGCCGAGGCCGAGAACGCCGAGGAAGTGCTCGGTCATGGCACACCAACTTGTCTGTCCGGCCTCCTCCGTGAGTCCCATTCCTACCACGCCCGAGACGGAGCCCCGCGTCCACCGGATGTGTCGAACATCGTCTCTGGCAGAGACAACATTAGGGTGGACGTTGAAACATCGTCAACAACGAAGACGAAGTTCTCTCCGGGGAGGGTGGGCCGGTGTCCCGTGCCTCGCGACGTCGGCGGATGCGGCCGTGTCGCGCCGTACGGCCCGCTCCAGCGGCTCGTCTCATGGCGGGATATCCGGTTCGTGGGGCCGGCGAGTCGATTCGCGCCTTCGCTATAAAGCTTTATGTCATGGAAATCCGGATATCCGGTTTCGGTTCTCCGGGGGAGGCGGTGGTGCGTGGCCGCTTCCCGGGCGACAGGGGCTTTCTCTGTCGAAGAGTGCCGATGGCTTCGCATGGTATTCACAGTGTGTGAACCCCCGCCATTTCCGATGACTCCCCGGAGTAATCTCCTGAACACGGTCGGAAACGGCGGGAGGAGCCCGGAGATGACTGTTTCACCGGAACCGAATCCCTATGCGTCCCCACGCATTCGATTCGGAGCGGAACTGCGAAAGATCCGGCTGCTGGCCGGAATGAGTCAACGAGAGCTGGGCGCTATCATCCACATGTCGGTCAGCCAGGTCAGCATGGTCGAGAACGGCCGCCGGTCTCCCACCCTGGACCTGGCCCGTACGGTGGACGCCGCCCTGGGGAGGGGCAGGGAGCTGACCGACCTGCTCGACCGGCTGACCCGGGAGGCCGATCAGATGCCCCGCTGGTTCCGCCCCTGGCTCGACTTCGAGTCCGAGGCGGAGTCGCTGCACGTCTGGGAACTGTCGATGGTTCCCGGCCTGTTTCAGGTCGAGGGCTACGCGCGGGCGCTGATCGCCAACGAGCCCGGCGCCACCCCGGACCAGGCGGAGGAGCGCCTGGCGGCCCGGCTGGAACGGCAGCGTCTCCTCGACCAGCCCACGCCGCCGATGATGTGGGTGGTGCTGGACGAAAGCATCCTGCACCGGCCGGTGGGCAGCCCGGAGGTGATGAAAGACCAGATCTGGCATCTGCTGGAGCTGGGTGAAAGGTCTCACATCTCGCTTCAGATGCTTCCCTACGCGGCCTATGGCACCGTCGGGCTGCTGGGTAGTTTCGTCGTCGCGGAGTTGCCGAGTGGGGCTCCGCCCGTGGCCTACATCGATTCTCAGAGCACCGAGGATCGAGTGAGCGATAGGTCGGAGGAGGTAAAAAGCTTAATATGCAGACATGGCGTGATCAGGGCCGACGCCCTGCCACGACGCGAGTCACTCGGCCTCATCAAGGAGACGATGCGCAGATGGACGACCTGACCCGCGAGCTTTCCAGCGCCCGGTGGCGCAAGTCCAGTCTGTCCGGCGGCGACGGAAGTAATTGCGTCGAGGTCGCCGCCCTCTCCGGTGGGCGCCGTGCCGTCCGCGACACGAAGGACCGCACCGGCCCGGCGCTCGTTCTCGCCGCCGACGCCTGGTCCGCCCTCACCGCCGCCATCAAGGCCGGACGTCTCGGCTGACGGAGACACGGAGACGGTGTAAACGGAACGATCCCTGGCCGTGTCGAGGGGCAGGCTTTGGAGCGCCTGGCCGCGCCGGTCGTCGCTGACGCCGTGCGCGGGAGTGTCCATGGCCTGCTCCTGTCCGAACCGGGGGAGCTTCGTGGGCGTAGATGCCACAGGAGTGTCGGTGTACCTTGATCGAATCCAATAGGGCGCTGTCTTAGCACGAAAATCGCAGGTAGCCTGCAATAATTCTCCCTATGAAGAGGGTTGGGTCGACGTCGATGTTGCTGGCGTTCCGGGCCGAGAACACACGCTCGTTCCGGGACGAGCTGGACTTCTCCCTGGAGGCCACGGCGCTCGCGGAGCCGGGGGTGCCCCGCGAGATTCCCTGGCGTGCGGGCGGACACCCGTTGCGACTCCTCCCCGCCGCCGGATTGTTCGGTGCCAACGCTTCCGGCAAGACCAACCTGCTCAAAGCGCTGGATGATCTGCGAGGGCACATCCTGCATTCGTTCCGGGCGGGCAGCCCCTCCCGGCGCATCCAGCGCAGTCCGTTCCGGCTCGACGCCGCCGTGGATGACTCGACCCGTTTCGAGATCGACCTGATCCTGGACGGAGTCCGCCACGAGTACGGCGTCAGGCTCGACGACCACCGTGTGATCGAGGAGTGGGCGTACCGTTACCCGCGTGGCCGGGCCGCACTGCTTTTTCGGCGGGACGGGGACGACGTCGAACTAGGTGCGTCGAACCGCGCCAAAGGCCGTGCGACGACCGAGGTGATGCGGCCCAACGCCCTGTTCCTGTCGGCGGCGGCCGCGGCGGGCCATCCCGATCTCCTGCCGATCTATGAATGGTTCGAGGGAAACCTTCTGCTGGCCGAGGCGTCCAGCCGGACCCATCGGTGGGCTTTCACCGCGCAACTGCTCCATCACCCGGAGACCCGCGACCTGATGCTCTCGCTGATCCGCGCCGCGGACCTGGGGATCACCGACGTGAAAACCCGCCCGCTCGATCCCCAGGTGGTCGAGCGGCTCCGTCGGATCGTGGAGATCCTGCACGGCCAGGACGAGGAACCCGAAGGCGCGGGGATCGAAATAAAGATCACCGAGCTGGGGATCACGCTGAGCCATCGCGCGGCGGGCGACGACGTCGACTTCGACGTCAAGGACGAGTCGCTCGGCACGTTGGTCTGGCTGGGACTGATCGGACCGGTGGTGGACGCGCTGGCCCGCGGATCCGTCCTGCTCGCCGACGAACTTGAGGCGAGCCTGCACCCGGTGCTGGTCGCCCGGTTGGTCGGGCTGTTCCAGGATCCGGAGTCCAATCCCCACAACGCCCAGCTGATCTTCAGCTCTCACGATGTCCCGCTGCTCGGCGGAGCCGAAAGCGACCGCGTGCTCGGCCGTGACCAGATCTGGTTCACCGAGAAACTCCCCGATGGGAGCACCCGGCTCTATCCGCTGTCGGACCTGGGGCCGCGCAAGGAAGAGGCGATCGGCCGCAGGTATCTCGCCGGACGATACGGCGCCGCCCCGATCGTCAGTCATGAGGAGTTCACCGAGATCGCCAAGCACATCGCCGAGAGCGGGCGCGGGTGAGGCGCGCGATCCACGACGGACGGGGGCGTAAGCCGTCGAAGGCGGCCGCTCGTCGATCGCTGCTCGTCTTCACAGAGGGAGAGAAGACCGAGACGATCTACCTCCAGCACTGGTACCGACTTCACCGTGACCGGGTCATCGTGACGTTCGGCGACTTCCACGGGGTACCGCTGCGTCTCGTCGAGGAGGCCCGCGACCGTAAGAAGGCCGATCTGCGCGAGCAGAAACGTGGGCGCGGTGCCGCCTACGACGAGTACTGGTGCGTCTTCGACGTGGACGAACACCCCAACCTCAGACAGGCGACCGAACTCGCCGCCGCGCACGGCATCAATCTCGCCGTCTCCAACCCCTGCCTGGAGCTCTGGTTCCTGCTCCATCTCAAGGAGCAGTGGGCCTCTCTCGACCGTCATGACGCACAATCCCAGGTGCGTGAGCTGCTCGGCTGCGGGAAGGTTCTCACCCCGGCGGCACTCGCCCGGCTTGCCGAACTGCATGACCAGGCGGTGAGCCGTGCCCTGGCGCTTGAGGGTAAACACCGGGGTGACGGCTCACCGTCGAGAGCGAACCCGAGTACGGACATCTGGCGCCTTGTCGAACGGATCCGTACTGCCGGCGTGTGATCGTGATGTGCCGTCCCGGCCGGAGCCCGAGTCGACGGGGTGGGCCGTTCGCCAGAACCTATGGCGTGGTCGCCGGCGCGGGGGTGTTCGCCGGGCGGGAGGCCAGTTCGGTCACCGCGGCGCGGGCCGCCGTCAGTGAGTCGGCCGCCAGGGGCTGGAGGTGGGCCAGTTGTGGCATCTGCGCGGCCAGGGTCAGTTCGGCGTGCACGAAGCTCAGGTTCTCCTCGGTCACCCCGAGGTTGCCGAAGTACATCCGCAGATAGGGGGCCTGGAAGTCGAAGCTCTCCCGCGGGGTGCCCGGGCCGTACGCGCCGCCCCGCGCGGTGACCACCACCACCCGCGTACGGCGCAGCAGGCTGCCCCCGCTGTCCGGGTCGGTGAACACCCCCGGGAAGGAGATCCGGTCGATCCACGCCTTCAGCGAGGCGGGCACCGAGAAGTTGTACATCGGGACGCCGAGCAGCACGGTGTCCGCGGCCAGCACCTCCGTGACCAGTGGCAGGGTCAGCGCCCACTCCCGTCTCTCGGCCGGGTCCCCGGCCAGCGCGGTCACCCCGGCCGGGGGGACGACACCGCGTTTCTCCACCCGTCGGCCGAGGGTGGCGTAGGCCGAGGTCACCGGCGGCACCGGGTCGGCGGCCAGGTCCCGGTACCGGTATCCGGTCGTGCCGTGCAGCCCCCGCCAGGTGTCGGCGAACAGCGCGGTCAGCCGCCTGCTGACCGAGTCGTCGAAACGGTCGGCGCTGGAGTCCAGGTGCAGCAAGGACGTCATCCGGCTTTCCCCCATGTCACGTTGGTCGTGTCGTATCCGTCATGTAGTTGACGGGGTGCGACGGGGAAAGGTGACCGATGGGCGAGTACGACCGGCTGGCGGAGCGGTTCGAGGAGCATCGCGACCACCTGCGGGTGGTCGCCTACCGGATGCTGGGCTCGTCCGGTGAGGCGGACGACGCCGTCCAGGAGGCGTGGCTGAGGCTGAGCCGCGTCGACGCCGACGGTGTCGAGAACCTGGGCGGGTGGCTGACGACGGTCGTCTCGCGGATCTGCCTCGACATGCTGCGCTCCCGCAGGGCGCGGCCGGAGGAGCCCGTCGGGCAGCAGATGCCCGACCGGGCCGGGGACCCCGACGACGGGGGCGATCCCGAGCAGGAGACGTTGCTGGCCGAATCGGTCGGCCGCGCGCTGCTCGTGGTGCTGGACACCCTGGTCCCCGCCGAGCGGGTCGCGTTCGTGCTCCACGACATGTTCGCCGTGCCGTTCGACCAGATCGCCCCCATCGTGGGGCGCACACCGGTCACCACGAAAAAGCTCGCCAGCCGCGCGCGACACAGGGTGCGGGGCACGTCCGGGGTCCCCATCGTCGAACTCTCCCGGCAGCGGCATGTCGTCGACGCCTTCCTCGCAGCCTCGCGCGGCGGCGACATCGGCGCGCTTCTCGCGGTGCTGGCCCCCGACGTCGTGCGCCGGGCCGACCCCGCCGCCCTGCCGCCGGGCGCGGTGACGGAGGTCCGTGGCGCGCGGGCGGTCGCCGAGGAGACCCTCGTCTTCGGGCGGCGGGCGCGCTTCGCGGAGGCGGCGCTCGTGAACGGAGCCGTGGGAATCGTCGTGGCCCCGCGCGGACGCCTGCTTCTCGTCCTCACCGTCACGGTGGCGGGGGACAGGATCGCAGGATACGAGGTGATCGCCGATCCCGGCCGTCTCCGGCGACTGGACATCGCCGTCCTCGGCGACTGACCGCCCACGACGCTCGCCGGGGCCTCGGCCGTCGGCTCCCATGGGGCGCCGGGCCCGTGGTCGACGGCCTGCCGAAGGGCGGTTCCGCCTGCACTACACCTTGGATGAGCTGGGCAGATTTCCAATCATGAGGCGTCTGTCGGCGGAGATGGGAGCACTCGCGTCCGCGTCGTCCCGACACCGGGAGACCGAGGAGAACGAGGGGAGCGGGGAGAACACATGAGAGGTGGTCCGCGGCACCGGCATGGCGCGCTCGCGGGGGAGCGCCCGTGATAAGCGGGTTGAGGTGGGTCTCCGATGCGCTGTTCCCGCGTGGCGCGAACGAGCACGGCATCCTGCCCGCCCTGCTGATCATGCTGACCGTCACGACCGGCCTCGTGGACGCCGTCAGCTTCCTGGGCCTGAACCGGGTCTTCGTCGCCAACATGACCGGCAACGTGATGTTCGTCGGCTTCGCCCTGGCCGGCGATCGCGAACTGTCGGTGTGGGCCTCGCTCCTCGCCCTGGCCGCCTTCGTCACCGGGGCGTGGAGCACGGGACGTCTCGCTAGGTGGATGCGGGACGTACGGCGGGAGTTCACCGCACTCACGATCATGCACGCGATCCTGGTCGCCGTCGCCCTTCTGGTGGTCTGGTCGGCGGGATATCGCGAGACGGGCGCGCAGGTGGCGCTCATCGGACTGCTCGGTTACGGCATGGGCCTGCAGAACGCCGCGGCGCACCGGCTGGCGGTACCCGACCTGGTCACCATCACCGTCCTCACCAGCACTCTCACGCGTCTGGCCGTCGACCCGCCGGGGTATGCGGGGCTGCGCAGGTCGGTCCTGATCGTCGCGCTGTTCACCGGCGGGCTGACGGGCGCCGTGCTCCACCTGAACGTCGGCCCCGTGTCCGCGCTGACGGCGGCCCTGATCCTGCTCGTGGCGGTCGCCTGCGCCTCCCGCTCCATCCGGTACGGCGAGTCTCGGTGAAGGACCGGTGCCGGTCGGGTCCGTGAGGGTTCTCCAGTGCCCGCCGCGGCGTCGGCCCTGCGTACGAGGTGATCCGTCTTCGTCCATGTGGCGGCGGATCGTGACTTCAGGAGGGGCGGTTCCGGGGGGCCAAGGAGAGCTTCAGAGGACCGAGGGGAGCGGAGCGGCCGGGAAACGGAGGGCCGGGAAACGGAGCGGCTGGGGTCGGCGTGGCGCGGTGGGGCGGGTTTCCGAGCCGTTTTCCTTTCTTTACGTAGTCATTACATTACCCTGAGTGGCGAAATCCTGCTTCCCTCTAGGTAGGAGCGCGCCCATGGACGGCCCGAGCAGCCGGGTTGCCGCTGTCATCCTGATCGCACTGATCCTGTTCGGGATCGGACGGCTCTTCCAGCGCACCGTGGACACGTGGGCGGGATGGGGGAAGGCGATTCAGGCGGCCGCGGAGGCCGCCGCCAAGGTTCTCCCCGCGAAGACGGCGGCCCGGAAGGCGGTCCGGCGCATGATCTCGTACGGCCTGGGGGCGGCGGTGCTGTTCGCGGCGCTCCTCAATGCGATCATCCGCAGCTGAGTTCCGGCCGGGGGAACGGATCAGGCGGCCTGGCGTTGGTGCTCCTCGTACAGCAGGCCCAGCCGGTCGATCCGCCAGAGCTGGCCCAGCACGACGAGGGTCACGCCGAAGACCGTCGGCCAGATCTCCAGGGCGACCAGCCCGTAGACCAGCGCGGCGAACCCGGTCAGCCCCACCCCGACCAGCAGGCGGTGGACGTTGCGGTGGTCGGCGGAGATCATCGACCGGTTGTGCAGCCACAGCTTCTCGCCGTAGATCCCCTTGGCGGTCCAGCTCCGCGGTGTGGTGACCGGGGGGAAGACGTGCGGGTTCAGCCAGAGCCACACGACGACGGCGGCGATCGGGGCCAGGCACCACCAGCCGAGCCATGTCCTGCTCCAGATCGCCAGGATCATCAGGGGGATCGCGGCGAAGCGGGTCCACACGCTCCAGGGGTTGGCATGACGGGTCCAGGCCTCATCCGTCATGCGGAAGGTGTCGGCCACCTTCGACAAGCCGCTCATTTCTGTCTCCGTTCGATGTGGTCAGCCCGCGTGCGAGGGCGGTGATCGTGGTTTCCAGGACCGCTTCGTAGTCCTGGCCGAACAGGTGGCGATTCATCGTGATCAGTCCGGTGGTGCGCAGCACGCCCATGAGCGTCATCGGCTCCACGTCGCCGATGATCAGGCCGTCGCGCTGACCTCTGGAGAGGTAGTCCAGCAGCGGGGTCAGGATCTGCGGCGTCACCCGGGCGATCTCCTCCGTGCCGACCCGCCGGGCCACGGACCGGAGCTCGTCGGGGTGGGTGAGCAGCCGCCGGTAGAACGGATCGGTGGTGAGCAGCGTCGAGATCTGCCGCATCAGCTCGGCCAGTGCCTCCGCGCTCGGCGGACGGCTGAGCGCCTCCTTCAGCCGGTCCCCGATCAGTGGGGCGCGGCGGATCATGACCTCCTTGTAGAGGGTCTCCTTGGAGTCGAAGAAGGCGTAGAAGCTGCCCTTGGCGATTCCCGCCGGGGCGACGAGCTCCTCCAGCGAGGTCTTGGCCAGTCCCTGGGCGGCGAAGAGCTCCTCGGCGGTGTCGAGCAGGCACTCGGTGATGCGCGCTCGTTCCTGCTGGGTGAAGGCGACAGCCACGAACCTTCCTTAGCTATGACCAGATCGGATATTTGGTCATAGCGTAACGGGTGAGGCGCGGACCCGCCATACCGAAGGAGCCGGCCGTGCCGGAAGAGCCGACCGTGCCGGGGAGGAGAAGCGGGGAAGGAGAGCGGAGCCCTCCGTCGACGGTTCCGCTCACAACAGACGGGATGGCCGGGACGTTCCCTGGCCGAGCACCGCTCATCGGCGCCGATCCGCTCCGTCTCACTGCCCGCCGTACCGGCGCCGGGATGGTCACGGCCATGGTGGGGGGAGGTCGGTTACGGACGCGGCGAGGTGGAGCGGTCGCGGGTGTGGTGAGGGTGGGGTGGGGGTGAAGGGTTTCGATCCCGTCTGCGGTGGCGGCGTCGACCGGCTCGGCGCAAGTGAAGGCGAGCCGTAGTCGCTGGTCGATGGCGGTG
>NZ_JBFBCF010000052.1:0-45819 GCF_040683035.1 Streptosporangium sp. NPDC051022 | reverse complement strand
CCCGGGCCCGCGAGCGGGCGGGCCCGGGCCGGGCGTCGTGCGAAGGTCAGGACGCGGCGTCCGCCTTCTCCCGGGGCCGGTCGTCCGGGGCGAGGCTGTGCCGCAGGCGCTCGCCTTCGACGTCGAGGTCGGGCAGGATGCGGTCGAGCGCCCGGGGCAGCCGCCACGCGGCCCTGCCGAGCAGCGACATCACGGCCGGGACCAGGGTCATCCTGACCACGAAGGCGTCGATGAGCACACCGACGGCCAGGGCGAAGCCGATGGACTTGATCGTCGGGTCCTCCATGAGGACGAACCCGCCGAACACCGCGGTCATGATCAGTGCGGCGGCCGTGACGACCCGGGCGTTGTGCCCCATGCCGTTGACGACGGCCTGGCGCGGCGTGTCACCGTGCAGGTGGTCCTCCCGCATCCGCGACACCAGGAACACCTCGTAGTCCATGGCCAGCCCGAACAGGATCCCGATCAGCAGGATCGGCAGGAAGCTGACCAGCGGGCCGGGCACGTCCACGCCGACCAGGCCGGCGAGGTGTCCCTGCTGGAAGATCGCCACCGTGACGCCGAACGTCGAGCCCACGGTGAGCAGGAATCCCAGGGCGGCCTTGACCGGGACCAGGATCGACCGGAAGACCAGCATCAGCAGCAGCACCGACAGGCCGACGACCAGCAGCAGGTACACCGGCATCGCGTCGGCGAGTTTCTGTGACACGTCGATGCCCACCGCGGTCGCCCCGGTCACCGCGATCCGCGCGCCGTCGACGGCGGCGACCTTGGCGCGGATGGCGTGGACGGCGTCCTCGGTGGCCGCGTCGGTCGGACCGGCCTTGGGGATGATGCTCACCAGCGCGGTGGTGCCCGTGGCGTTGGGCTGCGGCGGCATCACCGCCAGCACGCCCTCGGTCTGCTGGATGAGCTGGGCGGTCTGCTGCGCGGCCGCCGTGGTCGTCTTGGCGTCGGCGCCCGAGACCACGGCGACCAGCCGCGCGTTGAACCCCTCGCCGAACCCCTCGCTGGTCAGGTCGTAGGCCTCACGGGCGGACGAGCCCGGCGCCGCGGTGGAGGCGTTCGGCAGGGCCAGCCGCAGATCCTGCGCGGGCAGCGTGAGAGCCCCCAGGCCGACGACCCCCGCCACCAGGATCGGCACCCGCAGCCGGATCACCCAGCCCGCCCACCGGTACCCGAACCCTTCGCGCCGGGTGCCGGTGGGCCGGGCCGCCCGCTGCGCGCGCGGCAGCACGCGGTCCCCGGCGAACGCGAGGGCGGCCGGCAGCAGGGTGAGCGCCACCAGCACGGCGACGGCCACGGTCCCGGCGGCGGCCAGGCCCATCGTGGTCAGGAACGGGATGCCGACCACCGACAGCCCGGCGAGCGCGATCACCACGGTCGCGCCCGCGAACACGACCGCCGACCCGGCCGTACCGGTCGCCCGCCCGGCGGCCTCCTCGCGCTCCATGCCCTCGGACAGGAACTGCCGGTATCGGGACGTGATGAACAACGAGTAGTCGATGCCGACCGCCAGGCCCAGCATCAGCGCCAGCACCGGAGTCACGGACGTCAGCTCGAACACGCCGCTGAGCGCGTACAGCCCGGCCATGCCCGCCGCGACGCCGATCAGGGCGTTGAGCAGCGTCATGCCGGCGGCGACCAGCGAGCCGAAGGTGACGATCAGCACGACGGCGGCGATCAGGACGCCGAGCCCCTCCGAGGAGCCCACCTCGACCTGGTTGCCCAGGACCTCGCCGCCGGGCTCGACGCGCAGGCCGGTCACGCCGGAGCCGACCTTCAGGTAGGCCTCGCGCTGAGCGGCGGTGATGTCGTTGACGGGACGGTCGAACTGCACCTGGACGATGGCGTAGCGGCCGTCCCGGGAGACCGCCCCGGACTGGAAGGGGTCCACCGCGGCGATGACGCCGGGAACGGCGGCCGCCGCCTTCAGCACGGGCGCGAGGTCGCCGGCCTCCAGCCTCTCCCCCTGCGGGGCGGCGACGACGACGCTGCCGCCGGCGCCGCCGGCCTGCGGGAACTCCGTCGCGAGCGCGTCCATCGCCCGCTGGGACTCCGTACCGGGCATGGAGAACTTGTCGCTGGTCGCGCCGTGGAAGGCCACGGCGGCCCCGCCCAGGAGCACGAGCAGCAACAACCACACCGCCACGACGCGACCGCGCCGGCGAAAGGACGACCGGCCGAGCCGGTACAGCAAAGTTGCCATCAGAAAAGCGGATCTCTTTCTCGTGTGTTCGTTCGTCGTGTCAGCGGTTGGAGGGAGCCTGGTGGCCGAGGGTGCGCAGGGCGCCACGGGTGAGCTCGGCTCGCAGGGTCCGGTCGTCGATCGCGAGGTCGGCCGCGCTGGTCAAGAAGATCGCCACCAGCGCCATCCACCCCCAGACCCGTGCCTTGGGGTCGCCCGAGTGGCCCGTCAGCGCGTCGACCATCCGTTCGGTCAGGGCGTGCACGTCCGGCAGTTCCGGGCGGTTCGTCATGGTGTCGATGTCCTGGATCAGGATCTTCACGTGCAGCCGGAAGCGCAGTGCCAGCTCCACGAGCCCGGCGACCGCGGCCCGAGCCGCCTCGTCACCCTCGAGAGCGGTGAGCCGGTCGGTCAGCGCGGCCAGCTCCTGTCCGGCCGGGGCCAGCAGTTCGGCGAGGATCGCGTCCTTGTTGGTGAAGTGGTACAGCAGCGACGCCTTCGAGCAGCCCGCGTCGGAGGCGATGTCCTGGAGCGACGTGCCCAGAAAGCCGTGCGTGGCGAACAGCCGGACGGCGGAATCGAGGATGTCGTCGCGCATAGCGGTCGCGGAACGTGCCATGCCGCCGACGATATCTGACCGATCGGCCAGAACTGTCCGATCGGTCAGATAGGAGAAATATAAGATATATCACGCCCGTTTTCTGTTGCATCGCCCCGTGCCGGCGGCCGAGCAGGGCCGGGCGCCGCCCTCCCCCGTCGTCGGTGAGCGCCGGCGCCGGCCGGCGTTCGGTGGCGACGTCACTCCTCGTCACTCCTCCTTTTCCAGCACCGGGTCGGTGACACCGGGCGGGTGGATGAGCAGTACGGTCTCCCAGCCGGCCCGCCGGGCGCCCGCCTGGTAGGCGCTGCCGAGGAAGTCCAGCACGGTGGCGACGGGGTCGTCGTGGGCGCGCGCGTCGTCGTAGCGCAGGACCGCCAGGTGGCTGCCCCGCTGCGGCAGCCAGGCCGCCTGCTCGGGGCGCAGCGGCTCCTCGGCGAGTCCCGCGGGCTCGGGGGCGGTGTAGGAGTAGAAGGCGGGCCAGGGCATCGCGTCGTCGCCGAACCAGAATCCGCTGCTGATCACCTCCCGGGAGTAGGCCTCCCTGGTGACCGGGTCGGCCTGGGGCTGCGGGCCCGCCGGGCGGCCGGAGAAACGGGTCACGGCTATGTCGAAGGTGTGCCAGAAGTGGTGCACCGGGCTGATCTTGCCGCAGAAGTCCGCGGCGAAGCGTTCCAGCACCAGGTTGACCTGGGACAGGATCCGCCAGTAGCGGTTGACCAGCACGGGGTCGTAGTCGGCGTGCTTGACGTCCTGGGCGAACGGCGTGCCGTCGGTGAGCCCGAACGGCTCGGCCTCGATCCGCACCGTGACGTCCAGGTCCTCCAGCACCTCGAAAAGGGTCCGGTGGAAGGAGGCGACGGAATGCCCGAACAGGCTGAACGTCACGGCGCGCCCGTCCAGCCGGGTGACGATCAGCTGGTGGCCGACGAAGTCGAAGTCGACGGTGAAGATCGGTGTGTCGCCGAAGCCGCCGCTCGGCCGGGTGGTGATGCCCCGGCCGGTCAGGTGGAACGGGACGTTCCACCAGTGGTTGCGGCGGGTGCTCTCGGCCAGCCGTACCTTGCCGACGATCTGCGCGAACCGGTGCACGGTCTCCTTCGTGCCGATCCAGTCTTCCAGCGGCATGGCGGGAAACCACTCCATGACTGCCTCCTCAACCGTTGGCCCGGCGCCGCGGCCCGTGAACGGCACTCCCCCGTCGGCCGGACCCCCCATTCACATAATCCACTAAAAGTAGTCATATCACGACTTATAGTGACCACTTGCGTGGAGGGGGCATGCGGCGGCGCGCCGCCCGCCCTCTCCCGCCCGGCGAGACGGAGGGCGTCTCGCCGCCCCCGCCTGTCGCGGCGGTCACACCGGTAACAGAACACTGTCTTTACAGTTCGTGGTCGCATGAATACGGTGAGCGACGAAGGGTGTTCGTCCGGCGAACATCACCATCCCCTCGAAGGGAGACATCGTGCCTGTCGTCCCTCGCTCGCCGGCGTCCGCACCGCCCGCCCGCCGGAGAACCGCCGCGACCGCGGCCCGGCCGGCCACCGCCCGGCGGGCGGGCGCGGAACCTCGGCTGCGTCGGGGATGCTGGTGAGGCCCCGGCAGCACTAGCCTGAGAGCACATGTCGTGTCGGGGAGGGGTCATCTGATGTCGCCGGTTTTGGAGAGTACGGCTCGCGCGCTGCTGCGCAGGATCGCGGTCGAGCAGGCCGAGTCGCGATTGCCTTCCCTGGCGGCGGCGGTGGTGCGCGACGGACGGCTCGCCTGGTTCGGCTCACGCGGCCGGGTCGCGGGAGCCGCCCCCACCGAGAGCACCCAGTACCGGATCGGCTCCATCACCAAGAGCATGGTCGCGACGGTGGTCATGCGGCTGCGCGACGAGGGCCGGGTGAACCTGCTCGACCCGATCGGCAAGCACGTCCCGGGCACCCCGGTCGACGAGGTCACCGTCGCCCAGCTGCTGTCGCACACCGCCGGGCTGACCGCAGAGCCGCCGGGGCAGTGGTGGGAGCGGACCCCGGGCATGCCGTTCGAGGAGCTCGCCGGCCTGCTCGGCCCCGAGACCTCCCGCCACCGGCCCGGACGCCGCTTCCACTACTCCAACCTGGGCTTCGCCCTGCTGGGTGAGCTGGTCGCCAGGCAGCGGGGGGTGAGCTGGGCGGAGGCGGTCCGGGCGGAGGTGCTCGAGCCGCTGGGCATGCGCGACACCACGACCCGGCCGCGAGCCCCGCACGCCACCGGATACGCCGTGCATCCATGGGCGGACATGCTGCTGCCCGAACCCGAGCACGACGCGCTGGCGATGGCCCCGGCCGGGCAGTTCTGGTCCACGGCCACCGACCTGGCCCGCTGGGCGGCGTTCGTGGCCGGGGACACCGCGGGTGTCCTGGACCCGGCGACGGTGGCCGAGATGCGTGAGCCGGCGACCGTCGACGACGGCGACGCCTGGGTCGGCGGGTTCGGCCTGGGGCTGCAGCTCGCCCGTGCGGCAGGGCGCCGCCTGGCCGGTCACAGCGGCTCCATGCCGGGCTTCCTGTCCACGGTGTGGGCCGACCCGTCCGACGGGGTGGGCGTGCTGTTCATGGCCAACTCCACCTCGGGGGTGAGCCGGACGCTCCTGACCGAGCTGCTGGCCGTCCTGGACGAGCACGAGCCGCGCCTGCCCGCCGAGTGGGAGCCCGCGGGGGCCGACCCCGACCTGCTGGAGCTGACCGGCCCGTGGTACTGGGGGCCGGGCGCGTACGCGCTGCGGGTGCTGCCCGACCGGGGGCTGTCGCTCACGCCGATCGGCGGCGCGGGGCGCGCCTCGAGGTTCGCCGCCCAGGCCGACGGGACCTGGCTCGGCCTGGACGGCTACTACGCCGGTGAGAGGCTCAGCCTGGCCCGCAGGGCCGACGGCTCGCTCAGCCACCTGGACCTCAACACCTTCGTCTTCACCCGTACCCCCTACGACCCGGCCGCCGAGGTGCCGGGCGGGGTCGACGAGGGCGGCTGGCGGAGCTGATCCGCCAGGACGGCGGCCGGGCCCTCAGCGGCGCCGTGCAGCACCTCGACCCGGTGCACGACGCGCGGCGTGGTCAGCGGCACCCCGGCCACCGTCCTGTCCCCCGCCCCATCCGCCGCCCCGGCCACCACCGAGGCGGGCAGCAGCGTGAGCCCGCTCCCGGCGGCGGCCAGGTTCACCACGGTGTGCAGGTCCTCGCCGTCGTAGCCGAACGCCACACGGAACCCGCCGACTCCGGCGATCTCACGCAGCCGCTCGACCGGCACCGCGGCCGGGGCCTGCAGCCACAGCGCGTCGGCCAGGTCGGCCAGCGCCAGCCCGCGCCTGCGCGCCAGCGGGTGGTCGCCGGGCAGAACCACGACCAGGTCCTCCTCGGCCACGCCGATCCGGACCGGCGCTTCCATGTCCGGCAGCCGCAGCGGGTCGCTGGGGGCGGCGATCCCGTCGACGAGCCCCAGATCGGCCGTGCCCGAGACGACCTGCTCGGCGACGCGTTCGCGGCCCACGGTGCGCAGCGTCACCGCCGTACGGCTCGCCGCCAGGCCGCGCGCGACCGCCGGAGTGCACGCCAGCGGGGAGGCCGCCACGGTCAGCCGCGCGGCGGGCCCGGCGGCGGCGCGCAGCACGTCGGCCCGGGCCGCCCGATGGCGCAGCAGCAGCGGGCCCGCGTGCTCCAGCAGGCGCTCCCCCGCCGGGGTCGGCCGGACCGGACGGCGGTACAGCAGGGCCAGCCCCAGGTCGGTCTCCAGTGCGGCGATCTGCTGGGAGACCGCCGACTGGGTGTAACCGAGCTCCTCGGCGGCCGCGGAGAAGGACCGCCAGTGAACGACGGTGACGAACGTACGCAGCAGGTGCGGGTCCATGGTCCATCAGTATCGCTTATCGGGCCAGCAGAGATCATCGTTGGCGCTTACCTCGGGGGTGCGGTGAGGATGAGGGCATGACCACCGCGAGAATCGCCCTGGTGGGTGACAGATCTCCCAGCGTCCAGGCGCACGCGCGCATTCCCGCCTTCCTGCGGGCGCTGCGCGGGCGTGACGGGCTCACCCTGGACGCCTACTGGATTCCCACGACCGAGACCGACGGCCTGGAGGAGTTCGACGGCGTCTGGATGCTGCCCGGCAGCCCGTACCGCAGTGAGGCGGGCGCGGTGAACGCCGCCCGCGCCGCCCGCGAGCACGGCGTCCCGTTCCTGGGCACCTGCGCCGGTTTCCAGCACACCCTGCTGGAGTACGCCCGCAACGTCCTCGGCCTGTCGGTCGCGCACGCGGAGAACGACCCGGGGGCCGCCGACTTCCTGCTGCTGCCGCTGGCCTGCTCGCTCGCGGGCCACGAGGAGACGGTACGGCTGGTGCCGGGGTCGCTGGCCGAGAAGACCGTCGGCGCCGCCAGGAGCGTGGAGAGATACTTCTGCCACTTCGGTCTCAACCCGGACTACCTGCCCGCGCTGGAGGCGGGCGGGCTGCGGTTCACCGGTCACGACGAGTCCGGGACCGTACGGATCCTCGAACTGCCGGGCCACCCCTTCTTCCTGGCCACGCTCTTTCAGCCGGAACTGGCCGGGGACGGCAGCAGGGCGCACCCGATCATCACCGCGTTCGCCTCGGCCGCCGTCGGCCGGGCCGCCCTGAGGAGACCCCGGCGCCTTTGACCGTCCCGCCGGCGGCGGTCCACCTCGGCTGCGGAGGCGGGTGGACACCCTTCTTGCCGACAACCCCGATCTCCTTGACAAAAATTTTTGTCGGTGGGAGGGTGGAGGCATGTTGGATGTGGCGGTGATCGAAGATCCTGCGGCGGCAGAGGCGTCACTGGACCCGATGCGGGCGCGGCTGCTGGCCGCGCTGGCCGAGCCTGCCTCGGCCACGACGCTGGCGGCCCGGGTGGGCCTGCCCCGGCAGAAGGTGAACTACCATCTGCGGGCGCTGGAGCGGCACGGCCTGGTGGAGCTGGTCGAGGAACGCCGCAAGGGCAACATGACCGAACGGGTCCTGCGTGCCACCGCGGCCTCATACGTGATCTCCCCGGCGGCGCTGGCCGCGGTGCAACCCGACCCGGCGCGCTCCCCCGACGTGCTGTCGGCGCGCTGGCTGCTGGCGGTCGCCGCGCGGCTGGTGCGCGAGGTCGGCGAGCTCATCACCGGCGCCACCCTGGCAGGCAGGCGGGTGGCGACCTTCACCGTCGACGGCCGGGTCCGGTTCGCCTCGGCCGCCGACCGCGCCGCCTTCGCCGAGGAACTGGCCGCCGCGGTCGGCGCCCTGGTCGGCAAGTACCACGACGAGAGCGCCCCCGGCGGGCGCGAGCACCGGATCATCGTCGCCGTCCATCCCGACCCCACCCCGCCCACCGGCGCCGCCAGGGCGACCGGCACCGAGACGAAGGAGTTGTGAGTTGGGCCGCGAATTCGAGGTGCGCAAGGAGATCGAGCTCGACGCGACCCCCGAGGAGGTCTGGGACGCCATCGCCACCGGCCCCGGGATCGACTCCTGGTTCATGGGACGCAGCGAGATCGAGCCGCGCGTGGGCGGCGCCGGACGGCTGACCGTCGGCGGCCACGTCGACGAGTCCACCGTCACCGCCTGGGAGCCGTCGAGAAAACTCGCCTACCGCACGGACGAGGCCGAGGACGGATCGTTCATGGCGCTCGAGTGGCTCGTCGAGGGCCGCGACAAGGGCAGTACCGTGCTCAGGCTCGTGCAGAGCGGCTTTCTGAGCGGTGACTGGGAGACCGAGTACGAGGCCATGAAGGCCGGCTGGGACCTCTACCTCCACACGCTGGCGCAGTACCTCACCCACTTCCAGGGCCACACCGCCGAGGTCGTCTCCGCCATGAGGCTCCAGGCCGCCGACCAGGAGCACGCCTGGGCGGTGATCAAGAAGGAACTCGGGCTGGGCGAGGCGGTCGCCGAGGGCGACCGGGTGAGCTTCACCCCCGACGGGCTCACGCGGGTCGAGGGCGTGGTCGACTACGTGGACCTGCCGACCTTCGTGGGCGTGCGCACGCGCGACGGGCTGTACCGCTTCATCCACTCGGGCGCCTCAAGGGGCGACGCGGTGGTCCTGGGGCACCACGTCTTCTCCGGCGGCACGGGCCGGGAACCGGCCGAGGCGGACTGGCAGGCCTGGCTCGCCAGGGTCTTCCCCTGAAATCACCGGCCCCCGGCCTCACCGCCGCAGTGCCTCCCCGGGAGTCAGGAGCCCGGCCTCGTAGGCGGCGATGACGGCCGGCGCCCGATCACGGGCGCCGAGCTTGGCGACCAGGCTGCCCACGTGGTCCCTCACGGTGGAGGCGGGCAGCCGCAGGGTCTCGCGGATCTCGGCGTCGGACCGGCCCCCGGCGACGAGGACCAGCACCTGCCGTTCGCGATCGGTGAGCCCGGCGAGCATCGAGGCCGTGAGCACCCGCCGGGGCCGCGGAAGGCCGGCGAAGCCGCCGGCCGGGCGGGGAAACGACCCCGGCGACGACCCCGGCGCGGCGGCCGATCCCTCCCGGTGCACCACCCGCACGCCCTCGGCCAGCTCCTCGGGGGAGACGTCCTTGGGCAGGAAGCCCGACGCCCCAGCCAGCAGCGCGTCGACGACGTACTCGTCCAGGTCGGAGGCG
Source organism: Streptosporangium sp. NPDC051022 (assembly GCF_040683035.1). Taxonomy (NCBI): domain Bacteria; kingdom Bacillati; phylum Actinomycetota; class Actinomycetes; order Streptosporangiales; family Streptosporangiaceae; genus Streptosporangium; species Streptosporangium sp. NPDC051022. The sequence goes on along the minus strand of NZ_JBFBCF010000052.1, from coordinate 36,428 downwards.
CTCAGCGCCAGGATCCGCACCTCCGGCAACTCGGCGGCGATCACCCCGGTGACGCCGCCCGCGCCCGGCATGCGCGGGTCCATCAGCACGACGTCGGGCAGCAGCTCACGGGTACGGCGCAGCGCCTCCTCCCCGTCACCCGCCTCCCCCACCACCGTCATGCCGTCCTGGGCGTCCAGGACCATGCGAAAGCCGGTGCGGACGAGCGCGTGGTCGTCCGCGACCAGGACTTCGATCATTCTTCTGCTCCTCGGGGGTACGGAGAGGGCGCATTCTACGGGCCGCGCGACACCCCGGTGTCCGGCGTGGCGATCCGCCGTGGACACTCTTGCGCTACCGCCGGTGTAGCGGTGCGGCCGGGCCTGCGCCCTGGGGCGTAGCCGAAGAGCCTTCCCCGGTACGACGCCCCGGAAGAGCGCGAAGGCCACCATCTGAACCCGAGCCCTTTCGCGGAAATCCGAGCTCCCGCCGCCGCCCGCACGTCGCGTGCGGCCGGCGAGCCTCCGGCCGCGGCTCCGGCCGCCTGACGCGGGCGGCCCGACGAACCTCCGAGGAGACCCATGCCCACCCCGCGCTTCTTTCCGGTCCTGCGCGTCACCATCGCCCTGCAGACGGCCGCGCTCCTGGCCCAGGCGATCACCGCCGGGCTGCTGCTGTCCACACCCGGCGGCCGGGCGTTGCACGGGATCTCGGCCGGCGCCGTACTCCTCACCGGACTGCTGCACCTTGTCGCGGCGATCCTGGTGTGGCGGCCCGGCGGCGGCTCGCCGCGCGCCGTCCTCCCCGCGGCCCTCATACTGGTCCTCGCGCTGGCGCAGATGGCGCTGGGCGCCATGCACATGAAGGCGGTCCACGTGCCGATCGGCGTGCTGATGTTCGGCGGAAGCCTCATGCAGCTCGGCCAGATCTGGGCGAGCGGCCGTCCCGCCCCGGCCGCCGCGGCGTGACCGTGAACCCGACAAGACGGCAGACGCTGCGCCTGCTCGGGCTGGGAGCCGTGGGCGCCGTGACGGCCGGCGCCTCCGGCTGCTCGCTGATCGGCTCGACCCCGCAGCCCAGGCTGCTGCGCAGCACCGCGCCGCTGCCCGCGCCGTTCACGGTGGCACTGCCGTCGCCCGAGACGGCCCGCCCGTCGCGGACCGACGGTTCGGCGGACTACTACGACCTGACCGCGCGCCGGGCCGACGTCGAGATCCTGCCCGGCCTGCGTACCGGGATCTGGGGGTACGGCGGGAGCTTCCCCGGCCCGACGATCCAGGCGCGCAGCGGCCGCAGAACCGTCGTCCGGCTCTTCAACGGCCTGGGCGAGCCGACCGTCATGCACCTGCACGGTGGCCGCACCCCGCCCGAGTCCGACGGCTACCCCACCGACCTGGTACGGCCGGGCACGCGGCGCGACTACGACTTCCCGCTCGAGCAGCGAGCCGCGACGCTGTGGTACCACGACCACCGCATGGATCACACGGGGTCGCAGGTATGGCGTGGCCTGGCGGGATTCTTCCTGGTCCGTGACGCGGAGGAGGAGGCGCTGCCCCTGCCCTCCGGTGAGCGGGACATCCCGCTGATGATCTGCGACCGTTCCTTCGCCGAGGACGGCTCCATGCCCTACCCCGCGGCCACCGACCGGCCCGGCGCCCGCGAGGCCTTCATGGGCGGGGTGCTCGGCGACGTCATCCTGGTCAACGGCGCTCCCTGGCCACAGTTGCGGGTCGCGCGGGCCCGCTACCGCTTCCGGCTGCTCAACGGTTCCAACGCCAGGCCGTACGAGCTCGCCCTGGCACCGGGCGGGACGATCGTGCGGATCGGCGGCGACGGCGGCCTGCTCACCGCGCCGCAGGGGACGCGGCAGGTACGGCTGGCCCCCGGCGAACGGGCGGACGTGATCGTCGACTTCTCCGCCTACCGGATCGGCGACCAGATCGAGCTGCGCAACCTCGCCGGCGACGGCCCGCAGGCCAAGGTGATGCGTTTCGCCGTCGACCGCGACGCCCGTGACGACTCGGCGATCCCCCGGACGCTGTCGACGGTCGAACGGCTCGATCCGGCGGGGGCGAAGACGGTCCGGGACTTCGAGTTCACCAGCGGCGGCATGCACGGCGGAACCGGCTGGCTGATCAACGGCAAGCCGTTCGACCCGGGGCGCGCGGACGCCAGGCCGCGCCTGGGCGACACCGAGATCTGGCGCCTGACCAGCGACGTCGCCCATCCCGTGCACCTGCACCTGGCGCATTTCCAGGTGCTGTCGGTCAACGGCGAACGCCCGGCGGGGCCGCCGGAGTGGAAGGACACGGTCGAGCTGCGCGAGGCGCAGACCGTTGAGATCATCACCCGTTTCACCGGTTACCGAGGCCGCTACGTCATGCACTGCCACAACCTCGAGCACGAGGACATGGCCATGATGAGCACCTTCGAGGTGGTCTGACCGCCCCGCCGGGGAGGAACGCGGGACGGGTCGCCCGGCGCCGGTGGCCCGCTCGCCGTACGGGGGCGGGATCCGTTCACCGTACGGTGGTGGAGGGGGAACGACGGCCGGGGCGGCCGGAGGTCACCAGTGCGCCGGGCGCCTGAGCGACGGCGGCAGCTTGGTCGTGGCGTCGCCCTTCGCCGCGTCCAGCTGCGACTGGATGAGGAAGATGCTCTCGGTGAGGTCGGCGCCGCCAAGGTCGGCGTCCCTGAGGTCCGCCCCGATGAGGTCGGCCATTCTGAGGTCGGCGCCCCTGAGGTCGGCGCCGATGAGGTAGGCCCCTCTCAGGTTGGCGCCCCTGAGGTCGGCGCCCCTGAGCCTGGCGCCGATGAGGTCGGCGCCCCTGCGGTCCTTCTTCTTCTGCCGGACCTGGGCGCGCACGAGCTCGCTCGCGCGCAGCAGCAGGGCGTTGACCTCCCGCCGGTGCGCCGCCACGTCCAGTTTCACCAGGACGTCGGCGCTGTCGCGGGTGAGGCGTTCGGTCTCCTCCAGCGCGCGGCCGAGCTCTTCGTGAATCGGGCGGGCCGGCTGCAGCGTCAGCGCCTCCGTCAGGTACCACAGCAGCTCGTGGAGGTCCCGCATGATCGGGAACACCTCGAACATCCGCCTGGCGGTGCGCGGGGCGCTCCGCCAGTCCTGGCCGCCGAAGGTGACCTGGGAGACCTTCTGCCCGGCGCCGAAGCAGTCGTAGACGGTGCACCCCCGCATGCCCCGCGACCTCAGGTCCGCGTGAACACCGCAGCGGAAGTCCGGCCGAAGGTTGGGGCAGGCCTGTCCGGCGGGCTTGTCGATCGCGAAGTCCACCGAGGCCGAGAAGGCCGGTACGACGCAGCACAGCGCGAAACAGCTCTCGCAGTCGGCTCGCAGGCCGAGACGTCCTGCTTCCGCGGCGGACCCGGCGTGCTCGCGATTCTCGGACAACGTGCGCGATCTCCCGTACGAGGTAACCCCGTGCCTGCCGCGGTCACCGATGACGGTCCGGGCACGGCACTTTCATCACGCACCCTAGCCGATCCCTCCCGGGGTACCGGTCACGCACCGGTCCGGGAAGATCGGAAAGCGTCCGGAAGCCCCGGTCCGGCGCCGCCCCCTTGCGCGGCTCGGCCAACCCCCGCAGCTGGGAACCGGATGCACCGGGACCGGGCAGAGGAAACCGGGCGGCAGGTGACGGGTCAGGCCTCGACCCGCCGCACGGTGATCTCATACTGGTCCACAGCACCCTGCCACCGGGCCACCAGTGCGCCGCCCTCTTCTCTGGACTTACGCATGTCGTGAAGACAAAGGGCGAGGTCGTCGGAGTGGGGGTCGCAGAACGCGCCCAGATGCGCTCGGATCCCAGCGTGTTCCACGGCCGCGACGGCCGCCTCCGCATCGGTCCTTTCACACGGCACAAGGCCGTCGAAGCCTTCGCCCATGCCGGTGGCGACCCGAAGGGCGTCGGCAAGTGTGCCGTCCGACGCGATTCTGACGCTCGTCACGCACCAGGTCTTCGCAGGCAGGTCCGGCGAGGTGAGGTCGACCCCGTGGCGTGCCGTCAGGCGCGCCAATTCGACGCCCCTGACCTGAGGCCAGCGGTCAGGACCTGCCAGTTTGACAGCCACCAGGTCTTCCTTGAAGGCGGCCGGGAACTCCGCCGCGGCGTCGATTGGCGGGGGCGGAGAGGCTGGACATCAAGTTCACGACTTTCATCAGTGGGGACCGTGATGCCGGTGACGGGATCCACGGTCCGGAGCAAAGGATCCGGACCGACCGTAGGACTACCCACTGACATCGTCGCCGGCAGTTCCCTGCTCCGAGAGCCGGTCATCATCTGCTCCGTTGTCGTTGTGTCCTCCATGCCTTGTCTCAGTGCTCCCGGTAGTAGTCGGCGAGGGCGGCGAAGGCGGCCTTGGGCTCCCAGGGCATGTCGGGGTAGGTGGTCCCGAAGCGGTCCTCGTAGACCTTGACGACGCCGTAGCTGGCCAGGTCCAGGTCCTCGCGGGGGTCCCCGTCGGGGCGGTGCGGGTGGTCGTGGAGCGCGAAGGTGAACACGAAGGTACTGTCGACGCCTCCGGTTTCGAAAACCTCCAGCAGCTCGCGCAGATACGTGGCCTGGCCGGTCTCGTCGCGGGCGTACTCCCCCTTCAGCCGGACGGGCGCACGGGTGCCGTCGTACTCGACGATCTCCAGACCGAGCGCGCCCCTGTCACCGGCTCCCCGGTAGCCGGCCGAGCCGAACTCGGTGATCGCGACCGGTTTCCCCTGCGCGACGAGGTTGCCGACGCCGTCGGCGAAGCGGTCGGCGATCTCCGCCGAGCGGTAGAGATCCACGGACATGATGTCGAAGAGGGTCCAGTCGACGCGCTCAAGCGGGACGGAGGCGTAGGTCACCTTGCCGCCGAAGCGCTCGCGGACGACCGCCACGGCCCTGGCGAGAAAGTCATTGACACGCGTGCCGGCCTCACCGATCCGCTCGCGCGCACCATGCGGCACGCGCAGCGACGCGATCCGCTCGTCGATGCCGTCACCCGGCAGGAACCCCTTGTTCATCAGGCTGAGCTCGGCGCCGGCGACGAAGACGACTTCGGCCCCCCGCAGCCTGAGCCGCTCCGCGCGTTCGGCGCAGTCGGCGAACAGCGGCAGCATCTCATCGGCGGTCAGCTCCAGGGGGTAGGGGGAGAACCAGACCTCGAGGCCGAGGTCGGCGGCGTGCGCCGCCGCGAGCTCGATCCGTTCCGGATCGCCGCCCATGACGCGAACCGCGGTGCAGTGCAGGTCGTCGCGGATGATGCGCAGCTCGCGCTTGACGACCTCCGTGTCGAAGCGCTTGTGGCCGATCGCCCCGTTGTAGACGAAACCCGTGTCGTAGCTGATGCCCTTGGCTCGCATGTGCTGCGCCTTCTTCCGGCGGAGGGAAATTTTCGGTACTCACCGTACCTTAATGTTAGGAAAATTTGTGCTCTAGTTGGAAATAAAGGGTACTGGCCGTACCTATCCTGGGAGGGGGTGGCGGGATCCGCTGAGACGGCCGGGTGCCACCCCGGACACGGCGACGCGGGGCCGCCCCGGAGGGGGCGACCCCGCGCGCCGCGACAGACGAACTCACCGAATCCGGTGGAACGCCGGGCGACCGATGGAAGGCCGGCGGGGAGTCACGCCGGTGTTCAGCAGGTGACGGTGCCCCTTCGCAGGGCGTGACCACCGGTGTTGTTGTCGTCGGCCCAGTAGACGGGCTTGGAACCGCCGACGCACTCGTCGGCTCCGGCGACGGAGAAGCCCTCGTTGTTGAGGTTGCTCATGCCGCTCGGGCGGTTGTAGATCGCGGTGGTGGCGAAGACGCCGGACGCGTTGATCTGCAGGGTCCTGTGCTGGCCGTTGCAGGTGTCGTCGCAGACCACCCACAGGCGCGAAGCCTGCGGCTCCCACTGCAACTCCATGACGCCGGCCATCCCGCTGCCGACGGACGCGACGCGGGTGAAGGTGCCCGCGTCCTGGAGGACGTAACCGTAGACCATGCCGGTGCCTTCGACACCGACGAAGAACACTCCGCCCGTGTGCGCGCCGTACCGGCTCGGGTCGTAGGCCGAGCCGGTCGACTCGTCCTTGAACCCGGTGGCGGTCAGATGGGTGTCGGGAACCCAGGTGATCGCCTCGAAGCCGAGGTTGGAGCCGACGGACGGCAGGCCGGCGGTCAGGTTCCACTCCTTCGTGGCGGTCAGCGTGGTGCCCGTTCCGCTGACGTCGTACCTCAGGACGGACAGGCGGCTGGTGCCGGACGCGTCGCCGTTGCGCTCGCTCGCGACGAACACGCCTCCCGCGGAACCGGCGCCGGTGAGCGTGACCCCCTCGCTGTCAGGGCTGCCGGAGCCGCCCGGGAAGCGGAGTGTCTTGCCGGAGGTCCATCCGGCGGTGGTGTCGGGCTTCCAGCCGCCGGAGCCGTTCGGGACCAGTCGCCAGAGCTTTCCGCTGTTCTGCGCCCCCCACATCACGCTCCCCTCCTGGTAGAGGCCGCTGAGGTCCGTACCGAAGACGTTCGAGGCGTCGGCGGTCGCGACGGAGCCGCTGCCCGGCCAGGCCACCGGTGAGGTGCTCCCGCCCCCGCCGCAGTCGTTCGGAGCGCCGAGGGTCACCGCGGCCTGCCCGAAGGCGCCGGTGCCGTCGGGGCAGCGCGACCAGGACGGGTCGGAGTGGCCGCTCCAGCTGAAGCCGTCGACCAGGGTGGTGCCGTCCGGCAGGTACAGGCGTGCCTTGTCGCTGGAGCCCAGGCCGAACTTGTCGTGAACGTCGAAGGCGCGGAACGCGCCGGGGGCCAGTGTGGTCCCGGAGGCGATCGTGTACTTCGAGCTGTTGTTGTCGTCCTTGAGGATCCAGCCCGAGATGTCGACGGTGGTGGTGCCCTTGTTGGAGAGCTCGATCGAGTCGTTGACGGCTCCGGTGGTCACCACCTCGTTGATCCGGATGTCGTCGGCCGGGGCCGCGTGGGCCGGGGACGCCGCCAGGGCGCCGGCGGTAAGCGTCGGGCCGGCAACGGCGAGGAGGAGGAGAACGAGGTTACGGCGCCACCGGAGTGTGTGCGATTCGGTCACGATATCCGTCCCGGGGTCGTTCTGACAGGCCGGAACCACGCTCCCGATACGGACCCAACGGGCGCCCTCCGGCAGGTGAGTGCCTTGTGAACGGTGAACGAATCCGAGCGCGCGGTCGCGACCGGCACCGAGGCGGGCCGGGGGCCGGTGAGCCTCCCGCCGCCGGGACGGCCCCCCCGGGGTGTTTCGGGCAACGGTCACATGGATCCGGGCGGTGCGCCGCCAGCGCGGCCTGGGCGGACGGCGGTGCGAGGAACGGCTACGTCGCCGGGAGGCCGACCGCGTTGGACGCGTCGGCCTCGAAGTACTCCGTCGTGGCGAAGGGGCCGACGTGATCCTCGAAGAAGCCCCTGACTCCGTCGATCGAGTCATGGACGACGACGTTCACCGCCTTGGTCCCGTCGGTGCTCGCCACCGCCAGCGTCCACTTGGCCCCCTTGGGGAGCCGGCCGTACGCCTTCTTCAGGGAATCCCAGAAACCGTCGTTGTCGGAAATCGTGGAAACAGCCATGACGTGCACCGTGGCACCCTCCTCATCGACTCTCGGATTCACTCGGCAATTGATGTGAAGATACTGCGCGGCACCGTTCTCGAAGCCATGGATCGCGACGGTCTGAGGGTCGTCGAGCGGATCGTCCGAATGCATCAAGAAGTGGGTCTCGCTGATCGGGGACAGCTCGTAGTCGAGCTGCTCTGGTTTGTCGAGGAGTTGCGCCTCCATGGGGTTCAGGGTGAATTTGAGGTGGAGTTTTCCGCGTTCGGCCGCCACTTCGTAGCGGGTGCCGGGGCGCTCGTAGGAGCCTTCGTACCTGGACAGATCGAGGGCCAGGGTCGGATCGGGCTCCGGCAGGCCGGGGATCGTGGCCGCGCCGAGGTCGGCCAGGATTTCGTTGAACACCTTCCGGTAGAAGCCGTCGCGTGGCCCGGCGTTCGCCAGCATCGAGACGGCGATGTTCGATTCCGGCAGAATCCGCAGGCGGGCGCTCTGGCTGACCGCACTGCCGTCGTGGGCGTAGACCGTTTGGCCGTGCCAGTCGCACACGATGAGGCCGAGTGCCCATTCCGGCCCGAACATGTACGGGTCGGGTACGGGCACCCGCGATTCCGTCATCTCGCGGATGATGCCGGGTGAGACGATTCCGGTCCCGTTCGGCGCCTTTCCTTCGTTGAGGAAGATGTACGCCATCGTGAGCAGTTCCCGGGCCGTCGTGTTGACGTTGCCTCCGGGGCCGAAGGCGCGCGGCAGGTGATCCAGCGGTGACAGGACGGGTCCCTCTTCGAGGGATCGGATCAGGTATCCGGTCGCGGCCCGGTTCTGGTCCGCGTGCTCACGCCGGCTGCTCGTCGAGGTCAGTCCCAAGGGGTCGAACAGGCGATTCTTCATGATGTCGTCCCACCGCCCGCCGTCGATCACCTCCATGATGCGGGCGAGGATCGCGTAGCCCAGGGCCGCGCTGTAGCCGTGAGTGTGACCCAAGGGGTGGACCTGGCACGCGCCGGCGATGTTCTCCACCATGCGCTTGTACACGTCGTCGTCCTCCCCCGGATCTCCGTAGCTCTCCTCGATGCCGTTGGTGTGGTTGAGGAGATGGCGGGGTGTGACCTTGGCGCTGACGTCGGGGTCGGCGACCCGGAAATCGGGGAGGTAGGTCCGCACCGGCTCGTCCAGGGCGACTTTTCCCTCGTCGACGAGCTGCATGAAGGCGAGGGCGGTCCATGTCTTGGATACGGAGCCGCACTGGTAGACGGTGCCGGTCGTCGCGGGCTCCCGCGTGGAGATGTTCTTGACGCCGACGGCGAAGTCGGTGATCTCTCCGTCGCTGAGGACGCCGATCGCGGCGCTCGGGATCCGGTACTCCATGAGCAGCTCGGAGACGCGAGCTCGCATCCGGGCCACATCCAACGCTCTTGCCATAGGGGGTTCCTCATCCCGCCGATTCTTTCCAAGCGAGAAAAAGCTACGTTGCATTTCAGATTTCGTCAACGATAAACCTTCAATGAGATGCTCTGGTACTGGTCTTTCATGTCAATCGTTGCAACAACATTGTCGATAAATGCAATTCACGCCAACCGGTCGTTGCAATGTACTGTTGGTGAACGCACCCGTGAACCCGAACCGACAGGGGGCGAGCCGATGCCCGGAGGCAGGCTGACCCACGAGGATCGCCGGCAGATCGCGATCTGGCTGGCCGAAGGGCTGGGATACGCCGAGATCGCCAGGCGGCTGGGCAGACCCACATCCACGATCAGCCGCGAAGTGGCGCGCAACAGCGCGGCCGGCGGTTACCTGGCCGACCGCGCCCAGCAGGCCGCCGGGCGGCGCGCCCGCCGACGCAGACCGGTTCAGGCCACGGAGCCGTCAGCCGACGGAGGGCCGGCCGAGTCCGTACGTGGTTTCGTGGAGCGGTTCGCGACGCTGCTGGCCGGGACCGGCCTTCCCCGGATGCCCGCTCGCGTGTTCGTCTGCCTGCTCACCTCCGGCTCCGGGGGCCTGACGTCCGCCGAACTCGTACGTCGGCTACAGGTCAGCCCGGCGTCGGTGTCCAAGGCCGTCGGTTACCTCGAGGCGATCGAACTGGTCAGGCGCACGCGGGATTCCGGCCGCCGCGAGCGGTACGTCATCGACGACGACGTCTGGCTCCGGGCGTTCAAAGCCGACACCGGGGCACACGCCAAGGTCGCGGCGGCCGCGCGGCACGGGATCGAGATCTTCGGCGTCGGCACGCCCGCCGGCACCCGGCTGGGCCGGATGGCTCAGTTCTTCACCTGGATCAGCGAGCAGATGAACGACAGCGGCCTCACCGACGCCGTCGTCCGCGACGCGCTGACGGTGCTGGCCGCGCTGGTGTACGCCGCTCGGCCACTCACCGTGAACGAACTCGCCACGGCACTGGACTGGCCCATCCAGCGGGCGGCCGACGCCCTGGATGCGATCAGCCGCCGTCCGGGCCTCTCCGATCCGCTCATTGTGGAGCAGGCCGGGCGTGGCACGTTCGCCATCACCCCGAGGCCGGACCGCCTGAGCTCCGCACAACGCGACGCACTGATCGCCGGTCCGTGCTCGACCCGAGGGACTCGAAAATGAGGAAGCCGGATGGACGTCGCAACCGCGATCCCACCGTCGTCGATCCCCTCCCCGTCCGCAGGCGCGCGACGCGGTGGGGGCGGTCGCGAGGGGCCTGATGTCGGAGGCCGCCTCTATGGTGCTGCTGACGATGGCGCGCCCCGATCCGCCCGGACACCGCCGCCAAGACCTGGAGAACGACGTGCACTTTTTCGATGCTGTAGACGTTCCGGAGACGGATCACTGGGAAGCGTGGCTCGCCTACGCGGATCTGCTGACCGGGGCGGGTGACCCGCGGGGCGAGGCGATCCGGCTGGAGCATCGCTGTGAGACCGGGGACGGAGATCCTGCCCGGCTGGCCTCGGCCTACGCGGAGGTGGAGCGGCAGTGGGGGCTGGACGGGCTGCGGGAGGACGGCTCGTGGCGGCTCACCTGGTCCCGCGGTTTCATTGACGAGGCATGCTTCCGCCTGGCCAAGGACACTCAGCCGCAACGCCGCGAACTGGTGGAACGGCTCCTGGCAGACCACCCGCACACCGCGACCGCCGACCTGACCGACCCTGAACAGTGGGAAGGCGCACTGATCGACGCCCTGCTCTCCCACCCCGCCACCCACCGGCTGCGCACCCTCGAACTGCACCTCACCGACTACCACCACTCTGCCGAGCACTCCGCGATCTCACTCGCCGGCCGGCGACGCCCCCGGCTGGAGCACATGTACTTCGGCTACGACTTCGAGTATCTGTATGAAAACAGTGAGGGATCGACGGGTAATCGGATCGACCCCTTGGAGTACCACCACAAGGGGCTTGTTCAGGCCGATGTCTGGGACTCGCTTCCCGCCCTGCGCACACTGGAACTCGAAGGCGCGTTCCTGTTCCACTTCGTGAGGCACGACAGCCTGACCCGGCTGTGGGTGCGGGGCCCCGTCATCTCCGACGGCTCGATTTTCGATTTTGGATGGACCTCCGGCCTGGTGTCATTGGAAGTCGAAATCGGCAGTGACGTTTTCGGCTGCCTCTGCCCGCTTGGGCAACTCGACGAGCTTGAGGCGTCCAAGTATCCCAACCTCGAAGATCTCGACCTCGGCAAGGCGGGCTTCGACGCCACCTCATATGAGGTGATCTCGGCCCTCGCTGATTCCTCGGTCCTTCCTTCGCTCAGGTCTTTGACCATTGGAGACCTGACGATCAGGCGGGAGGACTGCGAGGGTGATCCGCTGGCCGCGCTGGCTGAGCTGGCACCCCGATTCGCGCATCTTGATCTGAACGTGGACGACGTCGTCGACATCGAAGGCGCCGATGACGAGGAGGTCACCCGGGTTCTGTCCCGATTCGGTCTGGGCCAGGCCCACGCCACCGGCGATCAGAGCGACGATTGAGCGTCAGCCGATCCTGAAGTCTGCGGCGGCTCGTCGGGAGGCGCCGGGCAGATCGCCGATCTTTCCCCGGCCGCGTTCCACGGTGTGAGATCTCTTCTCCTGACGAGCCGGCCGGTCCGGGCAGCGTGGCCCCGACCAGGCCGCGGGCACGCGCGGACCGGCGGGGTGCCCACCTGCGCAACCTCCCGGGGATCAGCCCGCGGACAGCACGGACCCGCTCTGTATCGCGTGCACGATGCCGGGGTTTCCGGACTCCCGGGGATCAGCCCGCGGACAGCGCGGGCCCGCGCCGGCTGATCATGTCGAGCAGAAGCTTCGCGGCCTGCTCCGCCCCGTCGGTGCGGACCGTCTCGGCCACGACGGCCGCGCGGGCACCGGTCTCGGGGGCCAGGGCGATCCTGAGTGCGGCCGACAGGGACTCGGCGGTCGGCGTCGGACCGTCGTGTCCCGTGCCGATGCCCAGCTCGGTTACCCGGCCCGCCCAGTACGGCTGGTCGGCGACCTGGGGCACGATCACCTGCGGCGCCCCGGCACGGGCCGCCGCCGTCGTGGTGCCCGCGCCGCCGTGGTGCACGACCGCGGCCACCCGGCGGAACAGCGCCTGCTGGTTGACCTCGCCGACGACGAAGCAGTCGTCCCGGTCGTCGATCAGGGCCAGATCAGCCCAGCCGCTCCCGAGCAGGACGCGGCGCCCCTGCGCCCGGACCGCCTCGATGACGGCCCGGGAGACCTCCTGCGCGTTCGCGCCCCGCATCGGCATACTGCCGAAGCCCACGTACACCGGCTTCGCACCGGCGGCCAGGAACACCTCCAGGTCGGCCGGGAGCGGGCGCTCGTCCAGCCGGATCCACGCGCCGGTCTGCGTCACGTCGAGCTCCGGCGTCTCCTGCCACGGGCCCAGGACCGGGTCGGCCGCCAGGAACGGGTGGCCGGTGAAGACATGGCCGCGGACGCCGCTCACCGGCGGCAGGCCGATCGAGGCCCGGTGGGTGTTGATCGTGTCGCCGAACATGGCTTCCATGTGCTCGGCGTGCAGGTCCCACAGCCCCCGGTTGCCGGTCACCCCAGGGGGGATCACCTGGCCCGGCCGGCGGAGAGGCGGGTGATGCGACGACGGCAGGTAACACGGGGAGAAGGACGTGAACACGTAGGGCACGCCCAGCTTCTCGGCCGCCGTTCGCGTACCGGCCAGGGCCGGGAACGAGCCGGTGGCCACCACCGCGGCGCAGTCCTCGGCCACCCCGGCGACCGTCTCGTAGGCCATGGCGGTCAGTTCGGCGGCGATGTCGGACAGACCTGCCTTCTCCTTGCCGGGGATCGCCCCCGTCGCCAGCGCGCGGATCGGCCAGCCGACGGGACTCAGCGGCACGTCGACACCGTCCAGCAGCTCCGCGAAGTCCGGCGGCGCGCACACCCGCACCTCGGCGCCGAGCGCCCGTAGCCGCACCGCCAGCCCCGTCATCGGCTCGACGTCCCCGCGTGACCCGTAGGTCACCAACACAACGCGCATTCCGCAGCCCCGATCTCCGTACGTTCCGGTTTCGAAGGGTGATTGTGCGGTACGACCGGGGCCTTGCGGCAAGCCCCTCCATGCGCTGTACGTTGGTAGTGGCGAGGAGCGGTGAGGCCGAAGGGCGGCAGGGGCGTCAGTGGCTGCCGGACAGTTCGCCGGACATGGCGCCGTGCATGCGGGCGCCGGGCTGGTTGTTGCTGGAGGCGAAGAACAGCTCGCCGGTGACGGCGTAGACGACCTGGCCGCCGTCGGGATCGACGACGGCGGAGACCTCGGCCAGGTGCGCCACCCGGTGGGCGAAGACGACCAGGCCGGTCAGGGAGCCGACGACGACGCCGATGGCCAGGTTGTGGGTGGCGACCACGACGGCGACGGTGATGACCATGACACCGATCTCGCCGGCGGGCATGCGCTTGAGGGTCGCGGGGGCGATGGAGTGCCAGTCGAAGGTACCGGCGGAGACCAGGATCATGACGGCGACCAGAGCGGCCATCGGGATCTGGGAGACCAGCGGGCCGAAGACGATGCACAAGACCATGAGCATGACGCCGGCGGTGAAGGTGGACAGGCGGGTGCGGGCACCGTTCTTCACGTTGATCATGGTCTGGCCGATCATGGCGCAGCCGCCCATGCCGCCGAAGAAACCGGTGACGATGTTGGCGATGCCCTGGCCGATGGACTCGCGGGTCTTGGAGGAGCGGGTGTCGGTGAGGTCGTCGACCAGCCTGGCGGTCATCAGCGACTCCATGAGACCGGCCTCCTGACCTTGGCCGGGTTCTCCTGCTCCCCGCAGCTGGCGGACTTGCCCGACCAGAAGCTGTGGCGTATCGACCCGCGCGCCGACTACGGGCCGTTGCAGCACATCGCGCGTGGACGCATCGCCCTGGACAAGATCGAGCGCCATTGGGACGACATCTGCCGCATCATCGCCTCCATCCACACCGGCGCGACTTGGTGACCCCCGGCCCGTCCACTGGCCGCCTACTGGCCGTCTACTGGGGTGATGGATTCGGCGAAGGTCAGGCCGTCAGTGACCGCGGGCGGCGGGTTCGTCCATCACGTGCTCACCGCTCGTAGTGCTTGCGCCAGGTCCTTGCGTGAGGTGACGTCGAGCTTGGTGAACACCTTGCGCAGGTGCCATTCGACGGTGCGGTGGCTGACGAACAGGCGGGCGGCGATCTCCGGGTTGGTGTGCCCGTCGCCGGCCAGCCGCGCGATCTGCGCCTCCTGCGGGGTCAGCCCCACGCTCGGGCCCTCGCTGCGTTTGTGGACGGTCTCCCCGGTCGCCAGCAGTTCTCGTTCCGCGCGCTGGGCGAACGCCTGCGCGCCCATGGCGTCGAAGGCACCCAGGGCAGCCTTGAGCTGGGCGCGCGCGTCGATCCTGCGGTTCTGCCTGCGCAGCCACTCGCCGTAGATGAGCTGGGCTCTGGCGTGGTGGACGGTGACGCGGGAGCGGGCCAGGTGCTCGATCGACTCCCGATACAGCTCCTCGGACTTGCCGTCCTGGCTCAGCAGCGCCCGGGAACGGGTCTCGATGCCCCGCGCCCAAGGTGTGTCACTGGTCGACGAGCGTTCCTCCAGGCGCGCGAAGGCCTGGTGCGCGGTGTCCGCGTCGCCGGCGCGGGTGGCCGCCTCGATCAGCTCGGGCAGCACCCAAACGGTGAATCCGATCCCGTCGGGCTCGGCGGCACGCTGGGCGGCCTCGGCGGCAGGACCGTACTCGCCGTAGCCCAGGTGCAGAGTCGCGGCGGCCCATTCGGCCGCCTCCACGGCGAAACCCTCGCCCCGAGCCGTGGCTGCGGCGAGGATGCGCTCACGCAGGTCGAGCGTGTGTTCGCGGTCCCCTCGCCAGGCGGCGAGCAGGATGGAGAAGTCAGCGACGGCGACATTGCGCGTCGCTTGGGTGATCGAGTCGGCTTCCTGGACGAGCTGCTGAGCGAGGTCAAAGCGTCCGGCGAACAACTGGTGGGCGGCGGAGTAGTTCAGCGCGAACGGCAGCACGGTGAGCATGCCGCGCTCGCGCGCCACCTCGACCAGACCACCTGCCATCACCGCGCAGGCGTCGTCGTCCCACACGTCCATGGCCAGCTGGCAGGCCAGCCAGCACCAGGCGATGTTGTCACGGCGGAAACCCTCACGCTGGAAGGTCGCGATCGCCCTGGTCACCGAGGGCAGCACCTGCACGTACTGGTGCGTGGCCCGGGTGACGAGCACGTCAAGGAACTGGTCGACGGCCCGCACCGGGTGATCGCGGACCGGTGCCAGCGCGGCGTCGGCGGCGGTCAGAACGCCGTCGGGGCGGCCGAACCGGCCGCTGCGCATCAGCGCCCACATCGCCTCCAGATGTGTCTCGCGAGCCAGCTCGGGATCGACGACTTCGAGCTGCCTGGCCGCGCCGCTGAGCAGGGTGGGGGTGTCGTGGCCCCGGGTGCGCGCGAACGCGATGTGGGCGCGCACGCGCTCCAGTCGCGCCCGGTCGGCCTCATCCAGCGGGGCGATCGCCGCCAGCGCGAGCATGGCCTCGGCCGCGCCGAGAGCGCCCGCGTCCAGCTTGGCCTGGGCGGCGGCCAGTGCCCGCACTCCGCGCATCCGCTGGTCGGGCGTCAGCTCGGCCGCCCGCTCTAGAAAAGCTGCCGCCGCCTCAGCGCCGGCGCGGGCCTGCGCGCGGACGGCACGGCGCTCCAGTTCCGCCGCGACGTCCTCATCAGGTGCCGCCGTCGCGTGCGCGCGATGCCAAGCGCGCCGATCCGGGTCGGCTTCTGGGTCGGTGGCCTCGGCCAGCGCCGCGTGCCCGCGACGACGCACCTCAGGTGGCGCGGCCCGGTAGGCGGCGGTCCTGACCAGGGGGTGGCGGAAGACGACCCGCGGGCCGAGATCGATCAGGCCCGCCGACTCGGCGGGCTCGGCGGCGCCGATGGTGATGCCCAGGTGCTCCAGCGCGCGCATCAGCACCAGCATGTCGCCGACCGGTTCGGCGGCCGCGGTGAACAGCAGCAGGCGGGTGTCGCCGGGCAGCGCCTCGACGCGCTGCACGAAGCTGTGCTGGATGCGTCCGGACAGCATGCGGGCGTCGGGCAGCCCGAACCCGCCCGCCAGCTCCGCCGGCGTCATCGTGCGGGGAAGTTCGAGCAGGGCCAGGGGGTTGCCGCGCGTCTCGGCCACGATCCGGTCGCGCACCTGCCCGTCCAGGCCACCCGGGATCACCGAGCCCAGCAACCGGCGGGCGTCGTGGTCGCCGAGTCCTTCCACGGGCAGGGCGGGCAGCCCGTCGAGCTTGGCGTCCTGGCCCGGCTCGCGCACCGAGAACAGCATCGCCACCCGCTCGGCGGCCAGCCGCCGGGCGACGAAGGCGAGGACCTGCGCCGAGACCGCATCCAGCCACTGCGCGTCATCGACGACGACCAGCAGCGGACGCTCATCGGCGAGCTCGCTCAGCACGCCGAGAACGGCGAGCCCGACCAGGAACCGGTCGGCCGCCGGACCGTCCTGGAGCCCCAACGTGATACGGAGAGCATCGCGCTGCGAGCTGGGCAGGCGCTGAGCCTCCTCGATCAGCGACGCTCCGAGTAGTTGCTGCAGCCCGGCGCCCATGAGCTCCGACTCCGACTCCACACCGGCCACCCGGACGATGCGGAAGGACGAGGCGCGCGCGGCGCCGTACTCCAGCAACGCCGTCTTGCCCACACCCGTCTCGCCCCGCAGGACCAGAACCGCTCCGTGCCCGTCGCGAGCGCGCTCCAGCAGCGCGTTGATAGCTGCGCACTCGGCCTGACGGCCGAGTAGGAGCGAGTTGGTGCCAGAGCTGCCCGTCATCCCTGAAGTATGCGGTCATCTCATGACACCAGATATGTCTCCAAGGTCATACCGTCGCCTCGGTAGAGACTGACGCTGATGAACACGCCCTGATTGACCCAGGCGAGATGCGGGGCGCCGGCCTGCAGCCGGGTGGTGGCGCGGATCAGCGGGGCGTCGGCCGGGCCGCCGTGGGTGATCGCATGCGAGTGGACGTCGAGCAGATCGCCTCCGTCGGTACGCAGCGTGCAGCGCATGTGGCCCCGGACGGTTCCGTCCGGGAACGCATCCCGCCGGTCGGTGCTGCCTTCGACGACCAGGTTGCCGTGGAGTTCCGGGCCGGTGAACCGGCCGCCGATCAGCGGCACGATCAGGCGCCCGCCGTATCCGAGATCGACAGGAGCGCCCAGCACGGCGTGCAGGCGGAATACCTGCGTGAGCGTGGGACCAGGTAGTTCGTTGATCATGGCTCCAGCCTGACTCGCCAAGGTGTTCGTTCGCGCCCGGGTAACCCACGGGTGTTGCTGAGCGGCGTCGTCAGGGACAGCCGGAGTCGTGATGAACGATCACGATCGTGCGCTCCCGGGACTGCCCGACCGATGTCGAGCCGGGCGCTCACCTTCCCCAACACCCACCGCGCCTACGCCTCGGCCATTGACCGCGTCACCGCACGGCTCGGCCGCGACCGGCCGCTCGCCGACGTCGCCGACGCCGAGATCGGCGCCGCGCTTACCGAACTGTGGGGGGCATGCGCGCCGGCGACCTGGAACCGCAACCGCGCCGCTGTCGCCAAGACCACCATCCACCGGCTGCTGTCGCGCCGCGACATTCCGCTGCGTGAGAAGACGCTGTGGCGGATGCTTCGAGGACCTCGATCTGGAGAATCGGCGAGCACCGGTGCGCTCCAAGGGCGGGGCGATCGAGTGGGTGTACTGGGACACCGGGACCGCTCATCTGCTGCTCCGCCTGCCGGACGGCAGTACCCGCACGCACGGGCCGCTGTTCCTGGCCGAGCGACGGCCTGTCCCGGCCCGGTGCCCGGCGGCCGCCGACATCTGCCCGCACACCGGCCGCGCCCGAGTCCTGCTGGAGAAGTACGCCGGCCTCGACCTGCACCAGCTGCGCCACTCGGCGGCCACCCATCTCGGCGAGGCCGAAGTACCGCTGCAGCTCATCATGGGCAAGACCTGGCACAAGAACCCCCGCACTGCGATGCGCTATGTCAAACCCGGCGCCGAGGCGATCGCCAAGGTCACCGAACACCTGGCGCCGCGGCGTCGTACGCAGTAATCCCAGGTCCCGCCATATCCGCCCGTTTTTCGGCGACCTCTACGGCGACCCCACGGTGCCGGCGGGCAGGCGGTTGGCCAGGTGGGTCTCCAGGCTGCATCTGGCGTGATCGTCGTAGACGGCCAGGGCATGGTCCAGGGACTTCTACGGGGGCGAGACGCGACGTCCGGGGGCGATCGTGAATACGTCATCGACGGCATCCGGACGGCGCAGGATCTCCGGGGTGCCCGCAACCGAGCCGGATATCCGGCGAAAAAGAATAGAGGGAGACAATGGCAACGAAGACGCTGTTCAAGAAGGCAGTCGCTTTCGTGGCGGCGACCGCCGTCGCGGGCATGATTTCCGCGCAACCCGCTTCCGCGACCGCAAGCACGGCATACAACTTCCCCCACATCTTCGGCGCCCAGGCTCAGGTGGACAACAACCCGGGCAACGGAGCTCCGGGGTGGATCTGGGTGAACGCAGCAGGGGTGAGGGCGTACGGTTACGACGCCGCGTACCTCGATTACGTTCTCAAGGACGGATATGGGTTCAGCCGCCTGTATGTCGGCTATCCGGCTGCCCAGGCCATCAACGTGCCTGCCGATGTCTATTCCGGGCAGCTCTGCGTTGCCAACAATGCGGGAGGCTCGTACTGCGGCGCCACGCGCTACTTCTAGTACTCCAGTGACACTTCGCGATCATTGCTCGGATCTGCGCTGGTAGTGGCAGCGTCGGGCAGTGGCCTGGTGTCGGCGGCGCCAATCCGACCAGCGCAGAATGTTCGTGATGGAGCGGTGCGTGGTCAGTACGAGTGCCGTCAGCAGTCGGCGGATCTCGGGCAAGGTCAAAGGGATGCGGTCGTCGGTGACGCTGGGCGGTTGGGCGGCGGCGATGGCTGTCAGGAGGGCCAGGGCGAGCATGGCCAGGGTGATGTGCCGCTGCCAGGCCGTCCAGCCGCGGACCTGGTAGTGGTCCAGCCCGACCTGGCCCTTAGCGGCTTGGAAGGACTCCTCGACCGCCCAGCGGATACCGGCGATCTTGACCAAGGCCATGAGCGGCTGTGGGGTGGGGGCGTAGCAGTGGTAGAACGCCAGCTCGCCGGTGGTCAGGTTACGCCTGATCAGCAGCCACCGATGGCCTTGTGCCTGGCCGTCGTCAATTCGCGCCCAGGCCCAGGCATACCAGTGCGGTCCCTTCACGCCCGCCCCGGCGCGGTAGCGATGCCAGTGCCGGTCGGCCACCCGCGTGGCGACCTCGGCCGCGCTGACCTGGACGCCGTCGAGAGTGACCCGGCGGTTGCCCGCGATGGCCAGCACGTATCCCATCTGGTGCTCCTCCAGGGCGGCGCGCAGGCGCGGGTCTTGGCCGTAGATCTCATCGCCGGTCATCCAGCGGGCGGGTACGCCGGCCTTGAGCGCGGCCAGCATCATGGCGGTGGCCAGGGCGGGCTTGGTGGCAAAGGCGGTCTCGTCCGGGATGCCGGTGGCCTGGCAGCGGCCGGGGTCGGCCAGCCAGGTGTGCTCGGGCAGGTAGAGCCGCCGGTCCGCAGGACCCGCCCGGCTGGGGTGGCGTAGGCGAGGAAGACGCCGATCTGGCAGTTCTCGATGCGGCCCGCGGTGCCGCTGTATTGCCGCTGCACTCCGGCCGAGCCGGTGCCCTTCTTGACGAAGCCGGTCTCATCGGCGATCAGCACGCCGTCGGGGCCGAGCCGGTCGACCACGAAGTCCCGGATGTCATCGCGGACCGCATCGGCGTCCCAGCGGGCGGTGCGGAGCAGTCGCTGTAGGGTCTGCGGGCCGGTCAGTCCGGCGTGCTCGGCCAGGTTCCAGCAGTTCTTGCGGTCGATGTCGGCCAGCAGGGCGCGTACGTAGGCGGTGGCGGCGCGGCGTGGTTCGACGCGGCCGAAGTGGCTGGCGATTCGGGTCATCAGCTCGTTGAAGATGACCATCCAGCCGTCAGGGTCTGCGCTGTGGCGCGCGGCCACCGCACGATCTTTGGTTGTCTTCACAAACTCCGAATGATCACGCGGTGGCCGTTGCCATGTGACCCGATCCCACAAGATCGTGAACTGTCACTGGAGTATTAGTCATGGGCTACCGGAACCGTCAGGGCCTGGTGAGTCACCGCCGGATCCCGGCCGAGGTGCCCGGCCCGGCGGCCGGGCACCGGTCGTCGGGTCACTTGACGATGATCTGATGGGTGGCCTGGGCCGGTCCGGTCCCGCCGTCCCCCGCATAGCTCGCGAGGTAGCTGTACCTGCCGGCGTTGGCGGGCGTGTCGGTGAACGTGTACGTGCCGTCGGCGTTCACCCTCACCGGCGGGAGCTTGACGGTCTTACCGCTGGTGCCCTTGACGTACAGGGTGCGCTGCACGGTGAGCGTGGACCCCGGAGAGGGCGGCCTGTCGCCCGCCGCCAGGACGCCGCTCAGGTCCACGGCCGTGCCGGCGACGCCGGACTGCGGCCCTGTCAGGGTGAGCGTGGCTTCGCGCTTGACCGTCACGGTGACGGAGGCGCTGCTGCGGCGGTGGCCGTCGTCGCCGTCCCAGAACACCCAGTAGATCACCTCGCCGATGTACGGCGGCAGCTCGAAGACGGGCGTGTCCTGGAAGGTGAACGTGCCGTCCTGCCGCGTCGTCACGCCGGTGATCGGCAGTTTCCTCCAACCGGGCAGGTACTGGATCACCGTGAGCGGCTTGAGCCCGAGCGCCTCGCCGTCGGCGCGGGTGAGCCGCCCCTCGACGGTGATCGGCGAGCCGGCGTACGCGTCCGCGGGGGCCGTCACCGTGAGCTTGGTGGCCGGTAGCGCGACGCCCGTCACCCGCCACAGCAGCAGCCGGTCCGTGGAGCTGCGCAGCAGTGCGAAGACGTCCGTGCCGGAGAACGCGACGCCGTCCGGGAGCAGTTCGGCGTCCGGCTGGTCGGCCGCGAACAGCTCCGCGCCCGTCGCCGCGTCGTAGAGGGTGAGGTCGGTGCTGCCCCACTGGCGTCCGGCCGCGACGTACGCGCCGTCCGAGCCGAGCGCCACGGCGGACGGGTACCCGTCCCAGCCGTCGCCGTAGGTGCCGGTCGCCGCCAGGGTCCTGGTGTCGTACCTGGTGAAGTGACCGGGGGTGTCGGCCGCGCTGAACAGGGTGCCGCCGTCGGAGCTCAGGGTGAGGTCGCGCAGGGAGTCGATGCGCCACTCCTCGCCGTCGATCGTGCCGCGCAGCGCGGGGGCGCCGTCGCCGAGGTCGTAGACCAGCATGTCGGCGTGGTGCAGGGCGGTCTGGCCGACCACGAGCGTGTCGCCGGCGGCCGCGAGCACGGGAGGCCGCAGGTGCTCGCCCCCGACCGCCACGGGCGCCGGGGCGCTCGCGCTGAGATCCAGGCCGACGACGCCGCCGGGGCCGTTGTCGCATCCGTGCCCCACCCACAACCGCTCGCCCAGCAACGCCAGGGTGGACGGGCAGGGGTGGGCCGACAGGTCGATCCGGCGGGTGACGGCGAGGCTCGCGGTGTCGATCTCGGCGACCTCGTTCGAGCCGGTGAGAGCCGCGTACAGGCGGGTGCCGTCCGCGTTCACGGCCAGCTCTTGGACGCCGGGCAGGCCGGTGACGACACCGCCGGTGAGGTTTCCGTCAGTGCCGGCCACGATGATGCGGTCGCCGGCCGGAACGAACACCCGGCCGCCGCCGACGGCCAGGTCGGCGGTGTAGGAGTCGGTGACCCCGAGGTCGGTGGTGGTGCCGGCCGCCGAGGCGGCGGGGGCCGTGACGGTGAGCA
This sequence comes from Streptosporangium sp. NPDC051022, assembly GCF_040683035.1. Classification (NCBI taxonomy): domain Bacteria; kingdom Bacillati; phylum Actinomycetota; class Actinomycetes; order Streptosporangiales; family Streptosporangiaceae; genus Streptosporangium; species Streptosporangium sp. NPDC051022. Next base: position 14,614 of record NZ_JBFBCF010000052.1, on the reverse strand, counting down.
GGCCGGTGATCAGGCCGGCGGCGCCGCAGTAAGCGGCTAATCGGCGAACCAGGGATAGGGACACGAGAGCCTCCTGCCGGGATGGGAAAATATGTTCTAATAACGTCTCATGGGTGCTCCCACGTCAAGATCATTCGGTCGCGCGACACCAAACCGTGATCAAGCACCCTCCGGGGTTAGAGACCGGGACGATTGTCGGTGCCCGCCGACATAGTCGTCGCCATGACGATTCCCCTCACGTGAGTCCGCGCCGTCCGCGGCCACGAGCCAGGCGCTGGACGGGATGACCCTGCGCTGTAGGAAGACCGGCGGCCAGCTGCTGGCGTCCGTGCCCAGGGCCGTGCGGTCCAGCCCGGTCGGTGAGCAGTTCGCGGCGCTGCTTGAGCACCTGGACGGGCACGAAAAGGAGTGCCGCGCCACCGTGGAGTCATGGATGCTGAACGGGCTGCCGGTGCCTGCCGGACTCCTCGCCGGGGTGTGGCCCGACCCCTGGTGGCGGGCCTGCCTGCGGCACCTGGTGGTCCGCGTGGAGGGGCGGGCCGAGCTGCTGGAGGAGGTGTCCGAGGACAGGCGGGTGAGCGTCAGGACGGCGGACGGCGTTCCGTACGAGTCGCCGCCCGGCGCCCCGGTGACTCCGGCGCACCCCTCCTGCTGGACGCCCCGGGGCCGTGGCGGCGGCTGCTGGCGGAGCATGACGCCGTTCAGGGCATTGAGCAGGTGAGCCGCCGGGTCCATCGCGGGCGGGAGGGCCATGACCCCGAGCCATGTGACCCCGACCCCTCAAGATCCCGAAGTGTCACTGGAGTACTAGACGATGCTGAGGTGGCTGCTTCCCCTTTGGGCCACAACGCCGGAAGGGGTCAGCCTTCGGTGCAGCGTCAGGGCCAGCAGCGCCGGGGCCAGCGGCACCCAGATCGCCCACCGCTGTCGCCGCATCGCGCCCCCGCCCTCCCCGTTTCTCGATCGCGCCTGTCGGCTGCCGCCGCGTCGTGGACGCCTGGCGGCGACCGCACAGCATCGTACGGACGCCCCCCGTGCGACACCTCGCCTCAGCTCCCGCCTCTCTCACCCCCGTGGGGCGGGAGCGGCTGGCCCGGCGATGGGCAGCCGGGCCGACAAGTTCAGCCTGACCTCGCCGTAGGGGCGGACATGCTGCCAGAACAGCGAGGTCAGCCCGCGCCGGTCGGCCGGGGTGAGCAGGTCCGCCCACTGGGCGTCGGCCAGCACGTCCTGCAGCATGAGCGTGTTGACGAACACCGGCGCGGCCTGCAGGATCCGCGGGCACAACGCGGTCATCTCCACCTCCTCGCGCCGGTTGGTGGAGATCTCCCCGCCGCGGCCGTAGCAGATGATGGCGTTGGCGCCGTTCCATGCCTCCACCACGTTCAGCCCTTCCTCGATCTCGCGCTGTAGGCTCCGGTCGCGCAGGTAGCGGGCCACGAAGATGGTGCGCTGGGCGCGGCCGATCTCCAGCATCGCCTGGTAGGCCGGATGCGAGGCCGAGCGGGTGAACCGCGACAAGATCGCCTCGGTGGAGGCGGTGCCGGTGCGGATGGCGGTGGCGTACTTGATCACCTGGTCGTAGTTCTTGGCGACCAGGTCCCAGCGCACCGGCCGGGTCAACGCCGCCGCCAGCCTGCTGTAGCGGGCCGCGTCACCCGGCCCGCTCTGGTAGAGCCGCACGTGATTGATCTGCTTGATGCGCGGCAGCAGGTCGACGTTCAGCAGCCGGGTGATGCCGAACCCGATCTCCGACTGGCCGTGCGAATCGACCTAGTGCTGTGACCGGAAACGATCACCGGGTTGGGTGAGCTCTCAAGCTGCCGGTGCGAGGGGACGGCGGCCCCAGCGGATGCCCTTCTCACTTCGGACCCGGGCGCGTTCGCGGCGCTGGGCGGCCAGCAGGTCGGGATGACGGGCATGGGCGTTGCGCCAGCGCAGGTAGGCGTGCAGCACCCGAGTCTGGACGGTGTGATTGGGGTGATCGGAGTTGGCCAGGGTGAACTGGCGCAAGGGGCCGAAGTGCGCCTCGATCGGGTTGGCCCAGGAGGCGTAGGTCGGGGTGAACAGCAGCCTGACCTTGTTCTTCTTGGCCCAGGCGCGGATGCGCCAGTTCTTGTGGGCCGACAGGTTGTCCAGGATCACATAGATCGGGGCGCCGTCCGGGCGGGCGGCGCGGATGGAGCGCAGCGCGGCCCAGGTGGGGCCGATGCCCTTGCGGGATCGGTTGACGCCCCAAAGCAGGTCATCGCCGACCGAGTAGCAGCCGTGGAAGTAGGTGACGCCCTGGGTGCGGCGGTAGGTGGCCGGCAGCCGGTCCGGCTCGCCCGCGGGTGCCCAGCCCGTGCCGGCGGTGGGGCGAATGCCGAGCGGGCCGAACTCGTCGAAGGCGAAGGTGCGTTCGGGCCGGTGCGTCAGGGCGTACTCGATCTCTTCCAGCTTGGCGTCGAAGTCCGGGTCCGGGGACTCCTTCCATGTCTTGGTGCGCTGGAAGGTGATGCCATGGCGGGCCAGCAGGGTGCGCAGTGCCTCCCGGCCCAGGGTGAGGCTACGGCCGGGCAGGCGGTGCAGATAGTGCAAAAGCTTGCGGATGGACCAGCGGGTGAAGGGCTGGCCGAGCTGGGCGGGTCGCGTGGTGGCCGTCTGCGCGACGAAGTCTTCATCGTCAGGACTCAGCAGGCGGGGACGGCCTCCCGCCCACTGAGGGTCCAGGCAGGCCAGCCCGATCTCGTTGAAGCGGTGGATGACATCGCGCACGGTGTCTTCATCGGCTTGGACCAAGCGGGCGATGACCGGCACGGTGTTGCCGCCTGCCGAGGCCAGCAGGATCATCGCCCGCCGGTAGCGGACCGTGCTGGTGGTGCCACGCCGCACGATCCGTTGCAGCTTCTGCCCTTCCAGGTCCGTGAGCCTGCGGACCTTGACCGGTTGCGTCACTCTGCCTCCCGAGCGCTGATCGAACGTGATCAGCACCATCCAACTGGCAGCAGCGCTCTATACGTCAACCCGGTGATCGTTTTCGGTCACAGCACTAGTTGCCCTCGACCTTCATCGCGGTGCCGTGCCGGATGGCACCCTCCACCATCGCGGCCACCTCCGAGGCCGAGGCCTTGAGCGTCTGGGAGTGCACCACCACCGACCCGCGCTCGACGTGCCAAGTAGACCAGCACGCCGGTCGGTGGTGAACACCGGCCCCGTCTGGCGCCCGTCCAGCAGACGGGGTAGCAGCCGGGCGGTGCCGGTGCGCCAGACGATGACGTTGACCGCGCCATCCTTGCGCTGTACCCGGGCCCGCCGGTTGCGCAGGTCCAGTTCATCGACATCCAGGCCTAGAACTTCCGAAGACCGCGCTGCGGACTCGTACAGCAGCCGCCACAGCGTTCGCTCGCGTAGCGCGATCCCTTCCCGGCTGAGCAGTTCGGCGGCCTCGCCGCGATCCGGCTGAGCGGCGGCCCTGCCTGACCCGCAGGCCGAGCTCGCCGTCCGCCATGCCCCTTCCCGTGGTCGCGGGGTTCGAGGAGGGAGCATGGGGAGGGGACGGGCCTGATCAACGGGAGGCTTGCCGGTCTGCCGGTGGTGGGACGGGCGGCACGATCGTCATCGGCGGGACCACCTACGTGATCGTGCCCGGCCCCAACGGCCACATCCTCGCCCCCATCAACGGCGGAGGCCGTCACTGCTACTGCGTCTGCTGAGTGGGCTGACACCCCCGGGGCGCTTTCCTCGTTCGCCGGAGGCAAGGGGCAGGCACGGTGAGCCCACAAGGGGCCCAGGACTCCCGAAGCCACGGCCAGGGGTGAAGTAGCGGTCTTCCCCTCCCGGACATCGGACGTTGACGATTCCGGACATCGCGCTGGTCGGCCGGGTCCGTCAGCGGGGCAGCAGGCGGGTGAACGCGACGAGAAGGCAGACGGCGGAGGGGATGAATAAGATGCCGGCCGAGGGCAGGGTGATCAGGCAGAAGGCGCCCAGGAGGACGGTCGAGGCGAGGGTGGACGCCTTGCGCAGCGCTCCGGCGATGAGGAGGGGGAGCACGGAGATCGCGACCGGGATGAGGAAGATCAGCGCGCGACCGCCGATGAGGTCGGTCGCGCGCTCGCCGGTGATCCCGGACGGGGTGGCCGACGCGTAGACCGGCACGAGGAGGAGTACGGCGGCGGCCACGAGGCTCAGGGCCACGGCACCGAGCGTCCAGCGCCGGGCCGACTTCGCCTGCTGATCGTTCCAGGTACGGGCCGTCGTCATGTTCACTCACTCCCCCAGTGATGGCCGATCACGAGCCGGTCGCCTGCGGTGTGCTCAGTCGGGGTGCCGTCAAGAAGTTCGCGATGAGCCGCCAAACCGTTTCGGAGCCGGGACTTCTGTGCTTCTCACCAACGGCCCCCCGGCGGCCGAACGTCAGGCCGCCCGGTTCTCCACGGCGACTACGCCGCTGCCGGCCTGGGCCGGCTCGACGATCTGCGTCATGGACAGGTTCTTGCGGAACCTGTGACCGATGCGTTCCGACCACCTCGTCGGGAAACTCCGCCCGGCGACGCTGGAAGCGTCCGTGCTGCGTATGGAACTTCGGCAGCGGCGCGAAAGCAAGGCGCGTGCTCTCCTGCTTGGCGTTGACCAGGCCGGCCTCATCGCTGAGCACCGTCCAGTGGCCGACCGGCTCGTCCATGCTGAGCGGCGGACACTCCATACTGATAGATCCGCTCGCGACGCCCCAGCATTACGGACGGCTGGCTCGCCTGTACCGGCCAGGCCACGTCGCGAGAGCCGGACCCCGTACGACTGTCACGACATCCCAGCTCAGACCAGGTTTGGCGGCTCATCGCGGACTCCTTGACGGCACCCCGTCTTCGCCGCCGCCGGGCTCGGCGTGGCAAGCGCCCGAAGCGCGGAAAGGCTCGGCAAGCTGGGCCAGATAGCCGGTGGGGTAGTCGGGTTTGGCGGCCATGCCGATCTGCTCGGAGGTGAAGCGGCGGGTGGGGTCGTAGGAGAAGGTGCCCAGCAGGTGGTCCCAGACGAGGGTGAACAGGCCGAAGTTGACGTCGCCGATGCCGGCCCATTTGAGGTGGTGAAAGCGATGCCCCTCGTTCAGGGCGAGCACATACTTCAAGGTGCCGATGCGGTAGTCGGCGTTGGAGTGCTGAAGCAGCAGCTGGACCGCGACGGCTAGCGCCAGCACCGAGGCGACCTGCACGGGCAGGCCGATCAGCAGCAGCGGCGCGACGCCGGCGGTCATCTCCAGACTCTGGTGCAGGGGGTGCTTCATCAGTCCGTTGAGGCCGTAGAAGCGTTTGACGGAGTGGTGGACGGCGTGGAGGCGCCACAGCGCGCCGATCTTGTGGCTGGCGTGGTGCGTCAGGGTGATGCCGAGATCGGCGATCAGCACGGCCAGCAGCACCTGCGCCGGGAACGGCCAGGTGTGTGGCCAGACGGCGGCACCTGGGAGCGCCGTCGACAGGGCGGATGCCGGCAGCGGGATGACCGCGACACCGGCCAGGATGAGACTCTCGTTGACCACACCGTGCGCGGCATCACGGCCGGCGTCGGCCTGGGAGGAGTTCCAGGCGCTGTCATAGGGCAGGATGCGTTCGGCGGCGAAGGACAGGACGATCGCGGCGGCCAGCAGGCCGAGCAGCCACAGCTTGGAAGCACCGGCGGCGGTCAGGGCGATGGCGGCGCCGTTGACGCCGACCAGCATCAGCGGGACGTACCCGTAGCGGACGACCGTCCGGGCCGCCGCCCGGACGGCGCTGTCGACAGACGAGTGCACGAAGGACATAGGCCTCACCCTTGCGCCGTCCCCGGATCCAGGCTTGAACAGATCCGCTACGACGCCCATCAACCCCGGACCGCCATGGCTGCCAGGGCTCCCGGCCGTCTACCGGCGTCCGTGCGCGGCGGTGTTCCAACCGGTGGCTGCCAGGGCCTGGCTGGGAGTGATGCCGAACATGGCCCGGCAGGTGCGGCTCAGGTGCGCGCTGTCGGCGAACCCGGCCGCGTGCGCGGCCCGGGTGAGCGTGGCGCCGCCACGGACGGCCTGAATGGCGTGCAGCAGCCGGGTCCAGCGCCGCCAGGCCGGATAGGGCAGGTGCAGGTGCTCGGCGAACAGGTGCCCCAGCCGGCTGGCCGATACCCCTGCGCGGGCGGCCAGGTCGTCCAGCAGCAACGGCCCGTCAACGAGCAACGGGACGGCCTGCAGCGCGCGCGACAGCGCGGCGGGAAAGTCGCCCGTCCCCGCCGACGGTACGGTCGAGCAGAGCACGGAAGACAGTTCCGCCGGACCGGTGACCCCAGCAGTGACTCCAGCGGTGGCGGCAAGCGGGAGGGCCGCGGCCTGCCAGGTGCTCACGGCGTCCGCCTCACCGCTGGCCGCGGCACGTGCGGTGGCCGCGCGCCCGGCCGGTCCGGTCGGGTCGAGGTAGGCGAGCAGGCCGAAGGAGTCCGGAGAGGCTCGCAGTTCGTGCCGGACCCCGGCTGGGATGATCGCGGCCTGCACTCGTCGCCGGTGGCCGCGGCCGTCACGTAGCACCACCTCGCCGCCGAACACCAGCAGGGCCTGCACTGCGGCGTGCGCGTGCGGCTCGGCTGACCCGATCGCGCCGGTGAAGGCCAGCAGACCCGGGACAGCCGTGGCCGAGCCTTCCCAGCGCGGCCCCCTGCCGGGCAACCGGGTGGCGCGCTCATCCGGCGAGGCGCCGGCTCGGGCCGGTGAGCTGGGTGCGCTGGTCGTGAACTTCACATTCGCCCCCTTGCAGAATCCTCACAGATTCAAACTGTCATCACGGTGTGGCGATTGATGTTGAGGGTGACGGCGGGAGATGCGTCAGTGCCGACATCGCGGCCGGGTTGCCGCCGCGGTGCTGTTCCAGCCGCCGGCAGATGGGGCCCGGCTGCGCATCGTGGCTCGACTGACCCGCGGTGAGGCCCGGATGGTGGACCTGACCAGCGAGTCCGGGATGGCCTAGTTCACGGTGTCCAAGCACCTGGCCTGCCCATCGGCGTTTCCGCGGACGCCGCCCGCGGCGCCACCATCCGGGGGCGACTCCTCGAAATGCCCGCCTCAGCCGTCGCCCTTGGCTACCACGACAAGACCACCGCCCGTCTCCTCGGGGAAGGCGGCGGAGCCGGGAACCGCTACGCCGCCGGGAAACACGGAACGTCACCGTCAGCCCCGTGGGAACGACGGTTCGCGGCAGTCAAACGAGCGAGCTCACCAGTACCGGTGGCCGACACGGTCCCGCGAGTGCCTGTGCCGGGGTCAGGACCGGGACTCCGCGGTGAGCTTTGTGATGTCGGGGGCGTAGGCGGTCATCCAGTGCGGATGCAGTCGGTAGTAGACCACGTCGTTGTCCCAGTCGAAGAGGTCGTCGCCGTAGAAGTCCTTGAAGTACGCGAGCAGGTCCGGCCAGTCCGGGGCCGGCTCGCCGTCCTGGGGGTTGAGGATCTCCACCGTGCCGTGGGTGAACACGCCCAGGTCCTCCCCGCGCAGGTGCGCGGCGCTGGCGGCGGGGCGGGCGGCGAGGTGGCGGGCCTTGGCGGCGCCGCGCGCCGTACCGAAGTGCCACTTTCCGTGCAGGAAGTGCCCGTCCACACCGCTGATCCGTGGTTCGCCCTTCGCCGTCACGGTGGACAGGGCGAGAGTGCACATGCCGGTCAGGATCCGGGTGAGCTGCTCCGCGCTCAGGGTGTTCTCGGTGACGATCGAGCGGAGGTGCGAGGTGGAGCGGGAAAGGGAGGCATCGAGGAGGGCCTGGAGTCCTTCGAGTTCTTCTGGTGTTTCGCGCATTGAGATCCCTATCTGTTTGTAAGTCCGGTTCCGCATGTGCCGTCGACGTCGACCGGTGAAACCCGTACTCGATGTAAAACCCGACACCTTGTGTCGCATTCCCCCATCCATCTTGCGAGCCGTGGCCGCCGAACAACCGGTCACCTCCCCGTGCCGCCGGTCCCGGAGTAACACTCTGCGATTACGGCCTGTGCTTTCGGCACTCACTCCTCGCCGACGACCGATCCGGCGCCGCCGGCACAGAGCGGGAGACTACTTCTCCTCCGGTTGGGCGGGCCTGAGCACCGGGCCCAGTTCCGCGGCCACCGCGCGCTCCCGCAGCTGAGCGGCCTCGAGGCGCATCGCCTCCAGCTGTTCGCGCATGTCGGACAGCCTCATCTGCTCCATGGCCAGTTGCATGAGCGCCCGGTCACGCTCCGCCTGCGCCTCGGTGACCTTCGCCGAGGCCCGTTCCTCCACCTCGGCGATCCGTCCGCCGGCCCGCGCCTGCACCTCGGCCAGCTGTTCCTCCACCCGTTTGACCGCCTGGGCCGCCTTCCTGTCGGCCCGCGCCGCCTGCGTCCGAGCCTCGGCCGCCTCGGCGTCGGCCCGCGCCCTGGCCTGTGCCTCGGCGTCGGCCCGTGCCTGCGCGCGGTCCCGTTCGGCCTCGATCGCCTGAGCCCGGGCCTCCGAGGCGACGACGGCCCGTTCGGCCTCGGCTCTCGCCTCCTGCGCGATCTCCGCGGCGCGCTCCGCCCGGTCACGTTCCGTGAGGGCCTGCTCGGCCTGTTCCCGCTCCTGCAGGGCATGCACCTGCGCCTGTTCCGCCGCGCTCTCGGCCGCCTCGACCCGCTCTGCCGCCTCCCGCAGCGCCACCTCCCTGGCCGCCTCCGCGCGCTCCGCCCGCCGCCGCGCCTCCTGTTCCGCGTGTTTGGCCAGCCGTTCGGTCGCCGCCGCCTCGTGCAGGGCCGCCAGTGCCTGTTCCCTGGCGGTCTCGGCGTCGGCCAGGGCGACGTCCCGCTCGGCGTGGGCCTCCTCCGCCTGCCGTGCCATCACGTCTCGCTCGCGGCGCGCGTGGGTGGTGGCCTCGCGTGCCAGCCGTACCTGCTCGAAGGCCTGTTCCCGCTCGGTGCGCGCGATCGCCACCCGCGTGTGGGCCTCGGCCTGCACCGCGCTCAGCTTGGCCTCTACCCCCGCCGGGCTCAACTCGTCGGCCAGGATCTGCGCCAGCGGCGCGATCACCGCCGCCATGCCCTTCTCCATGCGCTCGTAGAACTCCTCCGCCCGAGCCAGCGTCCCCTCCAGCCCAGGCGTGGCCCGTTTCAGCTCCCGCTCCCGTTTGGCCGCCGCCTGACAGTCACTCTGCGGACAGTAAGCCCGCGGACGCCCCCGTCCCGAGCGCTGCTCGATCGGCATCCCACAGTGCTTGCATGGCGTCACCGCGCCCGCCCTCTCACTCACCGCCCCAGGGTAGCATTTTCTATTTTCCAGAAATTAAAAAACAGTAATCACGATCCGTTGCGTCACAGGGACATGTTGCCAACTACCGGGAATGAAGATTCCCGCAAGTTGGCACCCCGCGAGTCTCTTCCACTCCCCCAACGCGTGTGTGGGAATCTGCACCGGGATGTCAGCAGGAATCTGCATGAGGTGTCAGTGCGCAGCTCAGAGGCCCTTTTGGGCTGCCAGTGATCATCGCGGGGCTCTTCTTCGAGGCCGAGTCACGCCGCCGGAGGCTGGAGGTTCGTCATCTGCTGTCAGCGGAAGTCGTCACCAGGATGTCAGTGACACCTCTGTCGAGGACGAGTAGCCCCTCGGCTCGGACGCCGTCTCTTCGCCTGGCCAGGCTCGATACCCGTCCCCCGCGAGCCGGGGCGGGGTGCGGTGCCGGGAGAGGCGTTCTCGGGTGTCGACGACCGCTGTGGCGAAAGTGTCTGAGCGTCTCAGAGACGCTCAGAGAAGCCCTCACGATGTGCGGTGTCGTTGCTCCGGTCCAGCCCCCGTGTTCGGCGATGAGGCCCTCCCCGGGTGGCGGCAACGAGCAACACGCGGGCCGGCGCAGGCCACGCGGACGTTTGGGCTGGTCAGGCCGGTGAAGGTCCAGGTGGTGTCGTCCGGTTTTGCATGGGTTACAGGCCGACGTTGCGCATGGCGTTGTCGCGCCAGCGGTCGACGGCGCGGATGTAGCGCAGCACGACCGGGGAGGCGGGGGCCCAGCGGCCGTGCTTGGCGATGACGGAGACCGGGACGCCTGCGGCGTAGGCGACGGTGGCGCCGCCGGCGCGCAGGCTGTGCGCGGTGAAGGCGTCCACCCCGCCTACGACCAGACCTGGGCGGCGCGCGGCAAGCTGCAGCACGATTTGTGGGGCGTCGTCGGCACCCAGGCCGGGCGCTGGGCCGCGCTGCGCGAGCGGATCGCCGCTCACGGGCTGCGCAACTCCCTGCTGACTGCACGGCGCATTCTCCACGCTCGGAACGTTATTTCCGCGCCCACCGGGAACGTCACGCGCCCGACCCCGGACAGTGATCGGGATTGAGCCGTTTCAAGTCCTCGATAGATGACTACTCCATGATCAGTCCGTCGGTCCCTGCACGGCGGTTGCGAGGTTCCCCGCGCAGGCCTGGCCGCGACGGTGTTCATGTGTGATCCATTCCTTCCCTTCTGCGGCGATCCCCTCCAGGACGTGCAAGGTGTGCTGGAGGCCCGCGGCGTCCAACGTTACTTCGAACACCGTTCCGGGACTTTCGCCCTGCTGGAGCTCCTCCATTCCCGGCCCCGTCACCTGGACCTTGATCTCCTGTCCGTTGACAAGAGCGAGCTCGAAGATCCGTTCATCGTCGTCCGACTGGCTCACCCGTACTGCTGCGACCGCCTCGAAGCGGTAATTGATCCGCTGCCGATCGTGGAATGTGCCCTGTCCGAAGTCGAGCTTGACGGCGAGCTGGCGTACCCCGTCCGCGGTAAGAAGAAAGACGAGAAGCTGGTATTTCGCATAGCGCCACGGGCCGCTCCGTACTCGTGCGCGTTTGGCCGAAGGGGCGGGGGTTTCGATGAAGGCGTGAGCGATGACGTCGCTCATGGCCAGCTTGTAGTGCTGCAATGCCTCGTTCAGCAGCACCTTCCGGTCATGGTCCAGCCATGCGGCCATCTCATGGTCTTCGGGCTTGTCGGCCAGTTTCGCCTTCCACCGCTCGAAGGCCGCTCTGTCCTCCTCCAGTGCACATTCGCTCTCGAACTTGTCGGCGGCGGACCGTCGACGCTCCAAAGTGATGCGCAGCCAGGCACGGGCGGCGATCCACCCGCCTACCAGCGCCAGGAACGCCGAACAGGCCGCGCTCAAGGGACTGGCCAAAATCGCGATGCCCACCGCCCAACTCCCTCCGCAGGCAAGAGCGGCGAGCCCGAGGATCGTCATCGTTTTTACGGACAGGGGCGCCACGAGCTCCTTGCGGTAGTTCCACAACGTGCCTTTCTCCCAGCGCTCCTTCACGTCGCCGACCCGGTACCGGATCAGCCATGCGACCTTCTCAGCCCCGGTCCTCGTCTCCCGGTAGGTGTCTGCCAGCTCATCACGTATGCTCCTGCGGATCCCCGCGGTCGCCGCCAGCCAGACAGCGCGGTCCGTCCCCCGTGGAACGTACCTGGCGGAGTAGTGATCGAATAGTTGGTCCATTCTTCTGGCGAACCCACCGGGCGGTGCGACCTCGCGCCGCGGGGGCGTCCCGTACTTCCTGTCTTTCTCCCGGCGCCGTACCGTGTGAAAACGCCACTTCGCACCATCACGCGCGCCGAGGTAACCGCCGACGATGCTCAGCAGGTAGCCGAGAAGAGCGGGAATAGGACCTTCACGCACCAGCAGGTAACCGATGTGGGCCGCTGCCGCGGCGAAGACGGTCGTAGCCGTCATCGCCTGAGCCCAGGTGGCGAGGGAGATGACGGGTGGGCGCGCCATCCGTTTCCTCGGCCCGGTCGGATCCGGCTGGAAGAACTTCCAGACCCGGTCCGCCCGGCCGTTGGCCATCTGTTCCTGCGCGGCCCGTGTCAGGGCTCGATGCCACATCTTGTCCTTGAGCGGCCCGTCCAGGAACACTTCCAGATGCCGCAGGATCATGGCGCGCTGAACGCGGCCGAGCTTGTCGAACTCCTTCAGCAGGACGTGGAGATCCGCCTCGGGTTTCCCTGCGGAGTCCAGCAGACGGTGAACCGTTCTCAGGCCGTCGGCCCATGCATTGTTACCGGTGGGAGGAAACCTGTGCAGCGCGTCCCGCAGCAGACCCGCCTCCTCCGGGGAGAGCTCACGTCGCGTTCTGCCGCTCACCAGGGCGAGCAGCCGGTGGAAACAGGTTTCGTCACTGCGGTACTCGGCCATGACGGCTTCGTTGATGAGCTGCCATGCCCGCCCCGGCATGCCGCCGTCGAGGAATCGAGCACCTGTCTCGAACTTCTTCTCAGGCGGATCGTCCGCGAATGTCGTGTAGACGGAGACATCACCGTGCACGGTCCCCGCCTGCATTCCGACATAGGAGGAACCCCCGGCAACGTTTGTCGTGGTGGTGCCCGGAACCGTCATGACAAGCCTTGCGCCAGAGCGATGATGACCGCCAGTTCGGCGGCCAACTCGGATATGTCACCGATGAGCCCGCGCAGTTTCTTGAGCGCCAGCGTCAGTTTGCTCGTGCTCTGCGGCGTGTCCGTCTCCAGCGCCTCGTCGGCCGCGGTGAGCTCCGCCTCCGCCGCCGCGTAGGTGTCCTCGTCCAGGTGACCGGCCGCCCGCGCCCGCTGGAGCCGGGCACGGAAGGCGGCGAGCGCCTCTCCCAGGTCGGCCGGGGGGTTCGGCCCGAGGCTTATCCGGATGCCGCCGTTCACCGTACCGGCCTGTACTCCCACCTGGGCGTTCCCCTTCGCGATGTTTCGGGTCGTCTCCCCCATCGCCGTGCTCCTTCCGGTACCCGTCGCTGGGAACTGGTCGTCGTCTTCTCCCTCGCAGGCCAGCTCTCCGGCCAGGGCTGCGGCGAACGCCGCCGCGTTGGCCACCGCCCGCGGCTGCCACCGCTCGCGGTCCGTGGCCTCCTTGGTGCCGTCGGCCCGGTCGCTGACGCCCCGTACCACGACCACCGGCAGCGCCCCGTTCAGATGCCCGGCCTGCGCCACTCCGGCGCCTTCCATCTCGATCGCCTGCGCGTCGTTGTAGTGCTCCCGGATCCAGCGCGCGTGCGCGGAGATTCTGGAGTTCAGGACCACCTCACCGGCGGCGATCGGCCCGAAGTGCACCTCGGGGACCCGGTCGTCAGCGGAAAGACCTCGCCGCCAGGAACCGTCGCGGACGATGTGACGGGCGATCTGGTCGGCACTGTGCGAGGTCTCCCAGACGCGAGGACGGCTCTTGAAGCCGTCGTCCTCGCTCGTTCCACCGTGGAAGGCGTAGACGTGCGTCGCCACCACCACATCTCCCAGAGCGATGTGGGAGTGCAGGGCACCGGCCACCCCCACGAAGAGCAGGGCAGCCGGGGTGAACTCGGCGATGGCGCGCTCGGCCAGCACCGCCGCGGACTGGTTGCCCTTGCCGACGTGGGCCAGGGCGACCCGGCACCGGCCGTCGGCGAGGCGGCCGACCTCGAAGCGGGTGCCCTGCGGGTGCCGGTGCAACCGCAGGCCGGTCAGTTTCTCGCGGATCGCCTGGTACTCAAGATCGAGTGCGGTGAGGATCACGATCGGACGACTCACTTCACTTCTCCTCTTCGGTCGACGGTCCGGCAGGCCGGGCCATCGGTGGGTACAGAACCTCGCGCGGACCGGCTTTGAACAGCCGGGCCGGTCGCCCGGTCGCGGCTTTACGCGCCGAACCGGCCGCGACGATGAAACCCTCGGTCTTCTGAACCTTGCGGTAGAAGTTCCTGGGATCGAGCGGCATCCCCCATACCGCCTCGTACACCTCCTGAAGATCGGTGATCGTGAAGATCGGTCCACAGAACGCCGTCGCGAGCGCCGAATGCTCCAGCTTGACGCGGGCGCGCTCGACACCGTCGGCGACGATCCGCCGGTGGTCGAAGGCGAGCTCGAGGTCTCCGGAGAGCACGCGATCGACCGGCTGCCATCGGGCGTCGGCCGCGTCCGTCCCGGCCGTCGGCTCGGGCAGCCGGGGCGCGATCGCCAGGTAGGCCACGGACACCACCCGGCCGCGCGGATCACGGCCGGGCTCGCCGTACACGCCCATCTGCTCCAGGCGCAGGGTCTCGACGTCCAGGTCGGCCTCCTCCGACAGCTCCCGGTGGGCCGCGACGGCGAGGTCTTCCTCAAGGTGCCGCAGGAACCCGCCGGGTAGTGCCAGGGCGCCCTTGTACGGTTCGACGCCGCGCTCGACGAGCAGCACCTGCAGGCTCGATTCACGCAACGTCAGGATCACCAGGTCGACGGCAAGCAGGACGACGGGAGGCTCCCATCGGTCGTCGGTCATGCACCCAGACTAGCTTTTTGTCATTCTGACAGAAAGTGGTATCGCAATATCAGCCCAAACGTCCGTTCTTCCGCCGTCGGCCTAACCCGGGTTCAGGGCCGTCCGAGAACCACTCGCGCCCATGTCACCTGCACGTCCAGAACCCCGATACGCGTCGGGCAAGGTCGGCAAACCAGGTATGTGTCCGGATTCACGGGCGGCGGCCAGAGCACCGCTAAGCACGCTCCGGCATTCACTCATCCCAAGCAACACGGGATGTCAGCCACTGGCCCTCGGCGCCACCTGACTCCCCTGCAACCTTCTGAGGTTCCCCCGGTTTCCCGGAGTGTTTCCTATCTGGTTTCGGTCAGCTCGGTGTGGCCGCTGACGGTGTCGGGTAGGTCGTGTTGCTGGGCGT